>DATEJX010000297.1:0-3897 GCA_035277785.1 Candidatus Angelobacter sp. | reverse complement strand
GGATACCATTGCAGGTGATTCTATCTGACTCAAGCCGATCTCACGCGTATTTGAGCCACTTCATGATCTCCGGCATCGTTGGCCGCTTGCCGTACATGAGGATGCCCACACGGTAAATCTTGGCGCAGAGCAAAACCAGTCCGTAGATGGTCCCCACAAGCAGTGCGACGGAAAGAAGAATCTGCGGTAACGGAGGCGTCTTCACCGCAATTCGCATAAACATGATAAGCGGCGAGGTAAATGGAATCATGGAAAACCAGATAGCCAAAGGCGAGTTGGGCAGCTGACCGACACTGAACATCACGGCCACGGCCGCGACCAGGGGTATCACGGCCACAAATTGCAGCTGCTGCGCCTCCTGCTCAGAGTTAACCATGGACCCCATGGCGGCATACAGCGTGCTGTACAGCGCAAAACCCAGCAGGTAGAAAACCGCAAACCAGATCAGCAAAGCGGGAGAAAGCACGTTCTGCAATTGGCCGCGCATGGCAACGGCATTCGGCACAATGTAGACCAGCGCGACTGCCGCCCAAATGCCGATCTGGGTAAGTCCCACCGCTCCTACACCCAGGATCTTGCCCGCCATCATCTCTTTAGCCTGGGCAACGGAAAGCATGACTTCCATGATCCGCGAAGTCTTTTCCTCCAGCACGGCCCGCATCACGTTGATGCCGTAGAGCAGCAGCGACATGTAGAGAATCATGACCATCACAATGCTGGTAATGATGACGAACTGAGGGTCGGCTCCGGTCTTCCCTGCCGCATCCTCCACGTCCAGCTTCACCGGCCGGAAGACATCCTGAATCTCCTGCTCGTTCAGGCCGTGCGCCTGCAAAGTATGGCGCGAAACTGACTGGCTGATGCTCTGCCGAACCTCAGCATTTTCGAGAAAGCTGGAGGTGTCCCGAGTGATGAAAGGGATATTGCGCGCCTTCAGGGCATCATCCGTCGCCCAGATGACGCCATCGATGTCTTTGCTTTCTACTCTTCGTGTGAGTTCTGTCCGATGTTCGGCAGAAGCGCCCGTATCGATATCAACTGTAAGTTCTGGTGGCGCAGCGGGTGCTCTCTTGAGAGACGATTTACGGGCCGCTTCGGCATTGTCACGAGATTCCTTGTCGGCATGCAGTAGCTGCCCTCTGATGGTCTCGCCCATCTGCTGGTCTGAGGCAACCACCACGATGTGCCTGGAATGATGGGTCATGCGCTCGGCCAGCAAGCCGGGACCAATGGTAAGGCCGCCCATGAGCAAGGGCGTGAGAATGGTCATGATCATGAAAGAGCGTGTGCGGACCCTTTCCAGGTACTCGCGGCGGGCAATCAACCAGATGTTATGCATTGTTCTTCCCCACGACTTCGATAAAGATTTCTTCCAGTGAAGGTTCCACCAGCTCAAACTTGTTAATGCGGGAGCGTTGCGCTGCCGCGTGCAGCAACTGCTGCGCGTCGGCCCCGGGAGCCAGCCTGACTTCCACGTAATTGCCGTAGTTGTTGTAGGAACCTACAAGCTCGTGTTGCTGCAGGAAGTCACTGTTGCCTTCGTATTCAATCTGGACATTACTCTTGCCATACTGCGCCTTTACCTGCTTCAACGTACCTTGAAGCACGGAGGTACCATGGTTGATCAGGCAGATGGAGTCACACAGTTTTTCCACCTGGTCCATGCGATGGGTGGAAAAAAGAATGGTCCTGCCCTGCTTCTTCAGATCAAGCATCACGTCTTTCAGCAAACCGGCGTTCACGGGATCAAGTCCGAAGAAAGGTTCGTCCATGATGATGAAATGGGGGTCGTGCAGCAGCGAGGCGATGAATTGGATTTTCTGCTGCATGCCCTTGGAAAGCTCTTCTACTTTCTTGTCGAGCTTTTCCGAAATCTCCAGCCGCTCACACCAGTCAATGGCTTGTTTGCGCGCATCCGCTGCACTCATGCCGTGCAGTTCTCCCAGGAAGACAAGCTGATCCAGGACCTTCATCTTCTTGTAAAGGCCGCGCTCTTCCGGGAGATAACCAATCTTGTGCAGGCTCTTGCGCTCGAAAGGACGGCCAAAGACTTTGATTTCGCCCGAATCGGGGACCGTAATTCCGATCATCATGCGGATGGTGCTGGTCTTGCCGGCGCCGTTGGGGCCAAGCAGCCCGAAAACGGAGCCTTCGGCAATGCTGAAGGTCAGGTCGTTGACCGCGACAAACTGGTCATAGGTCTTGCGGACCCTTGTCAATTCAATGGTTGGCATGAGAAATAAAAGCTCCGGTTTGTATACGATGGGAGTAGGTTTAGGTTACACGATTTCCAAATATTGGTCGATCCAGCGCCGCACCTGGAGCCGCCGCTGGTCTGAGGGATCAAATCTGAGTCCGTAGACTTTTTCCGCCGGCCTGGCCCAGCTGATAAAAGCGCGCACATCAAGGTTAACGAGGCCAGGAAGGCGGGCAGAAACCCGCACCGCATCTTTTGTGCTAAGTGGATTTGTGCTGCGCACGGACATGCCGCCGGAACTCACCTCCACGGTCATCACCTTCGCCGTGGTGGACCCGAGTTCAAGCGTAGCCTCGGCAATCACCGGCACGCGTACATACCTCCGCAATTCATGAATCACCAGAAGGTGCGTGGCCCGCACAACTTTCAGGACGCTCTGCCGGTCAAGAGGCTCGTCAAAAATGGCGTTGATGCCGTAATTGGAGTAGCGGAGAGCTTCCTGCGTATTGCGCGCGATGCCGTAGATCACAATGTTCTTGTTGGAACTGGAACTGCGGGCAGCCTTGAGGATGGCTTCCGCCTGCGGATCGTAGAGGCGAAGCACGCAAGCTTCAAACTTTTGCTTGTTGAACGTGGCTGAGGGATCGCCGGTCAAAGCCACCACGTGAATGCCAAATTGCCGAAAGCAATCATGCATGAAGGCATTGCACGCATGATCAATGTGAATGCTGGCAGCACGAGCAACAATCTTTCCCGGACTGGTTGCCAGCGACGAACTCATGAATTGGCTTTACCTCTCAATTCGTGGCCGAATATTCCCTTTTGGTGGTG
Organism: Candidatus Angelobacter sp.; assembly: GCA_035277785.1. GTDB lineage: Bacteria > Acidobacteriota > Terriglobia > Terriglobales > Acidobacteriaceae > Angelobacter. The sequence goes on along the minus strand of DATEJX010000297.1, from coordinate 869 downwards.
GCGGAGGCAATGCGGTTCCGTCCCGCCTGCTTTGCCGTATAGAGCGCGGCATCAGCAGCTGCTACAACTTCATCGCGTGTGATGCCCTGCGTTGGATAATCAGCAACGCCGCAACTGATGGTGACCGATCGCGGCACGCCGGGAAAATGATGGGTCTCAATCTGCCGCCTAAGCTTTTCCGCCACGCGCATGGCGTTCTCACCGGTGGTCTCCGGCACCACAATGGCAAATTCCTCACCGCCATAACGACAAAGCAAGTCTGATTTGCGGAGCTGCTGCTTCAGAAGGTTGGCTACCAGGCGGAGCACTTCATCTCCCAAAAGGTGGCCGAATTCGTCATTGACCCGTTTGAAATTATCAATGTCCACCATGATGACGGCCATGCGGCCCTGGAAACGTCCGGCGCGCTCCAGCTCTTCTACAATGCGCATTTCAAAATAGCGGCGGTTATGGATGCCTGTGAGTCCGTCCACGTAAGCCAGTTGTTTCATGCGGTCAAAATAACTGGCGTTCTGGATGGCTGCCGCACAGATGTCCGCCACGGACTCAAGTGGCTGCAGATCATCATGCTCAAAAGTGTTCTTGCTGGAGCTGTCCAGAGCCAGCACGCCCAGCTTCTCTCCAAAGAAGATCAAGGGCACGCAGAGTTCTGACTGCGTTTCCGCAAACCCGGCTATATAACCCTTCACCACATGAACGTCATTTTCAATGATGCTTCTTCCGGTGCTGAGGGCCCGTGCAGCGATTCCCCCTGGATCAAGCTGGGCTCCCATGGCCAGATTGGGTGTCAATCGGCCTTCATGGGCGCGCACCCGCAATGTGTCTCCTTCTGCCATAAGCACAGCCACATGGTCACTGTGAAACCATTC
>DATEJX010000296.1:0-8787 GCA_035277785.1 Candidatus Angelobacter sp. | reverse complement strand
TCCACTGCTTCTCGAGAGCGCAGGGACGCGTATCCAGGAAGTGCAGTCTCTCGCCATCATCGACGGCCTGCAGTTGCGGCTTCGAACTGTTCCACAGGAAATTCCATTCCTGCACTGCGTCCTGAAGCCGCTGTTGTCCGGGACCTTCCTGAAGTCCACGATGCGCATGCCCGGGCCGGTTGCTGTCTTCAAATGAATAGGCGAGTCGCATCAATGACGCCCTGGAGAGCGGGTACACATATTGATACGCGCGGCTTGGCTCCAGCGAAAGGCCGAAATCCTGTGGGCGCGAGTGATAAGGACTGAAGCGATCATAGCGGATGCGAATCACGCCGGAAGGAGGCTGGAAATGGAAAATGGCAGGAAGCCACTCCGCCATTTCTGCGTACCAGCTATCGCACGCACCCGGAACTCCGCTCAACATGTTCCAGGATACATGGATGCCGTACTCCATGGCCCATTTGAGCAGTTGCAGGTTCATGAACGTGGAATTGCCTTTGGCGATCAGGCGAAGCACGTTATCGTCCAGACTCTCAATCCCGGGTTGGATCCAGCCCACGCCTGCCTCGGACAACATTTTCACCTGTTCGCGCTTGAGGTTGGCCTTGGTCTCATAGAACAGCGCATACTTCGGCTCTGCCTGGGCCAGATGGGGCAGGACGGTTTTGAAGAACGACATGTCAAGAATGTTGTCCACGAACTGGACGCTTCGTATTCCGTAGCGGTCTGATAATTCCTTCAACTCATCCAGAACCCGTGGCGCTGATTTGGAGCGGTAGGCCATGCCTGTGCCGTTCAGTCCGCAGAATGTGCAGTGTGATTTTTCTCCCCACCAGCAGCCACGCGAACTTTCGGCAAGCAGTCCCGGCCGCACCAAAGTTGAAAGAGGTGAGTTGCGCAACGCGTCGAAGTAGTGGTCGTAGTTGGGAGTGGGTAATTTATCGAGATCACGAACGACGGGCCGCGGCGGCTGGTTCCCGTTCCATCCGGCTCGCACCTGCGTCTGCGAGATTGCGCCGTAAGGCAGCGCCGCTGTATCCAATTCCCTGCCCTGCTCCAGCAGAATGCGGCAGAGATCGGGGAAAATTGCGTCGGCTTCACCGGAGACCACGCAATCGAGCCAGGGAAATGCGGCGAGTGTTTCCACACCCATTTCGCTTTCGCAGTTTGCGCCGCCCATCATCAGGATGGTTTCCCAGCTTAGTTCGTGGATTCGCTTCAGCAGGGCGAGAGAAGCGCAATGCTGCTGAAACACTGAACTGCAGCCTACAATGCGTGGGCCGCGCGCGACGATGTCTTCCGCGAGACGGTCAAGAAACGCGCTGGTCTGCCCGCGAATCCAGCGCATCAATTTTTTCCTTTGATCCAGCAGACGCGGAAGCCCCTGCGTACGGGCTTCCAAAACCAGGTTGAGATACTCCTCATCCTGCTCCTGATTTTCCGGAAACAGGTTGGCGGAGAAGCACCATTCTCCCAGCAGATGATCAGTCGCTGTGGCCTGCAACGCCTGATATGAAGCCAGACCGACTGTCTCAGCAAACCAGAGATTTGCGTAGATCACTTCACTGCGGATCTCTGTTTCCTTAAGCGAAGCGTGCAGCAGGCCCAGAGCAATGGACGGCCGCTGCACTTCCGCAAACGGCATATTTACAAGCACTACGTCCACTGCTCCAGATCGCTTCATCGCATCGCTGCGCCCACACCCGCTGCCTCATAGTCGCCTTCGTGGAAGGTCCAGGATTTTTCAAAGCCGCCCACCGGCCCCGGAACCGGCGAATGGTCCTGATGCACCCATTCGTAGTACTGCGCCAGTTCCGCGGTCAAACGCGCCTCTTCACGCTGCTCATGCTGCGTGAGCCCGTCAAGATAGCCGGAGTCTTTCTCCAGCCGCTCCAGCGGCGTGGACTCAATGTGGTCCACCGCGCAACGCAGCGTGTAACAGGCCACCTGATTGCAAACTGAGGTGAGGTAATGGAGGTATGCTTTCTGCGACTCGGAGACACGGTTCCGCGCCTGCAAGCGCAGGTGCGCTTCAAAGAGCAGGCTGCGCAGGATGTGGCAGAGTCCCTGGTTGGTGAAGTTGCGTGTGTAGAACGTTCTGACCATCCAGTCATAGAAGAAATCGAGTTTAGGATCGAGGAATTTGTAATCGGGCTCAAACTGCGTCCCCAGCAACCGACCTTCACCTTCCAGCCTGCGCTTGATGGGCGTTCCCGCGTAAGGCAGCATGCGGCAGAAGGGCGCCACAGTCCAGCCATCGCCAATGAACTCTTCCAGGAAGCTCACATTCTGGCGGATGCTACGGAAGCTGGAGTAGGGATCCACCAGCATGAAGCCGAAGTCAAATGACATGCCAAACTGTTTCAGGATGCGGCCGGCGCGCAGATGGGTTTCTGGCTTGATGCGCTTGCTCATGTTCAGCAGGCCTTCATCATCGCCGGACTCCACGCCCATGTAGACGTGCGTAAGTCCGCCAGCAATCAGGCGCTCCAGAACTTCTTCATGGATTTCATCAGAGCGGCAACTGATCTTGAATGCAATTTGCCCGCCCAGGCCTTCTGCGGCAATCAGGTCAGCAATTTCCATGGCCCAGCGTTTGGCATTCTTGCCGCCGGCGAGGAAATCATCATCCTGAAAAAGAAAAATCGGTACATTGCGGTTGCGATGTAGGTCCAGCATCTCATCCACCACGGCGCGTGGTTTGCGGAGCCGCCGCAGCGCGCCGCCCTGCTCCTCATAAAAAGGACGAATGCTGCAGAAGGAGCAATCCCACGGACATCCGCGGCTTCCCAGGACAGAAGCTGTGGGCATGGGATGGCCTTCATAGTCGATGGAGCGGCGATCCGGCGTGGGAAGAACGTCCAGATCATCGACGACGTGGGCCAGCGGTGGCAGCATGACTTCTCCATCAGCACAATGAAACGCAATGCCTGGGAGAACTCGCCACTCCTCGCCCGCGCTGAGTGCATTCAAAATCTTCACCAGCGTGATCTCGCCGTCAAACCGGACGACGGAATCAAGACCGGGAATGCGCTTGAGAATTTCCGCCGGCTCAAAGCTGGCGTAGTGACCTCCCATGGTGAAATGCGCGGTAACGCCTTCTTCCCGCAGCGCGGCAATCACCCGGCCGAAGTCCGGCGCCATGTATTGAAAGATCAGTGAAAAGCCAACCACGTCAGGTTGATCTCGCCGTATGCGCTTCAGGATGGGCTCCGGATCAGAGGCGTAAGTCATGATGGAAGCGTGGTGCCCGGAAGCATTGACCGCCGACATCAGGTAGCGAAGGCCAAGGTTGTCCTGGTCCTGGAAACCTATGAGCAGAGCTTTCTGTGCGCGACCATGCTGTGGCCGCGCAGGTATTGCGTAATTTGCTGCAATCTGCACTTTAACCCTCCCTCATTCGGTCCGAACGGTCTAAATTTTGACTAGCCGTCCGGACCGCGAGCTTCAATTGCTTAGCCCTGTTTCTTAGCAGTTTCCAGTTGCTGTTTGATCATGGTTTCCATTGAGGCCAGTCTGGCTTTTTCCGCCGCAATGGAATGCAGCGCCGATTCCAGTTGCACCACACTGAACCGGCTTACATCAATGGGAGGAGGATCGCCAACATGTCCTAGCCGTCCAAAGAGAGATTGCGCGGAAGCAGCTTGCGCGCTGAACGGGCTGGGAACTCCTCCGCCTCCTGCGGCGAAGGTTGCAGAGTCAACGATGGGACTAGGAATAGGAAAGGGGCGCCGGAAACCTCCTCCGCCATACCATGGCCACGGCGCAGGATCGGTAATGTAGTGCGGCCACGGCGCAGGATCTGACACCGTTGTGGGCCAGCGGTACGGTGGCGGATCTACAACGGCTCCGCCCGGTGGGGTGAATCCACCTCCGCCAATTCCGCCGATCTGGTTCAGTGCGGCTTCTAATCGCGTCAAACGCTCTTCAAGTCTTTTCACATTATCGTCAGCAGCAGGCATATTTTGACCTCGGTTTCAAGATTTTGATTTCGCTGGATGATGAATGGGTCGGAAGACAGACAAAGACTGGAACAGAGCGACTGCTGTCGTACTGGCGGGGCCCGAACCGGTTTTTTCTTTCTCTTGCTCACTTCACACCGGTAGAGCTTCAGCCGCTGAGTCTAGGCTGCTTTTCCGGCAGGAGTCAATAGCAGCGGCAGTTTTTCCTGTTGGTAAACAACTTTGCGGTAAAGATTAGAAAGTACTCAGGAAGCGGTAGCTCAATGACAAACCAGTTGTTGTAGTCTAGAACAGCGCAGTCATGAGCCTGAAGACAGAAACTCCAACTCTTGTGCCGGAGAGCGACGTTGAACGAGGCAGTGGACCCTCCGGCCCACGAATTCGTTGCCCAAAGTGCGGATGGTCGCCAAGGAAGGAAGACCGTTGGGCTTGCACCTGCGGACACATTTGGAACACGTTTGACACTGGCGGCGTGTGCCCTGCGTGTCTGTTTCAGTGGATGGAAACGCAATGCCTTGCCTGCCACAAGTTTTCTCCACACTCTGATTGGTACGCGGAAGACTGAATCTACGCGGAACCGCATCGGCGGAGGATGGTGCGGCGGGGCGTATTCACGCACCGCCGCCCAAATTTCAAGCCGCTGCAATTGCCTGAGCGTTGCCCAGTCCGGTGACAGGGTAGACGCGTGGTGCGTTGGTGGGTATGGCCAGATTGACCGCATCTGTGTAGTTGTTGGCACCGATGAGGGCGTGGTTGCCGGCTATGTTGCCTGACTGGTTCAAAAATGACCATTCTTCGCCCACGTCTCCATACTGCCAGTGAAAGACCACGCTCGGAGGCAACATGGGTACCACGTCTGACAAGTTCACCACGCGATAGCTTTCCGGGACGAAGAAATTGAAAGCGTCCACAAAGATCGGATCGCCCACGCGCGGCCCGGCGAAGTTGTACATCTCAAAGGTTTGTGCCGGCAGCAGAATCTTCAACGCCGGAGAAGCCAGCACCGCCAGCGCACCGCCCAGACTGTGGCCGGTTACCAGGCACGGCAATGCGGGATTAAACTGTTTGGCCGCCGTCACAATCTGGTCCGCCAGCATGGCAAAAAAGATGAGGAAACCCAGATGGACCTGGGCCACCTGAAACTTGCCATCGTTGTACCAGACAAGCGGCACCGGGACTTGCGGAATGGTAGCGTCAAGGGCCCACTCGAAATCAGATTGCGTCCCGCGCAACGCGATGATGTTGTAAGCGGACGACGTGAGCGCAAATCCGAAATAGACGTCCTGGATTTGAGGAAACAGCGTGTGAACGCGGTCCTGAACTTGCGCGCTGCTCTGTATGTTCTGGGTGACCAAAGGAGGTAGAGGCCCTGCCAGCGGGGACTGATTGAGCAGCCTGACCTGCGTCGGGTTAATCTCAGGCGCAGTGAAGGAAGCTATCTGGGTGTATCCGGTGGGAGGCGTGATTTTTCCGTTGTTGCCCGGCGGAGGGCCGTTCTTATACTGTACATAAGTTAACTCGCAAACTTGCGCAAGCAGCTTGGAGAGGGTCGTGTCATACATAGGTCGAATCCTCCAATAGTTTATGGCGTAAGAAACGGGATTCATCATACACCGCGGCCGTTTCCATCGCCGATTTCAGCTGCATCTTTTGTACTCGTTGAAGCGCAATGCGCTGCACATCTTCATACTCTATAGTTCCGCCCTGTCAGTTAGAGCAGGCTCTGCTGCGCAAATGCGCGGGGCCCGGCGGATTCTACGAAGATTAAGAAGCGGACTAGGCATTTTTTGTCGATGAATATTTGTAAACTACAGCTATCCACAAATTCAGTTGTGCTAAAGTTTAATTCCTAGCTTAAAGAAGACATTCGCGCCACTTCTTTCTAGGTTGAGTTTCTCTCATTGTTGCTCCGCTCTCCAGCTCTGGAGGCGGTAAAGCTTGCACAGCAATGGAGCTATCGCTGCTCCATGTGTGCGACTTGTGTCTTATTTCAATCACATATCTTCACACAGCCAGACACTCACATAGCCAGACACCTCACACAACCAGGTCCCTTAGCCAATCAGAAAATAGGAGGCCATTATGGCTGAACCAGCCAGTACTCAGGCTCTAGGAGCCGTGTTGATACCGAGCCCGGTAAAAGTATTCCAGGGCTATAACAGCGTTACCGGCCGCGGACTCAGCACCGCAACCACCGGTGAAACCCAGAGCGTGGGCGGCACCAGCACCTCGGCATATCACGTTTGTACGGATCTTGAAAAGCTAAGCACCTCGCTTGAAATCAATCAATCGCTCTCGGTTGGGTTCGGGCCGTTTGGCTCGGTCGACCAGAAAATGCAATTCGTCTACAACCTGAACGTCACCACTTACAGCGTGTCCATTGTGGTACACGCGCGTCACTTTGGAAGGCAGGAAGTGATGACGAACGTGAGACTTGAGCGGGGGATCAGCCCGCCAAAGGGAAACACTGAACTGCAGAATTTTTTCCGTTCCTACGGTGACAGTTTCCTGGGGTCGGTGACTTACGGAGGTGAGTACGACGCGGTCTATACCTTCTATTCCGAGACCAGGGAGCAACAAACGGCCCTTACTGCCGACATGAAGGCGCACGGGATTTTCGATGGCGGGAGCCTGGATGCGAGTCTCCAGGTGAAAATCTCTGAGTTTCAATCCTCGGCCAAGACGCGTGTCAGTTTCAGCCAACGCGTATCCGGCCTTAAGAATCCGAAGCTGCCGGACAGCAACCACGTGATTGAATATGCCATCGCGTTTCCTTCCATTCCGCTGGATGAACCGGCCATCATCACCTTTGACACGCAGGGTTATGAGCACGTGCCGAACTTCGGTGACTTCCAGCCAGTCGCAAGGAACCGCGACTTTTTCGTGGGTACCGGCGTGATTGGCGGTCTCACCAGGCCGCTGGTGCAGATACAGGAAGTGGAAAACCAGATCACGTCGATCAAAAAAATCTACCACGCTTATGGCGGCTTTGCTGATGTCAAGCTCGTCAGCAACGGCAACCAGTCTGAAGCGGACCATAAGACCATCAACGGGATGATTGAAGAATTCGAATCAAACCCAACCCAGACATTTACCATGCCGCAGTTGCCCTCACTACAGAATGGCACCCCTGCCCTGAACTACCAGATCACTCATTCGCAGGCGTTCGGAGGAGCAGGAGGAGGGCCTTTTGACGATGTGGATGCTGCCGGGTTCAGTTCATTCATTCCACAGCAAACCATGATCATCACGGTGCAACTGCGTACCGGCGCACGCGTCGATAAGCTGTTGACCACATATCAGAACACTACCGGCAAAACGTGGACCAGTGAACATGGCGGGAATGGCGGCAATCTCAGCGGCAAGCTGAACCTGTTGCCTGGCCAATTTGTCACCAGCGTCACCGGAAGGAGCGGCGCAACGGTTGACCGTCTGACCATCACCAGCGCAACCGGCGAGAAGGTCGAGGGCGGCGGTGGTGGCGGCAGCCCGTTCAATTGGGCAGTACCCACAGGCACGTTCATGCTGGGATTCGCGGGACGGAGCGGAAAGCTGCTTGATCAAATCCAATTCGTCTACGGCAAGTTCGACTCGGCTAAATGGACGCCACTGAAACTGAACTGAGGTGAGCCTGCGCGGGAGGAGAGCTGAAAGGTTCTCCTCCCCGTTGTCTGATTGAATCAGAACACGCTCTTGCCCCGCCGCCAGTTGCAGGACCATCCGCACGGCTGAATCAAAGTGCGCATTTTCCCACGAAGCCTAAAAAGCCATTGCCGGCGCTGGGATCATCAGGAAAGCTGATTTGCACGGTGCCGGCGATGGCGTTAAATCCATTAACGCCGTTGATGGTGCCGGAAAACGTCTTCCCGGTTGAGGTCCGAAGCGTGGGGACGAAGAATGTGCCGTTATTGAAAATGAAGCTGCCTCCTTTCCCGGTGGAAGTGGCAAACGTGCCGACGATTGTGCCCGTGGCATTAATGTCAGCAATTTCAGTGCGGTTGGCTCCGGGAAAATCAAAGTCATGGAACTGCCCGTTCATCAGCACAAACCCGTGCACATTCGTATTGGGTAGAGTTCCAATCGTTCTGCCCACAATCACTCCGGTGTCACTGATGGAAGTGGCTTGGGTGTTGGTGCGGAACTGCAACATGGTTGTCTTGCCATCCTTGATCTTGAAGCTCTTGATGGTTCCATCGGTGGCCTTGAAGTTTCCCACAATGGTTCCATAGCGGTTGATGCCGGTCAGGAAAGTGTCCACGGCGCCCGGAATGGAAAAGAGAACGGTATCGGTCCCCGAGTTGATAAAGCCGTGGGAGTGGCCTTGAGAGTCCTGAATGCTGCCTACCGTCACGCCAAACGCGTTGCGTTTGGAAGGTATGGCATCAACAAAACCAGAGACGTGGATAGGCAGTACCTCAAAGCCGCCGTCAGGATGGCGGATGAAAGGCAGCTCCGTGATGAAAGTAAAACCAACCGCGTTACCCCAGCGATTGACGCCATTGACAAACGTGGCCGGCGGATCGCCACTTGGCGGCGCGTCGAAAATGTTGACTGTGCAGGAAGTGGGAGTCTGTGCGTGGCTGATACCGGTAGCCGGCAACAGCGCAAGAGCAAGGACGAGAGCGAGGCCTGCTAGCTGACTTTTCATGTGTGCTCGGATGCAGCAGCAACACACGTTCGTTGCTGGTGCTACCTGAAACTAAAACTACTTAGCATGATTAAGCCGGGCATCTACCTATAGGTGCAAGATTCAATGGCAAAGGGTTAGAGCATTGTAACAATCCTGTTTGAGCGCATCTCTGTTGCGTCCTTTGCGCCCTTTGCG
>DATEJX010000295.1:0-4462 GCA_035277785.1 Candidatus Angelobacter sp. | reverse complement strand
GCTCCGTAATGCAGAGTAGAACCAAGGGGCAAGTCAAAGAGAGCATGCTTTGCCAAACTGACAATTCGGTCATGGCGATTCCGGCGCTTGAGCTTCACGGCGTTCCGGAGCGTCCACGCATTCTGGTGGCTGAGGACCAGACTGATGTTGTTATGGCTCTGCACCTGCTCCTGAAGCGCAATGGCTACGAAGCAGAGTTTGTAAAGTGTCCGGAGGACGCATTGCAAGCGCTGCGCACCCGCCAGTTTGATGCTGCCCTGCTTGACCTGAACTACAGCCGCGATACCACATCCGGCAGTGAAGGCCTTGAGCTGGTGGCGCAGGCTCTGGCCATTGACAGCACCCTGGCCGTAGTAGTGATGACCGCCTGGGGCTCGGTTGAGCTGGCAGTCAAGGCAATGCATCGCGGTGCGTGCGATTTTGTGCAGAAGCCCTGGGACAATGCCCAACTGCTTCACGTACTCGGCCAACAGATAACGCGTTGCCATTCGCTCCGGCAGCAGCGGCTCAGCGAACAGGAAGAACAGCAGCAGGCAGCGCAGATCCAGCGCGGGCTCATGCCTCGCGAAGCCAGTGCCCCAGCAGGCATGGCCATTGCTGCGTCGTCGCAGGCGGCGCGCACCGTCGGCGGCGACTACTATGACATCATTCGCCTTGAACAAAACTGCTTTGCCCTGTGCATTGCCGACGTAGTAGGCAAAGGCGTGGCTGCGGCTCTTCTCATGTCGAACCTCCAGGCCGCCGTGCGCATGCTGGCGCCGGAACAGCACGATCCCGCCGCGCTCTGTCATCGCACCAACCAGGTCATCACGGCCAATAGCGTCCCCGGCAAGTTCATCACGTTCTTCTATTGCATCCTCGATTCCGAGCAGCGCCGCATCCGCTTTACCAATGCCGGCCACAACTGGCCCATTCTGGCGCATGCTGATGGCAGCGTTGAGCGGCTCAATACTGAAGACACCGTTCTGGGTGCAGCCTCACATTCCACCTACCACCAGCAGGAACTTGAGTTCCGCAGTGGGGATCGCCTGGTTCTATTCACTGACGGAATCTCAGAAGCTTGTGACGACGCCGGAACAGAATTCGGCGAGGATCAATTGCTCAAGCTCGTTCGCGACAACGTCAATCTTTCCGCGGCTGCCCTGAAAACCACGCTGCTGGAAGCCGCCCGCTCCCACTGCGTTGATAAGTGGGCCGATGACGCTACGCTGATTGTGCTGGCGGTTGATTAGTGCTGTTTTGGCCTTTCTCACTCTCCGTGACATCACCTGCATACAGCCTCGCTCTTCATGCGCGCATCCCAGAACTTAAATCAGGGAACCCAGACAATTTTCCGTCACCCGAGTTCCCGAGGGAGCGCTCCATGTACAAGAGGCCGACCGAAACCCATGCCGACGGTCGTGCACTGACTATCGACGAGGTCCGGCTCGTCTCTGATCTGCGCATCATGCACGCCAAGGTCGACGAGTTGTTCCAGATCGTCTCCAACCTTAAGCGGCGTAACAACGAGTCCGCAGTGCGCCTCTATGCCGATGAGCCCATCCTGGAGGAGGACATCTCACGCGTAGACCAGATCTATCTCTGGTTCGTCAGCCTGAAAGAAGAAGGGATGAAAAGGACGGGATAACGCGCTGTTCCTCTCCTTCTTATAGCGGTACGACCGCAACCCATGTTGCGGGTTTGCTTCCTTCTCGGCTAAGACTGCTTCTCGCGTACCAAACCAAGCGACTTTAAGTCTTAACCTTGATACGCGGGTTGAGCGTCGGCCGTCTTCAGGTATTCACAAAGACCTAGGCCCAGCTTGAGGCTGGACCTGGACTTTGCTCTCACTGAAAATGGCGTGACCTATGCCGCTCTCTTCCCCCGCCGCCTGGAGGTCCTTTCTTCGCCTTCTTCTTCTTCCATTCCGGACTGCTCCGGTTTGATCTTCTTGCTGAACGCCTGCATCTTCTTCAGCGTCTGCTGCTCTTCTTTCAGGTTCTGCTGCAGCAGCTTGACGGCTTTGTTGTGGCCCATGTCACGCGCCAGTTGAATGAGCGACTCATAAGCGCATATCTCATAGCTCTCCACTTTGGCTGCCGCGCCCACCGCGAAAACATCCAGAATGTCCGGTGACGGCCCTTCTTCACTCTTAAATGTTTCCAACTCTTCCAGCAGTCCGGCCAGTCCTTTGCATTCGGTCTCTTGCGGCTGCTCGCCCAGGTTTTCAAACACCTGCTCCAGCCGCTGTATCTGTTTTTCCGTCTGCGCCTGATGCGCGCTGAAGGCCTTCTGCAGCTGCGGATTCTCCGCCCCCTCCGCCTGCTCTCCCAATGCGTCTACCAGCTTGCGTTCCGCGTCCAGGGCGTCCGCCAGTTCGTGTAAGAAAAGTTCATGTGCAGTCTGCATTCGTCTATCCTCCCATGGTGACTACACGGATAAGATGCGATGGATAATTTCAGGCTGCCCGCAACCGCGCCGCCGAGATGTGTCATCCATGCCCGCAGAAGCAGAACAATAAACCGAGAGCTGAACCACTGTTGCCTTTGGATTTCAATCATCAATTTTGCCGATTTTGGCAATCCTGGCAATTTCATAGTTCCACCCCGGTTCGTCCCAATTTCCCTCTAAACCAGCTAAGAGGGTGACACGCCAAAGCTAACCCTCGTCCAGCTCTGGGCATCTACTCAACAAGCAATTCTGCAACACGGGTGGTATGTTGTGGGCAAACAAGTTGTCTTCTTTGTCGTCGTTTCCCTCTGCATCGCCTTAACGGTTCTCACCGGATGCAGCAGCCTGAACGGTTCCAGCAATCCTCAACCAACTCCGAGCCCAACTCCCGGCGCCAGTCCCAGTCCCAGCCCAAGCCCAACACCGGCGGCCGCCGTCAGCCGATTCATCTATGGCATCACGGTTTTTGAGAGTGATACAGGCTATGAAGGCGGAACTATCAACAGTGCCGGCAAGGTCACGCCGCTTGCGCCGTTCAACAATTCCCTGCTCGGACAGAACATTGTCCCGCAGCTGATTGCCCATCCCAGCGGTCGTTTTCTGTATTCGCTCAACCTCGGCGCGTCCTCTTTTGGCATGATGTTCGGTACCCCAGGCATTGCCGAGCTCGCCATTAATCAGCAGACCGGCACGCTTACCCCCATCCCCGGAGGCCCCGTGGTCTTCCCCGTATCCCGCGAAGGCATTTTGGCCATCAACCCCGCGGGCACTTTGCTGTTTCAGCCGGATGCAGGAGTGTTTGATGTTTACTCCATCAACCCGTCCAGCGGTCTTCTTACCCTTGTCTCCACTTCCACCGCCGCTTCGCCGGGAAACTTTACCGCCTTCAGCCCTGATGGGCGATTCCTGTTCAATTCCGGACCCAGTGACGTTGAAACTCTTTCCGTCGACGCCGGCGGCAATCTAACCGTCGTCCAGGCACCCATTCCCACAGGTGGTTTGGCGCCCGGACTGGCCGGGCAGCTCGCCGTCAGCCCCGACGGCAAGCTTCTCTATGTGCTCAATCAGGGCAGCATCGGCATCTTCAACGTCAGCGCAAGTGGAACACTCGCGCCGGTTGCCGGCTCGCCCTTTGCCACCCCGGACGGGGCAGCCGGATTCGCCCTCACCCCGGACGGAAAGCGCCTCTACGTCAGCTTTCAGAGCACGGCCAATTCCGTTCAGGGCTTCACCTTTGATCCCGCCGCGAGTACGCTTACGCCTATCGCCAATGCTCTGGTGAACAACGCCGCCTCCGTCGCCGTGGATGGCTCAGGAAAGTTTGCTTATATCTCGCAGGGCTCTGCGCTCATCACCTTTGCCATTGATCCGGCCACCGGCGGCCTGACTCAGGTTTCACAATCTCCCCAACCACTCAGCGACACGCCGCAAAGCATCGTTGCGGTGCATTGACGACCTACAGCCGTTGCCTTTATTGCCAATTTTCGTGGATCACTCGGGCTGGTGTTTAGGGTTCCGATTCGATGTCGTCGGATGCTCTAAGCTTGTGTGGCACAGCCGCCCTCGGCTGTGGGGTTCTGCTTTTCCGATCACGCGATCACCCAATCACCGGATCATCCGATCTTGCTCTCGCCTTTCCGATGTCGGCGATGTCGCGCGCTGTCGTCGGTGACGGCGATTTTACCCCTTGGTAAACCTTAGAACCGGCCCCTACCCCTCCCCGTCAACCCCGAAAAATATAGACTTAGAGAATTCAACCCCGGGATTAATTTGCGTCTTTTTACCCGCCGAAAAATCCAGCTTACTCAAACTTGTACTATTTGATAAATAGGACGGTCACGGGCTGAGTGCTGATTGCTCTTCAGTTGTTAAAGACCGATCCCGCCATTCTTTTTGGCGGTGCCTCCTCGGAGGCATGGTGGCAGCAAGAGCACCTGGCTAACTGCCAATTGCTGGTTGCCAATTGCTTCTTCCAGAGTAGGTTCCGAAAAAGTCATTCAGAATACCCCATTTATTCCCGCGAACCAATTGC
>DATEJX010000294.1:0-4115 GCA_035277785.1 Candidatus Angelobacter sp. | reverse complement strand
TTCCTGAAGTCACTCACAGACGAGCGAGTTCGTGCTCAAAGCGCACCTTTTGATCATCCGTCGTTGACTGTTCCTGACGGAATGGTCATGAGCAATGGAGCCATGATCGAGCAAACCATAACCCTTCCTGCAACAGGCGCCGCAGGCGGAGCGCCGATGCAGAAATTCTGTGATTCGCTGGGGGGCAGCGCCGGTCAATGTAATTGACCGGCGAGATTGCAACGCGGCTGACGGTACCGGAAGTACGTTAGCCGCGCTCCAGCCTCTTTGACAGTTGAACGATTTGAGAACTGATGTAAGAGATGGCCAGCGAAAGATGCTCCTCGCTTCCCCCGCTGGCTCTACGGAACGGAGCCCCGGCCCGGACTCCGTTCCGTGAAATTCAAAGCAGGAGGTGTCTTGCAGCAAAACGATGAATCAAAATCTCTCCTGAACCAAGTCCAAATGAACCGACCGGAAGCTGTGAGCGCTTGCCGGTCGGTTCATCTTTTTGGAATCGAAGAAAATTCAGCTCTTTTGCAGTTCTGCTGCTGTCCACGGCTGCCGGTTCAAAAACCAGAGACAGAACAGCTCGGAACCGCTGCAATCATCGTGCCGGGAGTACCGTCGGCGTAATCCCAGCCTGGAAACCATAAGATTCGCTCTGCGGCTCGGAATGGAACCACAGATCTATGAACCGGCTGCGCTGGCAGCCTGCTCGTAAAACTTCAACGCCATAGCTCCGTGGGTTGCGGCTCCGCCGGCGCGCAAGGCCGCCGCCAGCAATGAGGCCTCTACGATTTCCTCGCGCGTGGCGCCTACTCCCTTTGCGGCTTTGGTGTGAACTTCAATGCAATAGGGGCATTGCGTGGTGCAGGCGACCGCCAATGCGATCAGCTCGCGGAATTTCCTGGGAATTGCCCCGTCTTCACGCCCAACAATTTTGTCCAGGTTGAGCCACGCGTTGAATTCCGTGGGAGCAAGTTTGCCCATTTCCTTCAGCAATCGCAGATCAGCAGGATCATGGTAATGATCACTCATTTTGACTTCTCCTATATAGGCGCAGCAGATTCGGGCCCAATAACACTTTGCTGCTATTGTTTGAGGGTAGAGGCTCCCGACGCTTGAAGCAAGGTGGCAAATATGCCATTGTAGATAGGTGATTAAGCCACACAAGTTGCAGCAATTGTTTGCATGGGAAGCACTGGCATGATTCACGTCACGGTGCTGATTCTGGATGGGACGTTCTCATCGACCGCTGTTGGTCCGATGGAGGTTTTTCGTCATGCCGGCATGCTTTGGAATTTCTTGACTGGAACGCGCCCAGCTCCCCGCTTTAGCGTGATAACAGCATCGTCCGATGGACGCGCCGTACGCTGCGACGGGCCGATTTGTCTTCAGCCAGATGCGGCGCTTAAAGACATCCGCAAGACCGACCTCATCTTTGTTCCCACCACGGGTATCAGCCTTGACGATGCTGTAGAACGCAATTCGGCGATTGTTCCGTGGCTGCGTCAGTGGCATAAACGCGGAGCTGAGATCGCGGCCGTGTGCTCAGGCGTGGAGCTGGTTGCGGCAGCAGGACTGCTTGACGGGAAACGCGCAACCACCCACTGGGCGCTGGCAGAACGCCTCCGTGCGAAATATCCGAAAGTGAAGTGGGTGCCGGAGCTGATGGTAACGGAAGACCGCGGCTTCTATTGCGGCGGAGGCGTGCATGCCGCACTGGATCTGAGTCTCTATCTGGTGGAGAAGTTCTGTGGGCATGAAGTTGCGCTGCAAGGCGCAAAAGCAATGCTCATTGAAACGCCTCGCGCCTGGCAGGCAGGATTCGCCATTGTGCCGTTGAAAACTGCACACAAGGATGATGCCGTCTCCGAGGCGCAAGAGTGGCTGCACCAGAATTTTCAATGCAGCTTCCCGCTGGAAGCCACAGCTCGACGCGTAGGCATGAGCGTGCGCAATTTTGTGCGCCGTTTCAAGCAGGCCACCGGGGACAGTCCGCTGATTTACCTGCAAAAATTGCGGATCGCGGCAGCCAAGAGGCTGCTGGAGGGCAAGCATCGATCGATCCAGGAGATCAGCGATGCGGTCGGCTATGAAGATGTGGCGTTCTTCCGCAATCTCTTCCAGCGGCACACAGGAGTTTCTCCCAGTGCGTATCGGGAGAAATTTGGAGTTTAGTTGAACGACTAATCGTCTGCGCCTTGAGATGGTGCAAATTCAGGGCTGCCGTTTTGCGGATGTTACCCGGCAGCCCCATTTACGGCTGTGACACCATCGGGCTGGCACACAGCTGCAACTTTTCGAAGACATCAGGGCTGCCGTTTTGCGGATGTATCTCCGGCAGCCCTCTTTACGGCTATAGCACCATCGGGCTGGCCCATAGCCGCAAACTTGCAGAAGCATTAGCGCCGAATGGGCGCTAAAACTTCCAAAACTTCAGGCGAGATGGGCTGCCTTCGCGGGCAGGACAGCCCAATCATCTGCCGTCACCGCTTCGATTCCGGCACTGGAATCGAGGCGAGTTTACCAGGAACCCATTTGACCGTCGGCCCATTGAGGCCCAACTACCTGCTGGAAGAGGCGTAACAACAGGTCGCCTCCATCAATCAATTCCTGACGCACCGACCCTCTCAGCGCGCAATTTTGCGCGCACTGCCAAGGCCATCAAGTTCCGCCCTCATTGGGCGCGACACAAGAGTCCCTGGGACAAAATCCCATGGCGATCAGAACGGCATCAGCCATTCCGCAACCCTCAAATGAATGCCGTATCCGCAACCCCTGGCGCGCAGCGGGCGGCAATTGTCCGCTATTTAAAAGGTGGCCGTTGTCAGCACGTTTAAAAGGAGCCGTACCGGAGTAGTACGGACGCGCCGAGTTGGCCTAAGCACACGTCTTACATCAGCATCACAAATGCTGAATCGTGCCCGGAAGGAGAATACGAAAGCCGTTGTCGCCACCGGATGAGCTCCGGGAGCAAGATATGGTTTGTTAGCGGATGCGTATTGTCTGAAATTGTGAACTCCGCCTCTCTGAAAGGGCGTGTTCGGATTGCTCCGCCGTTCAACCTTCTCTTATCGAACTTTCGTGATTGGGATTGTCTCTTAATCAATTAAGTAAATCTGTTCCGAATTGAACACATTTACTCTTAAATTTGTAGCCGTGCCATTTCGAAAAGTGGTTTTAACGGCCTGGCAGCAACTGTTTCAGGGAGTTGCGGATAAGAAGCTGACCGGTGTAGTCGCCGTTATAGTCAATCAAGCCGCGCTTGCGAAACCCATTCATAAAGAGGCTTACGCGAGACCGGGTGCTGCCGATGATTTCAGCCAATATTTCCTGGCTTACTTTGGGAATAACAGCCTCTACTTCGTCCGATCGATCGAGTCCGGAAAGCAGCAGTAGAACGCGCGCAAGGCGTTGTTCACTGCTGTGGAACAAACGGTCCACCAGGTCTTCCTGCATGCGAATGTTGCGGCTAAGCAAAAATGATAAGAAGTAGTGGAAGAGCAGCTGGTTGCGCTCGAGCATCCGCACCATCGTCTTGCGTTCGGTCTTGAGTACGGTGCACTCAGAAAGTGCAATAGCGGTGGTGGTCCGCATGCGCGCCCTGATGTCGAGTGATTCCTCGCCAAGAAAATCGCCGGTCTGCAGCAGGGCCACCGTGGCTTCCCTGCCCTCACTGGAGACGGCCGTCAGCTTTACGCGGCCTTTGAGCAAATAAAACACGGAGTCAGCCGCCATGGCCTGTTGGAAAATTATTTCTTTTTTCTTGACGCGATGAATGGTGCTGCCGACTGAGGGATCGCGAAGGACAGCAATAGGATCATCCTTCCAGGCGGAAGGAAATCTTGTGCCGCCGCTGCCGGCGGAAACATTACCTGAGTTCTCAACAGTTCTGTTCACTGCCATGGCTCATATCCGTCATAAACAGCTGGGTATAGGTAGTCATCTTTATCGCGATGCCCGCACCGGAAACGAACCTCGCGTGATTCGGCTTTATGACTACCCTTTATTTTGTCAGCGTTACACTTAACCTTCACCACTGTAAGCGAAGAACGGGCTATTCGGTCTAAGCTAAACACCTGATCTCCTCATTCCCGAGGCGGATTGTCATTGACCTGAGGCGGCGGGTC
>DATEJX010000293.1:0-2272 GCA_035277785.1 Candidatus Angelobacter sp. | reverse complement strand
ATTGTCAGCAAACCCACCAACTCGGCAATCATCCGGTGTCCATGCTCGAACTTTACGCCGCCAACCATCTTGTGCATTGGCAGCCACCAGAAGCCTTCACTGGTGGGCCAATCCGGCACAGCCAATCCAGCATTGTTGCTGGTGACCAGGCCACCCGCGACGATGAGCAGAAAAGCCAGAACGGCGACGATGACGGTGAAACGATGATGGGCGGCGTTGTAGCTGGTGGGGGTCAGAACTGCTCCTTGAAACCTACTATTCTAACATCCTGGCGCGGCAGTCGGCGCCGCAGAAAAGCCAAACCCGGCCTCAAAAAATTGGTAATTGAGTAATTTGGTAATTGGGTAATTGCAAACCAAAACGCAGCGACAGCTCGATAAATCCACTTACCAATTACCGCCTGCGTTCATTTGGCTGAGAACTCGAAATCTGCTTTCGCAGCCTGCTTCGGCTCAACTTTGATCTTCATGGTCTTCTCGCCGAATTTTTCATGCACTGCGGCCACGGTGTACTCGCCAGGCGGCAGGTTCTTGATCTCAAAGCTTCCGTCCGGCCCGCTAACGGCGTAGTACGGATTTGACATGACGTTCACATATGCGCGCATCCAGGGATGCTGGTTACATTGCAGCGCGATCATCATCTCCGGAGTGGTGAAACTTTTCTCGATCGGCTTGTCCGTAGGCATCTGAGTTTCATTCCATGCTGGATTCTTGCTAGGCATATCGTGGATGTTGTGGTCAGCCTGGTCAGTGTTGGTGATTTTGAAGGGCTGTTTCGCCATCACTCCCATCATGTGCGGCGAGTAACGGCAGTTCTTCTGATCGAGCACCACGGGCTCGGAAGGAACCGGATAAGGACCAGCCGGCGCACCTTCCTTCACATAGACAAACACATTAGCCAGCTTGCCGTTTTTTGCCACAACCGTCTCGGCGGGTTGCGGGGTCTGTGGGCACATTGGATCAGCCGTCATATCGATGGTCGGAACGCGCGGTACAGCGCCCTTGAAGTCGACGACTCCCTTAACACTGCCGGCATTTGCCAAATCAGGAGTTGCGGCAGGAGCAGCCGCTGGTGCTGCGGCCTCGGCGTTGCTCGCCGAAGAGTTACTTGACGTTGGTTGAGAGGAAGGCTGCGATTTGCAGCCCGCAAGTACGAGCAGGAGCAATAAAGAAGAAAGTATGTTTTTCATTTTGAATACTGGCAGAATATTCCAGCCTGCAGGGTTTTTTCCAGTTAACCAGCAAGCTGCTTTCACAAATCTCGAAATCATCTGGCAGCCGCTGCCACGGCCTCCATGTTCTGAATCACCGCGTCAGTAAATTCGCTGGTTCCCGATGCGCCGCCGACATCGCGCGTGATGTGTTTTTTCTCTTTGTAGGTGCGTTCGAGGGCAGCATAAATCTTGTCCGCCGCTTCCACTTCGCGCAAATGACGCAGCATCAGAATTGCCGATTGCAGCAGAGCCGTGGGATTTGCCATGTCTTTCCCGGCGATATCAGGCGCGGACCCGTGAACAGCTTCAAAGATGGCGCAACCGTCTCCCAGATTCGCTCCGGGAACCAACCCTAATCCTCCCACGAATGCAGCGCAGAGATCGGAAACAATGTCGCCGTACAGGTTCTCCATCACCAGCACGTCATATTGATAAGGATTCATCACCAGTTGCATGCAGGTGTTATCAATGATGTGCTCGGCGTAAGGGATCTCCGGATACTCTTTGGCAATTTTCCGGCAACAGTTGAGAAAAAGGCCATCACTCATCTTCATGATGTTGGCCTTGTGAATAGCGTGGATCTTCTTTCGGTTTTCCCGGCGGGCGAATTCGAAGGCGAAGCGTGCGATCCGCGTAGACGCCTTCTCCGTGATGATCTTGAGCGCTTCCACCACTCCCGGGACCACTTCATGCTCAATGCCGGAGTACTCGCCTTCAGTATTTTCGCGCACAATCACCAGATCAACGGCAGGGAATCGCGTGGGCAGGGAAGGCAGGCTGCGAACTGGCCGAAAGTTTGCATAGAGTTCAAACTTGCGGCGCAAGGCCACGTTGATGCTGGAAAAGCCGCCGCCGATGGGAGTGGTGATGGGCCCTTTCAGCGCTACGCCATTGCGGCCAATCGATTCGGTGAGTTCTTTGGGAATGTATTCGCCTGTATTGGCGTACGCCGTTGCGCCGGCGTTTACTGTTTCCCAATCAATCTTTACGCCGGCCGCTTCCAAAATTCTTACGGTCGCTCTAGTGACCTCCGGACCAATTCCATCTCCGGGAATCAGG
>DATEJX010000292.1:0-4604 GCA_035277785.1 Candidatus Angelobacter sp. | reverse complement strand
CGTAGCCGCGATCAAGAATTTTTACCGGCGACAAAGCCTCAAGCTGTACCGAGAGCTGTTCCAGGCGTGCGCGATGGTGCGCCATCCGGGCCTGCATGGCACGATGAAGCGTTTCCGTTCCTGCGTCAAGCTTGGTTCGCGTCACAGCCAGCGATCTGTGGAAATCAAAATGTCGCACGCGGGCGGAGGCAATCTCAAGCCGGCGACGATACTCACGCAGGCTCTCACCAAATCCGCCGGCAAGGCGAAAGACCAGTTCATCCAGCCGCTGTGCGCGACGGCCAAGCAGATCCTGAATGCGGGAGAAGGCTCCATGCTGCGCCAGCTCAGTAAGGCGGCTTCTGGCCATCAGCAGGTTGTAGCGCGTAGCCCGCTCAATCCGCCGGTGCAGATGCGCAAGATGTTCGGCGAGCTTGTGCTTGGATTCGATGACCAGCTCAGCGGCGGCGGATGGTGTAGGCGCGCGCAGGTCAGCCACGAAGTCGCAGATGGTGAAATCCGTTTCATGTCCTACAGCGGAAATCACCGGCAGGGCAGAGCCGGCGATGACACGAGCCAACCCCTCATCGTTGAACGCAGCCAGATCTTCGAGGGAACCGCCGCCACGCGCGATGATCACCACATCGACGCTTTTGCTGCGATTGAAGTATCTGATTCCCGATGCAACCTCGCTGGAAGCCGATTCTCCCTGTACCTGCGCGGGATAGATCAGGATCCCCACGTTCTCATGTCGGCGTCCAAGGATGTTGAGCATGTCCTGCAGAGCAGCGCCGCCGCGAGAAGTGATGATACCGATTCGTCGTGGCAACTGTGGGATCGCCTTCTTCCGCGATTGATCGAACAGACCTTCGGCAGCAAGCTTCTTCTTGAGCTGCTCAAATGCAAGTTGCAATGCTCCGGCGCCAAGCGGTTCAAGGAATTCGGCGGAAAGCTGCAGTTCGCCACGCGCGTCGTAGATGGTGACGCGGCCGCGAGCAATGATCTGCATGCCATTGTCAGGACGAAATCGCAGCAGACGCGCCTGGCTGCGGAACATCACCACCCGGAGTTGGGCGTCGCCATCCTTAAGCGTGAAATAGAGATGACCAGAATCGGCGGGACGGAAGTTGGAGATTTCACCTTCCACCCATACGTCGGTATAGCCGCGTTCCACAGTGGTGCGGACCGCGCTGACCAGATCAGCAACGCGCCAGATCCGCCGGGTTGGCGCCTGCTCAAAGGTGAATCCGAGTTGGCCTTCAGAAGACACTAGCGCAAGTTTAACAGTTGCATGCTAGCGCTGGCCGCGACTGAAAAGCCAAACGATGAGAGAAAGGATGATGCTCAGGATGATGGAGGTGGCAAGTGGAAAGTAAAAAACAGAATGCTTGCCGCGAACAACAAAGTCGCCAGGCAGTCTCCCGATTGGCAGGTTGTACCGGCCTGCAACCAGAAGCACAGCGCCGATGATAATAATGATTCCGCCCAGGACAAGCAGCAGCTTACCGAGATCAGCCATCAATCACTATTGTAGCTGCTAAAAAATGCTGGCCGCGAATTCCCGCGTCACACGCATGGACAAGGCTCGATCCCATTCTCGTGTGCTCGCGTTCATCCGCGGCCGGGATTGTTCTCTACTTCCAGTACTGATCGCGCAGTTCGGTTTGCCTGCTCACCAGCGGAATTTCCGCGCCGTCGATGAACACATGCTTCACATCTGTTTTGACGTCGAGGGGATCGCCATTTGCAACCACTACATTGCCGACCTTTCCCACATCGAGCGAGCCCAGGTCTTTGTCGACGCCCCACATCTGCGCCGGATTCAGTGTGATTGCCTTCAAAGCATCATCATGAGAAAGTCCAAAGGCAGTCGCGTATCCGGCAGCATAAGGCAGGTTGCGCGAGTTGTGGGAATCGTAAGATGCAAAGGCAATCTTGATGCCGCGCTTCGCCATCTCTGCGGGCAGCCTGTAAACCGCGTCGTAGCGCTCGTCCTGTTTAGGCTCCTCGTAAATAGGACCTACAATCACGGGGAAGCCGCTGGCAGCAACCTGGTCCAGCACCTCCGACGAGTGCGTGAGGTGGTTGAGAATTACCTTGAGGTGAAATTCTCTGGCCAGGCCCATTGCAGTCAGCACATCATTACCCTCTTCCGCTGCCAAAACCACCGGTTTCTGGCCACGCAGGTACGGAAGCAGAGCTTCAAGTTTCAGGTCACGCTTGGGCGGCGCTCCTGCTTTGTCAGGATCAGTAGATTTCTTTTTCTCGTACGCCGCCATCTTCTGCTCGTAATCCTGAGCATCAATGAACGTCTGCCGAAGCTGCGCAGCCATTCCCATACGCGTGAATGGATACTTGGCCTGCTCAAAACTCTGGTTGCGGCGCTGCTCGCCGGTGAAGTTCAGCGGCATGGCGATGTCACGCACCAGCAGCATTTCATCAGCGGATTTCCCGGCAAGCTGAATGAACGAATCCTGCCCGGGCAGTGTATCTTCGCTTCCCGGAGCCACAATAGCATTGGTAATGCCGTTAATGCGCGTGACGGGAATGCTGCTGGTTTCGGCATGGAACGCATCGTAGACGTGCATGTTGGGCATGATTTCATCGCTCATTTCAATGAAATCATTAGTCATCTGCACAGCTGAAATTTCAGTAAGCCCCAGGCGTGTTTCAGAGTCAATCAATCCGGGATAAACGGTCATCCCAGAGACGTCAATGACCTTCGCGCCCTTGGGAATTGCCGTGCTCGCTCCGCCAACGGCGGTGATGCGGCCCTTCTCCATCACCAGGACGCCGTTTTCAATCACGCCATGCGAGATGGTCAGCAATTTGCCGCCGCGTAGCGCAATGACATCGTTCGAGGTAGCAGTGCTGGAGGTCGCTGCCGGCTTGTGATGGTTTTTTGGCTGTGCCATAGCGCAGCCAATCATTGCGAGAATAAGAATGAGTCTCTTCAGCATGACTTATTCCACCTCCTTCACATGAGTCAGGCCAAGCCCGTGCAGCGAACGATCAAAGAACAGATCGCCGTCAATAAACACTTGATCAACAAGGGCAGCGGAGGCCAGAGGATAGCTGTTCCAGATCGCGATATCGGCATCTTTGCCAACATCCAGGGACCCCACGCGGTTGTCCACGCCAATGATCCACGCAGGATTAAGCGTAATCATTTTCAGCGCATCGTCTTCGCTGATATTTCCATAGTGCATGATCTTGCCCGCTTCCTGATTCAGGCGGCGGGTAACGTCTTCCGAATCGCTCTTCAGCGCCACGCGCACGCCGTTGTGCAATGCAATGGCCGCATTCCAGGGTATGCCGTCATAGGCTTCCGTCTTGAAGCCCCACCAGTCCGGCCACGTCGCAATGGCTATTCCGTTGGCGGCAATCTTGTCCGCAACTTTGTAAGCCTCCAGCGCGTGATGGAATGCGCGAATCTTGTATCCAAACTCTTTTGCCATGGCCATTTCCGTCAGGAACTCATCCGAACGATAGATATGTATCTGCACCAGAAGCTTGCCGCGAAGTATGTCCGCCAGCGCGTCCAGTTTCAAGTCTTTTTTCGGCGGCGTGGCATCTTTGTCGCCCTTTTTGACTTTGGCCTGGTAGTCGTCCCACGACCGCATATATTCACGCGCTTCTATAAACGAAGAACGCATCACCTCAAAGTTGCCCATACGCGTTGAAGGCAGCTGGTGCCGTGAGCCGTAAACGCGTTTGGGATTTTCACCGCTGGCAAACTTGATCGATTGTGGCGCACCGGGAAAGAGCATCTGATCGCGGCCAAGTCCATATTTGTGCTTGATCACAATCGCCTGTCCACCAATCATGTTGGCCGAGCCATGCAGCAGCAGTGAAGTTGTTACGCCGCCGGCCAGCGCGTGATAGATTTTGCGGTCGTCGTAGTCGAACGCATCCTTCATCATCATCTGCGGCGTGATCGGGCTGGTGGCTTCGTTCACATCGTCATCCAGCGCGATGTGCGAGTGGCAATCGATGATGCCGGGCATTACCCATTTACCCGTGGCATCAATCACTTTGGCGTTCGCCGGGGCATTCACCGTCTTCCCAATGGCGGCGATCTTCCCGTCGTGAATGTAGATACTGCCATTCTCAATGCGTCCGTGAGTTACGGTCAGCAGCGTGGCGCCTTTGATAACCACATCGTTATGAAATACCGGCTGTCCACTCTGCGCTGTTTCCGTGGACGACGCATTCTCAGGGTTGGCTTCAGTTCCCGGCGTTTGTTTTTCCGGGCTCTGCGGGTTTTTTGAAGCCGGTGAGGGATTCTGCTGCGCAGGTTGTGGCTGCTGAGCTATAACCAGACTGCTCAACGCCAGCAACGCTACAAGCACCATCACCCAGTGGAAATAAGGGCGACGCAACATGTGAGGGGCTCCTTAGAAAATTTTAAGAACTCGCGATTCTATGGTTGGTGATGAGCAGAGTCAATGAAATCTGACGTGGATTGCGAGCTTGTTCGTGAAGTATTCAGAGTTAGACCGCGGGTGGCAAGAAAAGGTCACTCAAAAAATGAAGAGTTCCCTTCCAGTATCATTCTCCTGCATGAGAGCTGTGGTGCAGAGAGTCAGCCGTTGTCGTGTACAGGTGGATGGCGAAGTGGTGGG
>DATEJX010000291.1:0-7361 GCA_035277785.1 Candidatus Angelobacter sp. | reverse complement strand
GAGAGCCTTCCCGATTACGTGAGCAAGCGCGACGCCTGCATACTGGCGGAATGGGGAGGCAAAGTGGTGATTACCAATGAGCCGAAACCTTGTCGTCTGGATCAGCAGCGGCGATGAGTTTGTCATGGCGATGACTTGCCGGCCTGATCCGGCCGTTTTCCAGAATAAACACGTCACCACGCCAGTGGACTTTGTTATCAGCAAAGCTTGAAAACCATACCCAGAACGCCACCAGGTCACGCAAAGGCAACAACCAGAAATATTTCAGGACTGAGCGATCGTGAACAACTCCAAGGCCCACCTGAAGCGCAACAGCGAACCTCATCACGGTCGCAAGTGCCAGCAACAGCCATGACCACCATGCCCCTGCAGTGAAAAGTACGGCAAGAAGGGCCCACGGCAGCCCGAAGGTGAGAAGAAGTCCGACGTAGCCCATTCGCCGGGAGTCGCGCGTACTGCGGGCCCATCGCATCTGGTGCTGGAAGAATTCAACAAAGCTGTATGCGGGCAAATGAGTTTCAACCGTGATATCCGCCAGCACCACTTCATAGCCGGCCTTGGAAATGCGGAAGCCCAGTTCGAAATCGTCCGCCAGATAGTTCACCAGGGGCCGCAATCCACCAATGGAGTCGAGCGCCTTGCGAGACATGGCCAAAGTGGAGCCGAGGGCAAAATGAATGCCGTTTTCAATCTGCCGAGCCACCAGGACTCCGGGAATGAAATCCGTGCTGATGCCAAGCGATTCCAGTTTCGAACCAAGAGTGTTCGCAGGTATGCCGCGATAGGGGCAAGTCACCATTCCCACTTCAGCGCGAGCAAAAGGCGCCATCACATGCCGCAGGTAATCCGGAGGCACGTAAATGTCACTATCATTGATGAGAAGATGGTCATAGGCGGCGTGCGTGGCCATTTGGACCAGATTGCTGACCTTGCGATTGTTACCCAATACTTCAGGGCAGATCACCAGCCGAATCGCAACATGCGGATATTCTCTCATCAGCTTCTGCACGGCTTCAGCTGCCGGATCATCCGCGTTGCTTACGCCGAAGATAATTTCGTAACTCGGATAATCCTGCACGCAATGGCTACGAAAGCTTTCGTACATCTGCGGGTCGACACCACGAAGCGGCTTGAGGATGGAAACAAGCGGCGTAAAGTCCTGCATCTTATTGCGAATGGCTTTTCGGAATGAGCGGGTACTCCACAGGCAGAGCACATAGAATCCGATTCCGCACAATGACAGCACAGCCGCCAGCAAGCCTGGAAAAAACTTCAGCATCTTAGGTGTATTTCCATTCTACTCTGCACCCGCTAGGAGCAGAACGTCCTTGCAGTTACATGAAAAGCCGAAAATACTTAGATGCTGCCCCTCAACTCAAGTAACACGCTAGTTCTGCGGGATGGCACTATCGGTGGGTGCCGGGCTCAGCTGCGCCGGCGTCAGCGCGTTATTAACCTGCTGCCAGTCAATACTCTGCAGCAGCTCCTGGATGCGATCCTCCGCGCCATAAATCCTGAACTCCACATTCTCTATCACGGGAGTGTTGGCGGCATGAACAAAGTTGTAATCGAACCAGTTGTGTTCCGGGTTCCACTGGAGAGCATGCACATCTCCGAAGAGAAGCACATATGCAGAACCACTTGAATAGTCTTCATTTTTGGTCTTGTACGCGAGAGCGCTGCCCGGAATTTGCAGGTCGTGATTTTCCTCCGGTTTTGGTATGACTGCGATATGGGGCTGGTTAAGCCGTACACGCACCTGGACATGCATGAGGTCCTGTATTTGCCGATTGAGTTCTTTCTTTTGCTCCAGGTCTGAACTCTGCACCATTTCCTTGACCAAAGGAAGAACCTGCTCCTTGTAGCGATCGGAACTCCCCCTTACATCGTATGTGCGCTGTACAAACGTATTGAGATGGAGCGGGTACTCAGAATTTGGATTGACCTCAACATCGGCCAGCGAACGATCTACATTCTCTTCCCAGTCGGCGTCCTTAAATTGAGCAAGAACCTGATCAATGACCCGCGAGAATCTCTCCAGAGCCTTCCGTTCCTGAGGCGTAGGAGGCCGGAAGTCAAAAACCCAGGCGTAGGCAGCGGAAGAAATTAACAGCAGAGCAAGAGCGGACAGGCAACGACGACCCATATTTATCAACGAGTTGAAACCCCAAAATAGCAAATTGAATGAGGAGCAGCGGTGCGGATTTCTGCGTCAAACGGCGCAGCAATCCATCCTATAATATTGATGAGCTGATGCCAGATCGGATGGTCGCTGTCCTTCCGTGAACGACAGGTTTCCTGGGCTGCGCGGAAAGAGAGAGGAAAGTCCGAACTCCACAGAGCAACGTGCCGGATAACGTCCGGGACGGCGCCTTCAAGGGCGTTGGACGGAAAGTGCCACAGAGAATATACCGCCTCGGCCGCAAGGCCGCGGTAAGGGTGAAAAGGTGCGGTAAGAGCGCACCGGCCGGGCAGTAATGTCCGGGGCATGGCAAACCCCACGCGGAGCAAGACCAAATAGGGAAGGAATTGGGCGATTTCGGTCGCTCAGTGCGTGCCTGCTCGGCGCGCCAAACTTCCGGGTAGGTCGCTTGAGCCTGGTCAGTAATGGCCGGCCTAGAGGAATGACCGTCAACGGCGGCAACGCCGTACAAAATTCGGCTTATAGATCTGGCATCAACATCTGGCCCTCAACCTTTTGCGGAGTTGAGGGCCATTATGTTTTTTGGGTCCAACAGAACGTTGGATAGCTGGAATGTTGCATTTGCTGACGGAATCGCGGTGAGAAGAATTGCCATCAATGCCAAAATTGCCAAAATTACGGAAGCCAAGACCTGGAGTAGTCATTCGCAAGAGCCTGTCGAAATACCTCCCATCTCTGCAGCAGATCACATGGGAACGTGAGCGCTCTGATCTTCCTTTGCAATCGTTCGTTTCAACACAAGACCTTTAGGTCCGACCGCCCAGACTACGTTATGCCCGGTAACTACTGTATTCAGGTTCTCAGAGGAGGCAAGTTGCCAGCTCTGCGAATGAACCCAAAGACCCTTGATCCCGGCAGCGATAATCCTGTGACCGTTAAACGCAACAGATGAGAAGTAAATGCCAACAGGCTCAGTTGGCGACGCGGGCGACCAGGTCTGGCCGCCGTCGCTGGTGCGCATAACGTTGAGAAGATCTGAACTTTCGGGATGCTGGTAGTCGCCACCGACGGCCATGCCATCTCTAGCGCTGCGAAATCCCAGGGAAAATATTCCAGATGAAGCATTCTTCGGGTGCATCGGCGTCTCCGCCACGGTCCACGTTTTTCCACGATCGGTTGAGCGGAAAACACGTGCAACGGATGCTCCGCCGGTGGCAAACCATACATCATTCTTGCCGTGCACGGTAAGGCACGAATTACTTGCGGCAAAGGCGCCTTCGTTGGGTAGCGCAGGCGGTAGGGAAGCTGGAGGAACCTGCTTCCAGGTTGAGCCGCCGTCGTTAGTAGTAAAAAGAACAAAATGTCCTGTCACTGGATCGCTGAGTACGATCCCATGTTTACGGTCCCAGAAGGCGACTGCATCGAAAAAGATTCCAGCGGTCTTCTGTTCGTACACTTGCAGCCAACTCTTGCCGCCGTCGGTCGTGCGAAGGATGTGCGCCTGACCCTTCTCAGCCGGGCCTGAACTGATGACGATGGCGGTATTTGCGTCAAAGACATGAATCCCGCGAAAGTCGAGCTGTTCTGCGCCGGGGACCTTTATAACCGACCAGTTCTTGCCGCCGTCCACGGTACGAATCACGGTACCTTCGGTGCCGCTGGCCCAGACCACTGCATCGTTGATCACGCTCAGCCCGCGGAAGCTTGCAGTGGTGGGAATGGTGACCCTGGTCCAAGCTTGAGCGTTTGCCGTGACGGAAAGAAGCAGAACAAAGAAC
Organism: Candidatus Angelobacter sp.; assembly: GCA_035277785.1. Taxonomy (GTDB): domain Bacteria; phylum Acidobacteriota; class Terriglobia; order Terriglobales; family Acidobacteriaceae; genus Angelobacter. Next base: position 3,440 of record DATEJX010000291.1, on the reverse strand, counting down.
GATGAGCTCACAAGTAATTTCATGGCTGGCTGAGAATACCTCAAACTAAGGTAAGTCCCAAGCTCAGGAAGTGGAACAGAGAACTCGTCAACGTTGGGTTTGCGGTGCTTGTTTTTGCGATGCAGATGGACGAGGCAGTTCTCCGGAGTCAATGGTCTGGCCCGTGCGCGTGAGCGTTTGAAAGTAAAGCCGGTCTCCATCGATTTCGACGATCATGAAACCGCGGTCCTGGTCATAACCTTTCACGCGATCTCCTTCGCTGCTGCGGAAGTCGTGTGCCATCAACTTCCCTGAACTGCCTTCTATAAAGTAATTAACGTTATTTTGCAATTTCATGCGTTCGTAAACATGCTCATGTCCGGAGAACACCACATTGACTCCGTATTTCTGAAAGAGCGGCAAAAGCTGCTTGCGCAAGTCAAGGTCTGAGCCGTGGTGGCGCCCGTCATTAAACAGCGGGTGGTGAAAGAAACAGATCTTCCAGGTTCCCTGCGAGTTCTTGAGGTTCTGCTCAAACCAGTCAAGCTGCTTCGGATCCATGTAGTTGCTGTCGAGGGCAAAGAAGGCAACGCCACCTTTGCGGAAGGCGTAGTAGCGCTCGCCGCCCATATTGAACGGCTTATATTCCGTTTCTACTTTGGGATCATCGTGATTGCCGAGAGAGGCGTAAAACTTCACCCCTGCGTCGAGCAGAGGTTTATATGGGTCCTCAAATTTCTTTGCAAAATCTTTCGGCGCGTGTGAGCCGTAGATATTATCCCCGAGCATGATCACGAAGTCGAACTTCACGATCTTCCAGTAGGCCTCCATCTGCTGAGCCACTTCATATTGATCACGATCGCCAGTGCCACTGTCTCCAATCACGGCAAAGCGCACCGATTTATCTTTGAGCGGCAGTTTGACGTCAGGTTGGCTCGTGTTTTGCAGCGCAGGCGCAGTGGCGAAAGCGGCCAGCGGGTTAGAAACCAGATTGAAGGGCTGCTCTACATTTTCAGCAGACTGCGCCATGGAACAAAGAGCTGCAATGGCGATTGTGGCAAATGCAAGAATCCGGTTTCGCACGCTCATTTTCCTTTAATTTTGTTCTGATCGGAGATTGCGTTCGGCAATAAGTCCGCGATGAGCCCTGAGGAGACGTCGTAGAGTACAAGCGTCTGCCCAACAATTCTGTATTGCAGTTCACCGGGAAGATACGGCAGATTGGCGAGCAGCGTTGGTGGAGTGGATTGCAGCGGCAGAGTGCTCGGATATCTGGAATTCACCCTGAGGCTGATGGTCGGAAGCGGCTCTGCATGGCGAAGACTGGCGCGAATCTTCGCTCCGTCAGGGCCTTGCAGAGTAACGGCGAGCTGCTCCCGGAAGTAATTGCTGATTGCGGGGGTAAAGATGTCGCCCTGTTTTGCTTCCGGTCGCACCTGCTTGATCTTTTGTCCTGCCTCCTGCTTCTCCTGGTCTATTTTTGCAGCTGAGCCGCTCGGCTTGATGTCCAAATGCGTTTGTTTATGGGTGTCGAGATATTGTTGAGCTCTGTGTTCGAAATCCTCAACTACAGGGGGTTCATGTTTCCGCTGCCCAAAAGCCGTGAGCAGCAGTAAGGCTGGCAAACACAAACAGGACATAGCGAGCTTCGCCATCAGTGACTGCTTCAAAATTGGGGACTTAGTTTGCAACTGCTTCCTCCACCAGCCTGGCAGTGGCTTTCTTTACCGCTTTCTTCAGCACCGTTTTCACCACCCGCTCAGCCTGCCTGGGTTTCACATCAACTGCGCCGTCCGTTTTAATGGCCTTCACAACATCCTTGATCACCGGCTCCGGAGCAAGCTTCTTCTTCAGTGCTTTGGCGACTTTCTTCGAGGCGCGTCGTGCATCAGCGTCGAGTTGCTTCTTGTCGTGCTTTTCATCTACAGCAATGGACGCCTTCCAATCATCCTCAAAGATGGTGGCCAGGGCAGTGATGACCTTGCGATTGCTGACAATGATCCCGATTTCACGGCGCGAATCCAACTCCAGCTTGCGCAGGCTCTGGCTGCCAAGAAATGCCTGCTTGCCATCGCGAATGATGACCCGTGTATGCAGGCGCATCCGGCGCAATGCGCGCACAGTTAGGTGCTTGCTGCGAGTCACGTGACCAATGATCTGTACTTTCACTCCCACCTGGCGACGCTCTTCCAAAATACGCATCATCTCTTTGTCGGCAACGTCTACGTCATAAATCAACAGTTCGCTCCTGGCGCCTTGGATAAATTTGGCTAGTACTTTGCGGGCGTTTACGGGACTCACTACCAGTTTGTCGCACCGGGCGGTGAAGGCCTGCCGCTTGGTGTCGGACTTGAAGAGACGCGACGCTTCCTGTATTACATCGCGATTTCTGGTGATGATGCCGAAGCTGCGGCTGCGACCGGTATCAAGGTGGGTGAAATTGTAGGTAAGCAGGAAGAGTTCTTTCCCATCTATCAGCATCATCTTCCCGTGGTAACGCACCAGGTCATCCGCTGTGCGCGCAACAGTGATGCCTTTCTCCAGAAAGCGCATCTCAAGTTTACGCAGATTTTTTTCGCCACCGCGATTGGTGAAGGCAATGAGAGCGTGCACAAAGACTCCGCGCTCGGCCGCGTCTTCGAGTGCGTGCTCCACGTCAGCCTGGTCGAAACGGAATATGACGATCTCAATGCTTTTCTTGGCTTGCTTGATGGCCTTGAGCAGAGGCGCGGTACCATCTGCCGGCTGGGTTATGAGCTTCAATCTTTCCTCACATAACAGTGCCAGATTCCACCGGCGCCAGACGAAGCCCCGGTTCTGTAGTTAGATGCGGCTCTGGCCTGCTGCTTTGGCCCGGCATGGTTGCTGAATTCAGCATCAAACAATTCGGCATGCTGTTGAAACGGAACCACATCAGGGGCTGTATAGGTCCCATTTTGTGTCTGATAGCACTAGGTCTGCCGGCTGCGGGACAGAAACATTCCGGTGTCTCGAGCGATAAACGGCCGCCCGCAGCCATTTGGGAAGACCCCGGGGATATCAGCGCCAAAGACCTTTTTGCGGGTCCAGGCGGTGAAAAGGACCGTCCACAATTTCCCTTTAAGTTCCTGAAAGAGGACAAACACGGGAATAACTCCAAAATTGACGTTGAAGATTCCCACGGCGAGAAATGGCGGGCCAAGCTTGGGATTGAGGCCCAGCCGGAAACCGTAGCGTCGCGGTTGCTCTGGGCAGTAGGGTTCTTTGCTAACGAGAACTACTTCTACCCTGAGCTCACAGTTGAGAACCTGCCGGCACATCTCCATCGCGGGCAGGGGCACGTGATCTCGCCCGGCCATCTTGAGGGAGTACGATTACAGCGCCAACGGAAAGATAAGAAAAAGAAGTCTGCCGAATGGAACTGGCAGCATAACCGCTTTAGCGGAACACGTGAGTTGAACGGCTTGCGCGTGATGATGGCG
>DATEJX010000290.1:0-12246 GCA_035277785.1 Candidatus Angelobacter sp. | reverse complement strand
CAGATTTTGGAACGTGATATTAACGGGAGTGTCTCTGGTGACAAGCACTACAAGGGGTTGGAGAAGCACAGCTGAGGCGACATTTGCGAAGTCTGTATTGAGGTTGTCTTGCCCGAAGGGTACAACCGTTGGAAAGAGACGACGGTAGTCCGCGCCAAACTTTAGCGAATGAGTTCCTCTTTGCCACACAGCGCTTTCCACGACATTAACCTGCCGTTGGCGACTATCGGTTCTTGGCCCGATCCTGATGCTGGACAGACCCAGACCCATTGCGCTGGAAACAGAACTTGCGCCGGAAAAGCTGTCCGGAATCATGAAGGCATTGGAAGGTACGATTGCGCCTCCAAACGTATCCAGGCTGTCCAGACCCCTGGAGTGATTGCCGCTGTAGTTGAAACGAACATCATTGCTAAAAGAGGCCGAAGGTGACCACATCGCGCCCAGCGTAGAGGTTTCCGTGGTAACCGCAAATCTCGTGAGCTGGTTCAAAGGCTCGCTGATGCCATCGCCGCGACTGACCAACTCAGAGGGCGAATAGTTGAAACGACCGAAGAGCGACAGTCGGCTGCTGACTTGATGATCAATCCTGAGGCTGGTCGCATTCAGCGTGGAGCGATCGGAAAAACTGGCATTAAACGGCGCCAGCTGGGCGGCGACCTCTGCCGCGGTTGCCGGCTGGTTCGGCAGCGGAAAAGCGTCGAGCAGCGGAAGTATGGCCGCTGGAGTATTGGGATCCTGGCGGACGGCAAGAGACGGGACCTCGGACAATGCCGTGCGAGGCAGCCGCAGGACTTGTCCTTCGTAGGAAAAGAAGAAGAAGGTTTTGTTACGGAATATCGGGCCGCCTAGCACCCCACCAAAATCATTCTGCCGTTCCTCGCTTTTTTTCAACGGTGGATTGGAGGTGCCGTTGAACCAGTCGCTGGCATCAAGAACATCATTGCGAATGTAGTCGAACACGGTACCGTGAAACTGATTGGTGCCTGAGCGCGTCTCGATCGATACCTGGGCGCCCGGCGTCCGCCCGAATTCCGGCGCATAGCTGGAAGTCTGGATTCGAAATTCCTGAACAGCATCCACAGAAACCAGATTATTAGTTCCTCCCAAAACGCTGAACCCAGGAATCGCTCCAGCCGTAGTTTGTGTTGAAAGCAAGTCGGAGGAGGCGCCGATGTTCGCGCTCACACCGTCCACCATGAAGTAGTTAGTGCTCGAACGCTGCCCGTTGACGCTGAATTGCCCGGAATCGCGCTCCGAGGTGGGAGTCACCACCACTCCTGGAGTCAACTCGATCAGTGACTGAAAGCTGCGCCCATTCAGCGGAAGATTTTCTACAAACTGCCTATCGACAACTGTACTGACTGAAGTAGATACATCATTTGCCTTTGCTTCCACCGTAACCGATTCTGAAACGGAGCCGATAGAGAGCGAAAAATTCTGTTCCAGGTTGGCCTGGGTGTTGACGGTGAGCCCGGTTATGTTCACCAGCCTGAAGCCCTTGGCTTCTACTTCCATGCGATAGCGTCCGGGGTGCACGGCTCGGAATGTATAGAGACCTGCGTTGTTTGTAGCCGATTCCTCAGCAATGCCGCGGTCAATATCAATGAGGCGAACCCTGGCTCCTGGAACACTGCGGCCGGTTGGATCGAGCACTCGGCCTGAAACGGTTCCGGAATCTGTTTGCGCAAACACCAGCGCTGAGCAAAAAATGAGAATTACCGCAATACTATATGAGACCGCTGCACAACTGATCCGAGCTGCGCGCATAAGAAGAGTTTTCGCCTCCGGAAAAGTTTGCAGAGTTTTAACAATTCATTTGTCAGCGTGGGGAAGTTTTTTGTGCTCGACAAGTGCGCCATGAGATAGAGACGCGCAGTGAATCATTGTCAGCGGAGGACGCGCAGTGAATGGTCATTCAGCCAGAGAGTGACCTGCTGCGCAAAATTTTGCGGATGGCGAAAGTGAAGACGGTGGCCAGCTAACTCTAAAAGTTAAGGATGATTTGCTCTATTTCCCAGAAAAGCATTCAAGATCTTTTTTCCCCTTGGCCGGGTTGTGGCTTGCTTCTCCTGCTCAACGGTGACGAACACGGAATTGATCTGGGCCAAAACGTTGGGATCCTCGAAGGTGAGCACCCAGCGTCCTTCATTGACATCTTCGTTGTGGAAGATTCCAAGGCGCTTTACAGGCTGGTCGCGGCCCAGCTTTTCACCCCATGCATAGAACGAGACCTGCTGGTCAATTTTTCGCGGATCGGCGAGATCATAGGCATAAAAAACCAGTGATTTGCCTTCCGTGTAGAAAATCCTGCCGAATGCGCGTTGCGCGTTTCCCTCACCATCACTGTCATAAACATCAATGATATGCAGGTTACGGGCCACGATCAGATCACGGGCCTGCGCGCCTGTGTCGATCAGGTGCTGCTGCTGCTTAAGCACGGCGTCCTTATCCAGAAGAGTCTGGCGAAGATTGCGAAGCTCATTCTCCTCAGTCATAACCGCAATATCGCTCGCGCGCTTCACTGAGTTCAATTTGTCAATGTCAGCCTGAAGCGTGGCAATCCTGGTGGCGTCACCGCTGGCCCCGGCCTTTAAGCCGGCGTTTTCCGCTTGCACGCGCTGTAACTCTGCCTGGAGGGACGTCAAGTCGTGATTTTCCCGGTTCAGCGCATCACGATCTGCATTCATCTGAGAGGTGAGTGCGTTCACTTTGGCTTGAGCTTGCGCGAGCTGCCGCTGCAGCTTTTTCGCCTCATCCTGCGATTCCTGAGAGGATCCAGCTTGAGGGGGGAGAGAAGAAGTAGAAGATCGCAAAACAACTGGTGAAGCGCTCTGACGTGAAAAATTTTGCTGCATTCTCATCAGTACGAATAAACCAACGATCAACAATGATGCAGCGAGCCCCACCGCAGCTGCGGCATTCCACTTTGTAAAGTATCTGCGTTTCGGTGAAGGAACACTTCTGCTCAGGGAAATGCCCTCGCTACGGGCGCGTGCTATGAACCGTTCCGTCATGCCAGGCGGCACGCCACTCACGCCCTTCCTTTCAGCATGGGTTGCGGCAAGCAGGATGCCAGTCTGGGCAAAATCGTGCACAAGAGAGCGGCAAGCTGAACAGTCACTCAAGTGTTCCGAGAAACCAGCGGCCTCATTCTCTGGTATTTGCCCAGTTGCGGCAAGGCCGCATAGCTCTTCATAGTGGGCGTGGCTGTGCAACGAGAATTCCCTTCTGCTCTTCTTCGCGCTGAGCACTTACGAGCTGGGCTGCGTGGCTACGTTCAAGCAAGGTACAACGCAGCTTGGCCAGCCCCCGATATAAGTGGTTGCGGACAACAACTGCCGTCTCGCCAATCTTGCCCGCAATTTCTTCGGCAGTCAGACCTTCAAAATACGTCAGCTCAATGACCCGCCGCTGCGAAGGCTTTAGTGTCGTCAGCACCTGCTCAATGAAACGAGTTGTTTCTGGTCCCGACAGCTGCAGCAAAGGGCGAGTGGCAGATAACGCTCCGCCAAAAATCGCTTCATTGAGTTCCTGAGAATTATAAAACTTATTGCAAAGAAGGTGCTCGCGCCGGTTGATGCTGCGGTGATAGGCGAATTGAAGCATCCATGTCTTGAAAGTGCCGCGTTCGGGGTTGAATTGGGCAATGGCGCGATATAAGTCGAAGAACACCTGTTGAACTGTTTCTTCAGCTTCCCATTCATCCTTTACGATGTTCCGGGCGATGTGGAAAACCAGAGGGCTGTAGCGATCAAACAGCACTGTAAGGGCATCATTGCAGCCATCTCGCAACACCTTAACGAGCGCGACGTCATCCGAGGCGCGGAGGCGCGTTAAATACTCCTGGGCTCGATTGTTCTCGTCAGCGCCTTTTGCCATCTGAAGATGACGCTCCTTCGTGCAAAGCTGATAGCTCTGGAAGGTACGCGAAGAATGACGAGCGCGGGTCAGAGTAGAAACACACAGCCACGCGGGGGTGCAAGTCCACGCCCCAAAAGTCGTAGCAGATGCTTCTTCCTAAACTCCTAGCAGTATTGCTTACCTGGGCTCCTCAACTTCGGGCACCGAAAACTGCTGTTGCCTGCCGCCGGCACTTCGGCATCAGGTTTCTGTTCCGTTCTAAGAAACAGAACATAAACAACTCGAATGCTTGTTGGCGGTATCTTAGCGATTTTTAAGGCAATGTCAACAGAAGTAATTTGAGATTTTTAATCACATCACTCATCAAAAGCAAAGCGCTGCGTTGGCCTGGTGCTGGCAGGCCAGACATGGATTTGCGCTATTGCGGTATTTTGCCCACAGAGCAGTAGGGTAGCTGCGGCTTGTTTCTGCCTCTCTCGAAAAGCTCAAATGTCTCTTTTTCAAGTAGATCATTTGATTGCGGGGGTGTCATTCAATCGTCTGTGGCAATGTTCCGATCAAGCTGGTGAAAGAGCCACTCTGCCTATTCTCACTGCCGTCCAGTGCTTTCTATTTAACTCTGCACACGAATGCAGATTGTGTGGAAATGGATAAAATGTGCAAGCTCCGCCTTTCATTCTTGCCGCCTATCATGAAGAACTCTAATAAAGTAAACTCTCGACGGAAGTTGTTTCGCATCCAGACTCGAAAATGAGGTCCCCGCTTAATAAACCTTTCGTTATAGTTGCAAAGCAACTCGACCAAAGGTCTCCTCAATCCGCGGCTTCGCCTCGCACGGCAAGCAACCCTTTTTCTTCCTTCGTCTCCCATTTGAGAAGCTTCAGATCGAGCACAAAGATGGCGTAGAGCACGGGCACCAGCAACAGAGTAATGAATGTAGCCACGGCCAGACCTCCGATCTGCGTATAGCAGAGCGGCTGCCAGAGCGGACCGCCGTGCAGGGCGAGCGGGAACAATGCCAAAACCGTGGCGCCTACTGTGATCATCACTGGGCGCAGGCGGATGATGCCAGCATCTATCACCGCTTCTTCGAACGGCTCGCCTTCCTCGTGCTTTTCCTCAATGAAGTCGAACAGCACGATCACGTGGCTCACAATCACTCCAATCAGGCTTGCGACGCCCAGAAATGCCATGAAACCGAAAGGAGTGCCCATGATCCACAATGCGACCACCGCACCCACCACTCCGTACGGCGCTGCTGCGAACACCAGCAACGGTTTGACGGAGCTGTTGAACTGAAACACCAGCGCCAGGAAGATTAGAAAAATCGATGCTGCCATCACGATTCCCAGTTCCCCAAAGCCCCTGTGCTGCTGATAGTAGTCGCCTCCCATGCGAATTTTGTATCCCGGAGGAAGGTTTTTTTCGAACTCTCTAAGCTTAGGCGTAGCAGCATTCAGCACCTCAGAAGATAAAACCCCGTTCTTCGGGAAGCAGCGGACAGCAATGGTACGGAAGTGATCCAGACGTATGATCCGGTCCGTCTGCATTGAGTGTTCGATCTTTGAGACTTCCACCAGAGGAATCTTTGACGTGCCCTGGGACGCATAAACATACAGGTTTTGAATGTCCGAGAGTTGTGCCCGCTCCGCCACTTTCAGCCGCGCCACAACAGGAATTTCCTTATTTCCCTCCTGCAGAGTGGTCAGCTGCGCACCGCTCATTGCGGAGGTTGAAGAGGAGGCGACATCCTGGTTGGTGACGCCGGCGAGATTGGCGCGGTCAGGATCAATCGTCAGCTTCATTCCCGAGCTTTCGGAATCCCAGTCGTTGCGGACGCCTGCCGTCGTCGGCAATGACCGGAAGATGTCCTCCAATTGGCCAGCCAGCCGACGGAGGGTGCGAATCTCTTCACTGGATTGAGCTGCGCTGACATCAGCATTGTGAGTGATCAGGATATCCAGCGGAAAGTCGATGGCCGCATATTGCAACTGGCGGATATCAACGCGCGCACCTGGGATACGAGCTGAGAGAATCGGCTGTAAGTGCTTCACGAACTCCGGAGTAATCTCCTTATCCGTAACTTCGATTAACACCTGGGCATAGTTAAGCTGCTGAAGTTGTGGCGACACTGAAAACCAGAAGCGCGGGGCTCCGCCACCTACAAAGGTGGTCACAAACTTCAGAACCTGCTCCGGCTTCTGATCTTTTCCGGCATGTTCCTCGGCGAATCTTAACGCCTCCTCCCGAACAACACGTTCAACTTCCTGTGCCGTTTGGTTCGTGGCATCCAGGTTTGCGTCATTGGGCAGCCAGACATCAATGTAGGACCAGTATTGAACATCGTTGGGCATGAACGCTGTCTTGAGCTGCGACGCGAATAAGACACCCAGAGCCAGAAAGGCCACTGATCCCGCAAAAACCTTCCAGCGATGTTCAATAGCACTCTTTGCCACTCGCGCATAGAAACCGGTGAAGCCCTTGGTGCGACGTTCTTCAATGGACTTCTCCGGCTTTTTGTCGCGACGGAGAAGGTAATAGCCCAGCAACGGAACAAACGTCATGGAAGCGAGACGTGACGCGACGAGTGAGCAAGCCATAACGATAGGCAGGCTATGCAGGAATTCGCCCATGGTGCCGGTCAGCAGCAGAAAGGGAATATACGCGGCGATGTTGGTAATGGTTGCGAACATGATGGCTGTTGCCAGTTTTGTTGGCCCAAGCCATGACGCGACAACGCTGGGGTGTCCTTCAGCAAGTCCGCGTTTAATCGAATCGCCCGCGACTACTGGATCATCCACAAGCAAGCCCAGGGCGATGATCAGGGTGGCGACGGATACCTGCTGAATATCAATTCCCAGCATGTACATCATGCCGAAGGTCATGGCGAGGGTAACGGGGATAGAGATTGCCATGAGCAAGGCTGATCGCCATTCCCAGAAACCGACGAGCGAAACGATCACCACGAGAATAATGGCCTCGTAGAGCGCGCCCATAAACAGGTCAATATTTTCCTTTACCTGCAGTGGTTGATCGGATGTGCGCGCGATGATTAAGTCGTCCGGCAGGTAGTGCTTTACCGCAGCCAGCTTTTCATCAACACTCTTGCCGAATTGGGCGACCTGCTGGCCGTCACGCATTTGTACGGCAAGAGTCACGGCACGGCTGCGCTGCCAGTGGCCGTCTCTGTCGTGCCATGTTATGTAATTCAGGTAGCGGGCAGGGCTTTCATAGCCTCGCGATATGTCCACCAGGTCCCGTAGATAGACTGGGCTGTTGGACGCGCTGGCAGCCGTGCCGATGATAACGTCACCAATTGCGCGCGCATCTTCAAACTTTCCAGAGGGATCAAGCGTCACGTTCTTGCTGTCTACCTCAAGCACGCCTCCGGGCAGTGTGATATTGCGGGACGAAAGAGCCTGTCGAAGATCGGCCGGCTTGACTCCGTACTCGGCCAGACGCTGCTGCGAATAGTCGAGGTAAACGCGTTCGGCCAGCACACCGCTGCGGTCGACCTTGGAAACCTCAGGTGTCCCCTGGAGTGTTCTTTGAATCAGCGCGGTAAAGTCATCCAGTTCGCGATAGGAATATTTGTCACCGGCAGCTGCGCTCAGCCTGGACTCGGTTTCCTGCGGATCGTGAATGAACGCCGGATTCCATGCGTCGGGATGGATCTCTGAACGGTGAAAGTGCTCTTGCTTGATGCGCTCTCCCCACGCTTGCAGTGCATCGTCACTTAACAGCGGGTGTATATCAAGGCCTATGAATCCTGGCCCTTCGAAGATCCTGGGATCGCGGAAGGCGCCCTCACGAATGCCCAAATCCTGGACCAGTTGGAACGAGCTCCTGAGTTCTTCTGCGGCAATCGATTGTGGGAAGCAAAAGACGATACTCGTGCGAGACTGATGCTCACTCTTGGATTGGCTCTCCCGCACCGTTTTGATCGCGTTGCTTACGGCGCGGGCTCGCAGAGCAACGTCAATGCTGCTGGCACGCGGACTAGCCACGGTGAGCATGAGAGCGGCCGTGTCGCCAAAATTGCTGTTGAACCGGATTGGACCTGCGCCCTGCGGAAGCTTTTCGCTGAGCTCGTTGAGCCGCAGGTTGATGTCATTAAGCTGCTTGATGGTGTCCTTTACGTTTTCATCAAGCTGCACAAAAACCAAGGCGAAATTAGGGAAGCTCAGCGACCGAATACCATATTCAGACCCGCTTGGCGGCTTTACGGTCTGGTTCTGCGCCATGGCCTGCTCAATCGGCCGCGTGATGAGCTGTTCCACCTCTTCGGCTGTGGCGCCGGGCCATTGGCAGGAAGCCACAGCAACCCTGACAGGAATGACGGGGTCTTTCCGCTTCGGCATCTTGGAGAAGCCATACCAGCCCCACAACATCGTTCCCAGTAGCAGGACGAGTGCGACTTGGCGGTGCTCCACGAAAAATCGCGCCGTATTGTGCTTGTGCTGAATGATCTCGGTGTCAGATTTGTGTGCCATAGTATTTCTCTTGGTTGAACAGCTTGTTCACCACAATCCCTTACTGGACAATCCGTACCTGGTCGCCGCTCTTCACGAGCGTGGCTCCGCTTGTCACGACGCGGTCCCCAGCTTTCAATCCACTCAGGACCTGAACCATGTTTCCGTATGCGTCCCCGACGCCTACAGCATGAGCGCGTACTGTCGTGGGGTCTCCTGTTCCTTCGGTCAGCAGAACAGCGAAGCGTTCAGGATGTTCCGGGTCGCGAATGACGGCACTTAGAGGAACAGCAAGTACCTTGCCCGGCAGAGCCTCTCCTCCAAATTCGAGTGAGGCGATCATGCCCGACTTCAACTGGTTCCTGAGATTGGGAATGGTGACTTCTACCGAGTAAACGCGGCTTTTGGGATCCGCTGCCGGGGAGATTGCAGTTATCCTTCCGGCGAATTGATCCGGAAAGACATCAGTGGCCACTGCTTGTCGCTGCCCCAGCTTGATCCTTCCGATAGCGTTATCAGGTACTCCGAAAACAGCTTTAACCGATCTTGTGTCTGCAATGGTGAAGGCCGCTGATGAGGGCCCGGCCAGCGTTCCAATGTCGACACTGCGCTTGATAATCCATCCATCAAACGGCGCCCGCAGGGAAGAATCATCGAGCGCGGTTTGTGACTGGGCCAGCGCAGCTTTGCCATTGTCGAGAGTGGCGGAGGCAGTCTCATATTGGGCTTTGCTTGCGTCGTAGTCCGGTTTGGTGGCGCTCTGCGATGAATAAAGAATGGATGTGCGATCAAAGTTCAGTTTTGCGTGGTCATAGTCCGCCTGCGCCCGAGCCAGCTGTGCTCGCGCCTGCCCGCGCTGATCCATGTAGTCTTTTTGCCGTACAACGGCCAGAACCGTGCCTCTGGTGACCCAGTCACCGGTATCGAGGTTGCGCATACGTCCATCGACACCTCGCACCTGGCGAATGCTCTCTACATAGCCGCCGGACTTGAAGGCCAGGTCCACTTGTGCGTTCGGCACAATGTTGGCCGAGTATCGCGTTGCGTTACCGATGGAGATGGTTTCAACTTTTGAGACCCGCACCGGCGTGAGTTCACGCTCCGCTGAAACCGCCTTGTTGCAACCTGCCTGACCAATTGCGCAGACAGCCGCAAGCACCAGGAGCCAGGTTCCATTGCGATAGTTACTGGTAGTCATCATTGGTCCTCTCCAAGCGACTTTTCAAATTCGCTTTTCGCCGTCCAGAAGCCCAGCAGGGCTTGCTCATAGTCATCACTGGCGCCCGCTGCGGCGGCTTGTTGTTGCAGCACGTCACTCAACAAAACCGCCTGCTGACCATACTGGACGGTCACTTCGCGCAACTTCTGTTGCGCCGCTTCGCGCGAAGACGCCGCCACTGAAATCAGCATCCGGGATTCCTCGAGCTTGCGAAACCGGCTGTTCACGTCCATCAGCACTTTTGATTGCGCATCGCGCAGTTGCTCTTGCGCCTGTTTCTCCGCGACCGCCTTCTGGCTGATCACGTCCTTGCGACGTCCCCAATCCCATGGTTCCCACTTGAACTCCAGCCCGAGGCTGGCAACATTCTTAGGTACGACTTCTATGTTGAATGGAGAGAAGTAATTGAACGCAATCGCGACATCAGGAATGTAGTCTGCTTTGGCGATGCGGCGCGCATAGTCTGCCTGGCGGACGCTGATCTGCGCCTGCTTGATCTCGGGACGGCTGGTTAGTGCTCTTTGCTGGGCCACCTTCAAGTCAACTTCTTCAAACGACGCGTCAGGGACCTGCTGCGTGCGAAACTCGGTTCGTATATCGCGACCCAGAAGACTGTTGAGGTATTCCTTGCGGGTATTCAGCGCGTTGCGCAGCTGCACCAGTTTGTACTGTTCATTCGCGAATTTGGCTTTCACTTGAAGACTGTCTGACTTGAAAGCAGCCTCTTGCGATACCCGCTGCAGGACCACACGATCGAGCTCGCGATACTGCTTTACGCTGGCTTCGGCCGCCTCCATTGCGCTTTCTGATTGAAGCACCGCGTAATAGGCCTGCTTCACATCTCTGATTAATGTCTGCCGTTCCGCACGGGACTTTTCACTGCTGAGCTGCGAATTCAATTCCTGAGCTCGCACTCCAAGGTGAATCTTGAAAAGCTGCGAGAGCGGCTGAGTCGCCTGGCCAACGACGTACACGGTTGGCCGCCGCGGCGTGGTGATCTTAGTATCATTGCTCGGAATCGGGCCGATTCCAGGGAAAGTTCCAAATGCCCCTTCCGGGAACGTAGAAGTCACTTCCGTCAGTAGTTGGCCTGCGAGAACGCTCGTGCTGAAAGCCGGCAAACGTTGTGTTTTAGTTTCAGCCAGTTGCCACCTGGCTTTTTCCACATCCAGACTGGCGATCTTCAGTGACGGATTGTTGGCAATCGCCAGGTGAATGGCGTCATCCAGAGATAGCGTTGGCTCGGTATGGGCGGGTTCCTGGGCTGCTACAATTCCGGTCGCAAGTAAGCATGCCGTGGCGATCCTGCAAATCAGATGTTTCAGAGCCGCTCGCTGCAAACCTGAAGTGCGCCGGCCACTAAACCTCAGAACCTCCATGGAAAACAGACCGTCGCGCTTCTCACCGTGCTTTTTCCATGAACCGCGTGTTTTCTGATGCTTCGACATTGTGCCCTGCCTTTTGTCTGGCTCAGTGCCTCTTTGTTGGCCTTACGTGACAGTGGACTCAATCACCGGATTGTGCGAGGCAATAGCCGGCGCCCAGGATCGATCCCGCGAACAACAGGTCTTTGTCTTCTTCGTACTGCGCCAGAGTTCTGGCGGCGCGCAAGTACGCCAGCTCACAAGGCCGGTCTTCCAGATCAAGCAGCAGAGCGGCATCGTGACGTGAGTAACCTTCAATGGCACGCAGTACGAAGGCAAACCGTTCCAAAGGATCAAGCAGGAGCAGGCGCCGTTGAAGCTCTTCCAGTGGAAGGCTCATCAGGATCTCGCGCTCGGACGCGTTCAACGAAACAGATTTGACTTCCTGGCACATGCAGGTCTGATCCTCGTTTTTCATAGCTGCCGGTCGCACGATAGCGATACAGAGCTTGACGATCAGACGCCGTGCCCAGCTCCACATCCACTCGCGGAAAACCTCGCCAGCGCCCTTCAGGGTTTGCTGAAGAGCGGCATCGAGTGCCTGATCGCTCAGCTCTGCATTACCCGTCAGCGTGTAGCAAAGCCAGTGGAGTTGCTCTCTGGAGGTGGCGAACATTTTCTGGTAGTCGCTCGCGGTGCATTTATCGCGATTGGAACTGCGTATCACAGCCTGGTACTCCTTTTCCTCTTATCGTGTGTGATCATCTTTGACTTGCCTGCCCTGGATGGCTGCGATGAGTGCTGATATCAACGGCCCAGACCCGACAAGCTTTGCGTTGGCTCCATGCATCTCTGCAAGAAGCTTTTCCCCGAATTCGTCAACAAATGAAACCCCTAGCAGATCAACAATCAGCTCCTTGTTCCTCTGGATAGTCCCAAGCGAAGCCCAGGCTAACTCGGCTTCATGCACCCATTCGTGCGCCAGCTTACCTTCCAATTTGAGCCGCGTCGTCTCTGGGTCGTTCAGAACAGTGATTCGAAGCATCCGTTCTCCTGATTACGTCGCTGGCGAACTATGCCGGTTTTCCCGAACAACCGTTGGACCTTTCAGATCGCCATCACGCTCTGGCAAAGAGCAACCGCTCTGCCAAACACTGATTAGCAAATGCAGAGAGGTATTTGGTTGGTTTTTCGTGGTTTGGAGGAAAGACGATCGTCACAGGAGTGAGCAGCTGCCCAGTTGCTGTGCCGAATGCTTGGGCAGAGTGCCAGTTCGGCAGAGATTTTCGGCAGAGCTTGCGGCGTCGCTTACGATGCGCTCGGCCACCAG
>DATEJX010000289.1:0-27267 GCA_035277785.1 Candidatus Angelobacter sp. | reverse complement strand
TTACAGCCAGTTTCGTTTCTTAAAGTTCTTGTAGCCGGCTTCCGTCAGCGATTCGAGCTCCCGGAACAGCGTTTCATCCACAGTGGTGAAATTGAAGCACCCTTTCCCCTGCATGCGCTTCTTGAGCTCAGGCGACATGCTATTCCCAAGCTCCGGCGCGGCGTACACCGGCACCAGGTGATAGCTGACGTAATTCTTCCCCGTGCGGACCGCGGCAAAGGCCATGGGCCGCTTCTTGTGAGTGGGAGTGGTGCTTTCAAGATAGTAGTAGCCTGGGTTTGGCGATTTGCAGGCGAGGCGGTCTTCATAGACAGACAGCAACTGCCGCAGAGCGTCGAAAACAGATTGGAAATCTTCGGGAGCGGCTCCTCGGACCTCTGCCTCGGTCTTCTTTTTCGCGGACAGTTTCTTCTTGGTGGCTTTCTTTGCTTTTGCCTTTGTCACTCGCTCACCTCTTTCTTGAGCCAGCTCGCAGACTCCAGATTTTCCTTGAGCTGCGTTCCGCTCTTCTGCTGTGCTCTCATCTGCTCGGCCAGCCTCAGAATGCGGACGGCTGCTGCCTCCACCGAAACCCCACGGCCGTGAATGTTGGAAATAAGGTTCCGGCGAGCGTCGTTGTCGCCTTCATGCGGGCGAAACGCCATATATGCGGAAAGACTCTCAGCCGTGGCCAGGCCCGGACGCTCACCGATCAGCAGCACAACAACCTCGGGCCGTAGCAACTCGCCCACCTGGTTCATGATTCCCACGCGGCAATATCGCACAACAATCGCTCTGCCCATCTTCCATCCGCGCTGCTCAGCGTTATCGGCGACGAGCGGAAGCAGCTTCGAAACCTGTGTCGCTACCGCCGTGACTGACAGGCCATCACCGATGACGATCTGCAGTTCGGGCGCGTGCGGACATGCCGAACGGATTTCCTCCGCCGCACCCTCTGAAAAATGTCTTCCCCAATCCGGCCGCAGCAGGTATTCATCCTTCGACTGCGCCTGCGTGCTTGCCTCAAACAGCTTCCAGCGCTGCACAAAGTCAGAGCCCAGATCGCGCTCAAGGTCCAGCTCCGTCCTCACTGCATCTCGTGCGGCAGCATGGGCCGCGCGCAATTCAAGCTGCGTAGGAGTGAGATATCCCGCGCCTGCCCGGTCCACCAGCACACGCGCAGGCGTTCGTGCCCTGATGCGCTCAATCAAGCCCGGCCATGTTGGGCCTTGCAGATTTTCGTCAGTCATTGCTGCACATCTCACCACGGAGGCACGGAGACACGGAGACAAAGTTGCAAGAATTGCGAATCATGTTTAGGTCCATTTGTGGACAAAAACAGGCATTTCTCGACGGACAATAAACATTTCTTTGAATTTCTCCGTGCCTCCGTGTCTCCGTGGTGCATCAGGACTTCAAAACCACGTTCAATGTCTGTGCCAACCGTTTGCGCCCACCCGGCGCCAGCTTCGCCGGCTCAGTCCCTTCAAAAATTTCCATCCTCTGTAGCCACTGCAAAAACTCCGGCGCAGGCTTCAAATTGAACAATCGCCGCACCGCCATGGCGTCATGAAAACTCGTGGACTGGTAGTTCAGCATCACGTCATCCGCCGCCGGCACGCCCATAAAATAATTGCACCCGGCCGCGGCCAACAGCATGAGCAGGTTGTCAGCTGAGTTCTGGTCCGCAGCAGCGTGATTGGTATAGCAGACGTCGCATCCCATGGGCAGGCCCAGTATCTTGCCCATGAAATGGTCTTCCAGACCGGCGCGAATAATCTGCCGCTCGTCATAGAGATACTCCGGCCCAATAAATCCGACCACGCTGTTGACCAGAAACGGCTCGAACACCCGCGCCACTCCGTAGGCACGAGCTTCCAGTGTGAGCTGGTCGACGCCATGGTGCGCCTCAGCCGAAAGCGCGCTGCCCTGGCCGGTCTCAAAGTACATGACGTTGGGACGGAGTGAGCAATCATCATTCGGATCATTCACCACGGAGTCACGGAGACACGGAGAAGGCTGGGACTGATCACCTATGCCGGAGAATATCTTCGCGCCGACTTCGTTGTTGCCAGACGAGGTTATTGCGGGATCCTTTAGTTTGTGCTGCCGAGACGGATCAGATGAACTTGTTTTCTCCGTGTCTCCGTGCCTCCGTGGTGAGAATCTCTGTCTGTGGTGCTCAAGGGTCCGTTCCCGCCCTTCCCGTAACATTGCCAGCGAGACCCCAAAGCTCCCATTCGCCTTCTGCGTTCCCGCAATCGACTGAAACAGCAGGTCTACGGGCGCGCCCCGGTCCATGGCGGCAAGCTGGGTTGATATATGAGCGAGACAACATGCCTGAGTGGGAATCTCATAAGCTTCAATCAGCCGCTGTAAAGCATGCAAAATCGCCGAGACCGTTTCCACTGAATCCGTCGCCGGATTTACGCCGATCACCGCGTCACCGCAGCCGTAAAGCAGACCATCAAAAGCTGAGAGCAGGATGCCGGCGATATCGTCCGCGGGATGATTAGGTTGCAGCCGAATTCCCAGCACGCCGCGCTGGCCCATGGTATTGCGGCAGCGGGTTACAACGCGGATTTTGGCCGCTGCCAGCACCAGATCTTTGTTGCTCATCAGCTTGGCCGTAGCGGCAGCAATCTCCGGAGTGATGGCCCAGCGCAGTTTGCGCAGGTCCTCGCCGCTCGTCGCATCCCTGAGGATGAACTCACGAAACTCACCTGCTGTCATGCTCTTGATTCGAGCGAAGGAAACCTTGTCATGCGTATCCAGAATCAGCCGGCTGACATCGTCCTGGTCAGGGTCGATGAGTGGATTACTGACGATTTGCTCGAGTGTGGCATCAGCCAGAGCAAATTTCGCCGCCACCCGCTCTTGTTCCGATCCCGCGGCAATGCCGGCCAGTTGATCTCCGGATTTCTCCTCGTTCGCCTTGGCAAACAGCTCGCGCAGGCTGCCGAAATGAAAGCGCTCGCTCATTGCAACTTTCATTATCCACTGATTCGCAAGTGTTTCCTGGCGAGAGGACAGCTTTCCTGCTGGCTCAGCTGCCTGAAGGCCCACAGAGACCAAAAAGATGGGGAGAATGGGAGCGGTTTGGAACGAAAGCAAAAAAAGCAGGAGCGAATAGTTTCGCTCCTGCCCAATCAATCACGAGAAACGGCTCAGTAGATTAATGGTCGTCTCTGTCGTGGTCGCGGTTGTTATTGTTGTTGGGAAGGGAGAGAAGGAATTGCGAGATGTCACTCTCTTCCTGGCTGCTAAGGCCAAGATTCATGCAACTGTTGTAGTGGTCCACTACGTCGTTTACTGTGGCGAAGCGCCCGTCGTGGTAGAAGCCACCCTGGGTGTGGGTCCACAGTCCGTTCAGCGGAGTGGTTCTATAGCGATCATCGGGAGAGCGGCTTGCCTGGAAATCATCCACGCAGACTTCCGTCGCCGTATGCATGTTCCAGCCCGGTTCTGTGTAGAGCGGAGGAACGTGGCACGTGCTGCACTGTGCTTTACCGTTGAACAGAGCCTCGCCTCGTTTGGCAGCCGCGGGATCAAAGCTGCCCTTCGGAGGCGCCGGTGCGCTGATGTCCAATTGATAGACGTGCAGCGGTCCCAGCTTCGAGGTGATCAGGTCAACATCATTGTGGACGTGGCCAAAGTTTGCACGTGCTGCCACAGGGAACTTGGACGCGTCATCCAGCCGGGCATCTGTGAAATTTCCTTTGCCATGCATTTCCAGGTTAGCTACGAAGGCATTCCAGTAAGTCACTGAGCCCCAGCCGGTGAAGGTATGCAGGTTGTCTCCGGCCAGCCCGAATGCCGGCGGAATCAGTGTGGCCGCACTCTTGCCGTCAGGACGGAACGCTTTGCCATCCATGAACAACTCGGCATCGAAATGGCCAGGTCCCCAGCTATTGAGCACCGTATGCACCGTGGCCACATCCACACCCAGCAGATCAGCCACAGGCTGGAGGTTGGGAGACAATCCCACAATTGCGCCTACATTCAGGTCACGATTGGCCCAGCCATCCAGGCGATGACCGATGCCCGGCGCAAATGAGTTGTCGACGGTGGAATGGCACAGCGCACACTGAATGCCTATGGATTTGAGCGAGCCATCAGTGTTGAAAAATCCAGTCACGCCCAGGACAGCGTTGAGCTTGAGCAGCGCCAGCGTTGTCGCCGGATCGTTGAGATCAACCTTTCCGGCCTGGATTGCCTGCACCAGTGAAGCGGGGAGCGCGTCCTGGTCAACTTTCAGTCCCACTGCCAATGCCGTGGCAGGTGAAACGCCCGGACCTACCCCGCCAAACTTGGCGCCTTCAATGGCTTTGTGGAGTCCCAGGGTTCCGCCCCAGAAATCTTCATCGCCGAAAGTGTCAAAGCGGAATATCTGACGGCCCTGATTGGCTAGCCGTTCAGCATTTTCCAGATTGGCGCGGTCCGCAGGGGCTGTTGGATGGTTCTTTTCTGAATAAACAGCAACAACAATCAGAGCAGCGACTACGAGGGAAAGGGGGATTCTTAATCGCTTCACAGGAGTTACCCTCTTTGCATCATGGGGAATTGGAGAACTCCCGGAATAGCTCTCGCTGGAACTGAGTGATGAACAGTAATTTTGGTTTCAGGAAAACCAAACTTTTATTTCGTATTACGATGTGATCTTTCTCAAGGCCCTTCGCATCTCACCGGGCCCCGGTGGCGAGGGAACCGGCGTAAACTACTCGCGCGACGTGATTTATGCCTTCAGCTTCATGCCGCAGCAAGGCCGGTTATGACCTGCATCCCAGCGTGCTCATGGCGCAGAAAACGCTTGCCGGTCTCAAGCAGAAAACTGGCCGCTCGCTTGAAGAATGGATTCTCCTGGTCAAACAGACGGGCCCACAGGATGAAAAGGAGCGGCGCGAATGGCTGAAGACAAAGCATGGCCTCGGCACAAACTATGCCTCATGGATCGCAGAGCAATCTGTCGGCAAAGGCAGTGACGGTAGCCCGGATTCCTATCTTGAGTCAGCAGACCGCTACGTGGAAAACATGTTTTCTGGTGGGAAAGCTGTACTGCGTCCAATCTACGACGAGCTACTCAAACTCGGCCGTAGCCTTGGCCCGGATGTGAAGGTCTGTCCCTGTCAGACCATTGTTCCGCTATATCGCAATCACGTTTTCGCACAGATCAAGCCTTCAGCCCGTGACCGCATAGACCTGGGCCTGGCGCTCAAAGACACCAAAGTTCCCAAGAGGCTGATTGACACCGGTGGCTTCGCCAAAAAAGATCGCATCACGCACCGCATTGAGATCGGCTCATTGAAGAACATTGATGATGAAGTGAAGCGCTGGCTCAAGAAGGCCTATGAGATGGACGCGGAAGCACGACGCGGAAAACCTCCAGCCAAGCGCACTGCTTGACTTGTTTTCACCAGCAATGGCGAGCCCGACTTGCGTGACGAGCCGGATGTAACAGGAGCCTGAGTGCTCATCCTGGCTCAAAACTCTCAAGCCGTTTGAGCGCATCGACAGGAAACCTGAAGCCGCTGACGTGCGCGCCGTGGCGGGTGCAACAGGTGCCTAAACGATTCTGGCTGGAGCTAAACACTCAAGCGGTGTGGAGCACTGTGACAGTAAAAGAAGATCAAAAGGCCGTCCGGCAACTGGACGGCCTTTTTTTTCAAGGGAGAATAGTTCCAACGGAGGTTCAAAAAACCATCAGAACTTTCTGGAAAAAATCTTATGGGCGGCTGAAAGGCAGTGTCAAGGAATTTTTCCAGAATAAATGCCTTTCTTTTCAATGATTTAATCAAAATGTCAACAGTCCGGCGAAAATGACACTTTTTGTCACTCGGACTGTTTCTGTCGGATAAGCCCACTATTTTTCAGGTACTTAAGGCCTACTTAAGATTCAGCCGGATGATTTCCACATCCTCAGGACGGTCAAAGACCCGATTAGGGAAAATCTTCTTGGCCAGGACCCGAACCCCCCCAAAAAAGAAGCCAAAAATCAGAGCCACCACCAGGATTACTCCAATCAGCATGAAGATTCCCACAATGAGGTTCCCGATATTGTCTTTCGGATTTGCTTTCGTGGGCTCGTTCCATGTGACATCCGCGTCGTAGTTGACAGAAGCGAGCAAAGATTGCGCTTCACTCTGCGGAATGTTCCCGTTCACCGCCACCACCAGAGGACCACTGCGCTTGAAGTAGAACGGTCCGGAAGGAAGTCCGGCCGCCTGGAACGCCTTAAGCCGCTCCGCCGCGATCTGCGGTGTGGGATAGCTGATGAGGGTCATGTAAGCCTCGCCATTCGAACTACGATACCGGGCAAATATCAGCTCAGGCCCCATCGTGAAATTTACCAGTGTGGCGGGGATTGGGACTCCCAGACGCTCCAGTGCGACCGGGCCTTCAATGTAGCGTGACGTGTACGTTATGAGCGATTGCGTGGGCAAATCATCGCGCAGTGTAGGAAGCGCGGAGAGGCTTCCTTTGGCTTTCGGCAGCGCGCCGGCCAGCGCGCGGAGGTCCGCACCGGACATCGCGGTTACTTGTTCCAATGTGGCATCCACCAGCAGATTGCTGCGGAAAAATAAAATCCGTTTGTTGTTTGAGGCGGCTCCGTCGCCAATGTCTTCCTTCTGCATCTGCGGCTGCACGTAATAAGTGAACGCCCCATAAGCGCCGGTTGCGTCGTTGAAACTCGCTACCTTGATCTGCATCTCGCGGCCGCTGCGTCGGTAGGTGCCGCTCTCAAAGTTGTTGAAGCCGTATTCTTTGAGCACAGGCGCATCGGCTCCGTCCGCCGATGCCGGGTCTGATCCTGACTTCACAGTGGATTTATCCAATTGCCAGCCATTGAAGGAAACCGGAAGTACGCTTGCAGGAGCCGCGAACGCAAGACCAGCCACAAGCAGGAAAGTAAGCAGTATTGAGAGACGCTTCATCATGAACAAACAAGCCAAAGTCCTTGACTATTAGACACCGTAAGGACCTGTCACGATTCTAATCGGAACCCGGACTTCCGGGAGCGTCGGCAGTGCGGGGTTTCTCTTGCGTGGGGACAATTGACGATCTCATGAGCCGTCGGGCATAATCATTAAGTCCGAACGAACGTTCGGTAGTTCGCTTGCATCTGACCTGATATGGCCCTGGAAACCGCAGAAATTCGGCCTTCCGGTGCTCCCTTGAGCATTCGCCGAGGCGTCAATGGGCGCAAACCCGCCGGCGAAACCGTGGACAGCCGCTTTGACCGGCAACTCGCCCGCGTGCTCGAGCATGCCGCGCGCATCTTCTGTGAAAAAGGATATGAAGGCGCGTCCATGCGCGACCTGTCTCGCGCCTCCGGCATGTCGCTGGCCGGGCTTTATCATTACTTCGCATCCAAAGAAGAACTGCTGTACCTGATCCAGAAACACACGTTTCGCAGCATCATTGACAATCTGCGGGAGCGGCTCGGCGCGTCCAGTGACCCGGAAGAGCGCGTCCGCATTTTCGTTGAAAACCATCTTGAGTACTTCCTGGCCAACAAGGAAGCCATGAAGGTGCTGGCGCATGAAGATGAGACCTTGAAGGATGCTCGCGGTGCGGAGGTGCGGGCCATCAAGCGCGAGTATTACCGCATTTGCTTCGATTTGTTGGACGATTTGAAAAGAGCCAAAGGCCTGCAGTTTTCCGGACGGCTGGCCGTGCTCAGCCTGTTCGGAATGATGAACTGGTTTTATACCTGGCATAACCCGCGCATTGACGCCAACGCCAGAGCCCTGGCGGACGAAATGAGCGGAATTTTTCTATACGGAGTGTTGCCCCGGAAAAACGGCAACCGGAAAGCTTCGCCGGGAAAACCCTGAGCCGCCAGAAGCAGACAATCCAAAATCAGGGATTGAAGATCTTGAAGATTTTGAGAAATCCAAAGGAGCTAGCAAACCATGGCCACCACTACGGCAACTGAAACCAAAACCCTGGTGAATTACCGCGTTGAAGATGGCGTGGCAGTCATCGAATTGAGCGATCCGCCGGCGAATACTTACACCTACGAGATGAACCGGCAGCTCGACGATTGCATCCTGAAAGCGCGAATGGACAATGATGTTTATGTGCTGCTGTTGACCGGTTCGGGCGATAAGTTCTTCTCCGCCGGCGCGAACATCAAGATGCTGTCCACCGTCGACCCCACTTTCAAGTATTACTTCTGCCTGCATGCCAATGAAACCCTGCTGCGGCTGGAACACACCCCGAAGCTGGTGATCGCGGCCATCAACGGTCACTGCGTGGGCGGCGGACTGGAGATCGCCATGGCGGCTGACATCCGCATCGCCCGCCGCGACGCGGGCAAGATCGGACTGCCCGAGATTAACCTGGGCGTGCTGCCCGGCACCGGCGGAACGCAGCGCCTGAGCCGCCTTGTCGGAAAAAGCAAAGCCATTGAACTGATGGTGACCGGCAACACCTTCACCTTTGAAGAGGCCAAGGACCTGGGCGTCATCAATGACATTTATGAGCGCGAAGGCTTCATGGAGAACATCATGGAATACGCGCGCCAGTTCACGCCGCCGAACAAGGCCGCCAAAGCCGTGGGCAACATTAAGCGCAGCGTGCAGACCGGCTGGGAGATTCCGCTGGAGTCCGCCCTGGCGGTGGAGCGCGAACTGCAGCAGCGGCTGTTCGCCAGTGAAGACGCCAAGGAAGGCTTGAACGCGTACGTAGAGAAGCGGCCGGCGACTTTCAAAGCAAAATAGCTTTTCGTTTCGAGTGGGTGGAGCAGGCCTTTAGGCCTGCGGTAAAGGAGTAAATGGGTTGGCTTTAGCCTCTGCGGTTACCTCAGTGGCTAAAGCCACTCACATGCATTCGAGCGCGCTCAAGGGTGACACGAACTTAGGCGACTGGTATGAAATCGAGCAACTGGATTTGGAAAGCCGCTGAAACACTGGTGGCGTCCGGGCTGGTTCTTTTCATCGTTACGCCGTTTCACCTGGAAGTCTCGTTCGTCCGAGAGCTTTACCGCAATCAGCCTGTTTTTTTGTGTCGGGCTGCTCACGGCAGCGACTGGATTTGTGATTGTAACTGCTGTTCACGGCAAACAGGAGCGGCGGAAACGAAAACTCGAAAATAGTGAGCCGGTTTCGAACCGGGGAACACTTTAGGATCCTGAAAGAAGGCGAAACATGTTGACCGCTACCAAAGCAAAAGTCGCACAGGGAAAACTCCTGATCAACGGTCAGTGGCAGGAGGGTTCGGGAAAATCTTTTGAGACCGTCAACCCGGCAACCGGAGAAGGACTCACCCAGATTGCGGAAGCCACGGCGCAGGACGTGGCCCAGGCGGTCGCGGCGGCGCGCAAGGCCTTTGATGATGTATCCGGCCAATGGCGCAAGATGTCGGCCAGCGAGCGGGGAAAGATTCTCTGGCGCATCGGTGACTTGGTCGAGAAAAACATCGAGGAGCTTGCTGAGTTGGAGACGCTCGACAACGGCAAGCCCATCTTCGAGTCGCGCTACGTCGATATGCCCATGGTTGCCGATGTTTTCCGCTACTACGCCGGATGGGCCACCAAGATCCACGGTGAAACGGTAAACACGTTCAGCAATGCCTTTACTTACACGCTGCGCGAACCGGTAGGCGTGGTCGGCGCGATTGTCGCATGGAACTTCCCGCTGCTGCTGGCAAGCTGGAAGCTGGGACCGGCACTGGCCTGCGGCAACTGCGTCGTGCTCAAACCCGCGGAAGATACTTCTCTCACCGCGCTGCGCTTCGGCGAGCTGTGCGTAGAAGCCGGGTTGCCGGCCGGCGTGCTGAACATAGTCACTGGCGGTCCAGCGACTGGTCAGGCTCTGGTGAAGCATCCCGGCATCGACAAGGTCGCCTTCACCGGCTCAACTTCCGTGGGTAAAGAAATCATGCGCGCCTCAGCGGATACGCTCAAGCGCGTGACCCTGGAACTCGGCGGTAAGTCGCCCAACATCGTGTTCTCTGATTCGCAGATGGATGCCGCCGTGAAGGGCGCTATTAACGGCATCTTCTACGGCAAAGGCGAGGTCTGCTGCGCTGGCTCACGTTTATTCGTGGAGAAGAAAGTAGAAGACGAGTTCACAACCAAGCTGGTGGAATACGCGAAGAAGATCAAGCTCGGCGACCCGCTCGATCCCAAGACCCGCCTGGGTGCCATTGTCAGCCAGAAACAGATGGAGACCGTGATGGGCTACATTGAGGCTGGCAAGAAAGAAGGCGCAACAGTGCTCACCGGCGGCAAGCGCGCTTCCGTCAATGGCGACCACGGCTTCTTCATTGAGCCCACGATCTTCGGCGGCGTGAAGAATGACATGAAGATCGCGCAGGAAGAAATTTTTGGTCCGGTTCTGGCGACCCTGACGTTTGACGACATCGAAGAAGTCGCCGCTCTGGCCAACAACAATCCGTACGGCCTGGCCGCAGCCATATGGACCAACGACATCAAGAAGGCCCATCAGCTCTCGCGTCGGCTGAAGGCCGGAACGGTGTGGATCAACACCTACGGGCTGATGGACGCGGCGTTGCCCTTCGGCGGCTACAAGCAGTCGGGCTTCGGCCGCGAACTGGGAATGCACGCAATTGAGCATTACACCGAGTTGAAGACGGTGTGGATGAATTTGTGAAAAGCAGCTTCTGGCTACCAGTTCTTAGCTGCTAGCCAGAGCCGCACAACAAGATTGTTGAGCTAGCAGCTAGTGGCTAGCCACTGGGAGCCTTTTTCATGCCAGGTAAAGTTCATAAAATCGGGACCTTCAGTGATTGGGTCGGTGTGTTCAACGAATGGCGCAAGGAAGTAGGCGTTGAACGCGAACACATCAGAGACTTCAAATTCGATACGCTCTACGGCGAGATCGAGACCAACGAGATCACCTTCGGTTATTACAAAGGCCGCACCAAGTGGGAGAACCTGCGTCAGATTCCCACGCAGAACATGCGCGATGCTTTGATGAACCTCATTGTGTATCAGGGCGATACTGAATTCGCCAGTGTGGAACAGCAGCGCTATCTTTTTGAGTCCGCTCCAACCGATTGGGACCGCTCCGCCCTCACGCGCGTGATGATCGAAGAAATGCGCCATGGCTGGCAGATGTGCGCCCTGCTGATGGAGTTCTTCGGAGAGACCGGCAAGGTGGAAGCCAGAAAGATGCTGGAGCGGCGTGCCTATGAAAACAAGCGCCTGCTGGGCAGCTTCAATGAGGAGTGCGACAACTGGCTGGACTTTTTCGCCTTTACTGACTTCGTTGATCGTGACGGCAAGTTCCAGCTCCAGATGCTCAAATACTCCGCCTTTGCGCCTCTTGGCCGCTCCATGAGTTACATGCTGCGGGAAGAAGCCTTCCACATGGGCACTGGCAATACTGGCCTTGCGCGTATTGCTGAAGCCGGCGTGGTGCCGCACTGGCTGATGCAGAAATACTTGAACAAATGGATTTCCAGCTCCTATGACCTGTTTGGGACAGACCATTCATCATCAGCGCATTGGGCTTACACCTGGGGCTTGAAAGGCCGTTACGACGAGCCCAAGAACCTGAATGCCCCGGACCTGGACGATCTCAATGATTACAACCGTCATCTCTATCGCGACGAATGCGCCACGCTGGTGAAGCGCATCAGCGCCGCCCAGAAGCCCGGCAATGAAGAGCTTTACTGTCCGGACATCAAGTTCAACCGCAATATCGGCAAGTGGAAGGCACAGTTCTTCCATCCTAGAACTGGCACCCAGATGGAAGAAAAGGAATATCGCGCGCAGTTTGAGACCGAGTGGATGCCTACCGCGACGGACAAGAAGCTGCTCATGGATATCATCGGCTCGGAGAAGAAATGGATCGCGCCGCGTGCCGGAGCTAAAGACCCTCTGCTCACAATTGGCGAGGTGAGAAAGAACGCGATCAACGCGAGCAACTAGCAATTTAGCCACACCAAGCAAGAAGAGGGCTGCCTGGACAGCCCTTTTGCTATGATTCGTGGTTCAATGAAGATCGATATCATTGGCATCTCCACGAACATTGAAGTGATCGCCAAGGAAAGTCTCTGCGGGAACGCAAACGGCTGGTCAAGTTTTACGGAAAAGGCCGATGGCGGAAGTTGAAAGGCGTGGCGGAAATCCGGTTGCCCAATGGTACGATATCGAAAGCTGAGCTGCACTGGTATGAAGCGCATGGGATCGGCAGAAAAGAAATCAAGATCAAACGGCTCCTCGACTAAAAAGCGGGCGAGAACGCCATACGTAGTCTGCATCAAAAATGAGGACTATCCCGCCTCACTCGAGTTGCGAAAGCTGTATCCTGTTGTTCCCGATCGTGCGGCGGCCAGGGCTGGGCTTCGCAGAATTATTGATGAATCGGGAGAGGATTACTTGTATCCCGAGAGCTACTTTATCGACATTAAATTGCCAAGTTCAGTAGAGCGGATTGTCAGACTCGCTTCCTGAGACCTGCGCCATGGCCTCCCTTTTTTTGTGAAATGACTTACACCCTCTCTGAACTCATGGTCGTCGCCGCGGCGCGCGAGATCAAAGATGGCGAAGTTGTCTTCGTCGGCATGCGCCTGCCGCTGATCGCGTTCGTTGTGGCCAAGAAAACGCATGCGCCCAATGCTGTTGGCCTGTTCGAAAATGGAGTAATCCGCACCACGCCATCGCCGGAATTGATTTACACCATGGCTGATCCGCCCAATATCAAAGGCGCCACCCAATGCCTGGACATGATGGGCGTGATGGCATTGCTGCAATCCGGCCGGGTAAATCTAGGTTTCCTGGGCGCCGCTGAAGTGGACAAGTATGGCAATCTCAACTCCACGCAGGTGGAAGGGAAGAACGGAATGGTACGCCTGCCCGGATCAGGTGGGGCTTGCGACATTGCTTCTTTGGCGCACCGCTTTGTAGCTCTGCTCGAGCACTCGCGGCATCGGCTCCCCGAAAGGGTGAGCTATGTCACAAGCCCGGGCAACGGCCAGGGTCCGGGCTGGCGCAAGAGTGTGGGGCTCCCGCGTGGCGGCCCTTCAGCGGTAATTACCACCAAATGTGTGTTGCGTTTTGATAGCCAATCTGGCCAGGCGTTTGTTTCCACACTCCATCCCGAAGTAAGCGCAGATGATGTCAAGGCCAATACGGGTTGGGACGTAAAGATACCGCCTGAGATCAAAACCACCCCCGAGCCCACAGCCACGGAGTTGCAGGCAATCAGGGAATACGACCGCGAAGGCTTTTGGACCAAATAATCTCCGAGCGTTGTGAACGAACATTAAGCTGATGCCCATTGCTTATCTGAGCCTAGAAATCCATATAGAAGCTGCCCATTCCCTCAAAGACAAACGTCAGGTGCTGCGCAGCGTCAAAGACCGGCTGCGCAACAGCTTCAATGTCTCGGTGGCGGAGATCGATGCCACAGATCTGTGGCAGAGGGCTACCATTGGAATAGTCAGCATCTCTGATTCCCGTGACTATCTTGAAGGTCTTATGCGCAACGTGGAGCGTGAAGCCGCCCGTACCGCCAACAACGCCGGAGGAGAAGTAGTGGACTCATTCCTCGATTTTCTTGAGAGCTGACCCATTCTGGATCAGGTAAGTTCCAAAAAGGGACCTGTCGATCGGCCTGAGGATGGTCCAGGCTTAAGATAGGTTTCTATTCCTTCCGCGCACCTTCTCTGGTATTCTCTAAAGTTTTTCGTCGGGGCAGAAAATGCCGGAACAACGTGGCAGGCAGCACCACATGGAGCGCATTGTTGAGGCGCTCAAAGAGGAGATCGGCTCCATTGTAGAGGGCCAATTGGGTGATCCCCGGATCGCGCTCTGCATTGTGAGCGAAGTACTGATGAACCCTGACGGCAAAAGTGCCCGTGTCTTCCTGCAGGTGCAGGGCGATGAGCGTGAGCAGCAGCAGACGCTCAAAGGCGTGAATGCCGCAAAAGGCTATATCCGGCGCGAATTATTGGAACGGCTCGGCGTGCGCCACGTCCCCGACCTGACTTTTCTCCTTGATCGTTCAGAAGAGTACGGCGCGCGGATTGACGAGTTGCTGGGAAGAATCAAAAAACGCAAAAAATAGGCCGAACATGGACCAGTTGCAGCAGGTGTTGCAGGAAATCGAAAAGCGCAGCAGTTTTGTTGTAACTTCCCACGCGCGTCCGGATGGCGACGCCGTAGGCTCTTCACTGGCCATGGCTGAGGTCCTGCGTGCCATGGGGAAGAAGGCAGACCTGGTACTTGCCGACCACGTTCCTTTTCTTTATCAGCCTCTTCCTCATGCTGACTCGGTTTTTAACAGCCTGTCCCTGAATGGCACGTACGATGCGGCCATTGTTCTTGAATGTGATAGCGCGCAGCGCACCAGACTTTCAGGCCTTGAAAACTACTTCATCATCAGTATTGATCATCATGCCAGCTCGCGGCCATGGGGGCAGGTGAACTGGATTGATCCCCATGCCTGCGCTGTAGGGGAGTTGGTTTTCCGGCTTGCGCTGGCCGCCAAAGTGAAGATCACGCCGGAAATTGCAACCTGCCTTTACACTGCGGTGCTTACGGATACAGGCTCATTCAGTTATTCCTCCACCAATGCCCACACTTTTGAACTCGCCAAGTGCCTTGTGCAGTTTGGAGCCAGGCCGGCAGACATTGCTCATAACATTTACTTCTCCAGCCCGCTGGCCAAAATGCGTTTGCTAGGCGTGGCGCTCAACTCTCTTCAGCACGAAAATGCGTTTACATGGATGAACGTTGGCCGGCGTGACATTGAGCGTTGTGGCGCCCTCGACGAGGATTGCGAAGGTCTGGTTAACTACGCTCTCGGAATTGCTGGCGTGGAAGTGGCGGTATTCTTTCGTGAAGTGGCCAATGAGCGCATACGCGTTTCCATTCGCAGCAAGGGTGCTGTCAACGTGGCTGCCATTGCTGAGAAATTCGGTGGCGGAGGGCACGAATGCGCCGCCGGTTTTTCCCTTGAAGGGCCGGAAGCAGTCGCCATCGAACGCGTGCTCACCGAACTCCGCTCGCGTATGCCACATGAGCTGTAAATGAGCCGTTCAGCCAAGCTTCTCCTCCTGCAACTTCTGGTAGTGCTGCCGGTTTGTGGTTTTCTTTTCTTCTTTGGGCTGGGAACGTTTGGCCTTGTGGGCGCGGACGAGCCACGGTACGCGCAGATCGGCCGCGAAATGCTGGCCCGGCATGACTGGATTGTGCCCACCATCAACGGCCAACCCTGGCTGGAAAAGCCCGTATTGCTTTACTGGCGGGAGATGATCGCCTACAGCATCTTCGGCGTGCACGATTGGGCAGCGCGCGTCCCCTCAGCCATCTTCGCCGCTGCACTCGTCATCGTCATTCTCTTTTTTATGCGGCGGTTCCGACGGGGAAGCGAGTTGGATGCGGCGCTGATTACGGCTTCCTGCGCTGCTGTCATTGGATTCGGCCGCGGCGCATCCACTGACATCCAACTCTCTGCGCCTTTCTGCGTTGCCATGTTGTCCTGGTGGGCCTGGCATGAAACTGGACGAAAGCCATGGCTGATGATCTTCTACGCGCTGCTTGCGGTCGGTGCTCTTGCAAAAGGGCCGGTCTCCCCCGTCCTGGCGATTTTGATTGTGGCTGCTTACGCAGCGCTACGCCGTGACGGCAGAATCTTTCTCCGCAGCTTGTGGCTTCCGGGCTTCATCCTCTTTTTTGCCATCACGTTGCCCTGGTATATCGCCGTACAAATCAAAGTGCCGCAGTTCTTCCGGGTGTTCTTCCTGCAACACAACCTGGAACGGTTTGGCACCAATCTTTATCAGCACTCGCAGCCCTTCTGGTATTACGTCCCCGTGTTTATCGTGTCTGTGCTGCCGTGGAGCGTTTTTACGCTGCCTGCTGTGTGGAATGCGCTGCGGGACGGGTGGAACGTTATCCGCGGCGGCAGCGATCACAAAGCCGACGGTGAGGCCATCCGGACGACCGACTGGCTGCAGCATTTTCTGACGTTATGGATCCTGGCGCCGGTCATCCTCTTCAGCATCTCGCGTTCCAAGTTGCCGGGTTACATCTTGCCCGCCATCTCGCCTGCCGCACTGCTAACTGCCTGTTATCTGCAGCAGGAGGGGAAGGTAGATCGCATAAAACTCATTTTGCATTCGCTGGTTTGTGGTGCGGTTCTGGCCGCTGCCCTGATTGCGCCGTGGATTTTGCTCAAGCGTCATCTCACGCAGGACGCATGGACCATGGTGGCCGCCATAACCTGCATTACTGCCAGTGCCGTGCTCCTGCTTGTACGATATCGTGGCGCCCGCGTGCTGCACTTTATCACCCTTGTGCCTGTAATCCTCGCTCTGGTGTTCCTCCTCCGCTTCGCCGTAGCGCCACCACAGCCGAACAGCTCCATGCGTGACACCCTGATCGACCTCACGCAATCCTCGCGATCCGTCGATGCTGCTCTGCGTGCTTCTGGCGTCAACTCAGGCCCCATTGCCATCTTCAATGTCCCCCACCAGCGTGAGCTTGAATACGGGCTCAACTTCTATCGCAACCAGCCGATCCAACTCTACGGACGCGACGCTATTCCGGCAGACATCCACGTGGTCATTGCCAAACAAGGCGACCTGGATCCTGTGCAGAGCAGCGTAGGAAACAGAAAGGTGGTCTCAGTAGGCAGCTTTGCCTACCAGCATCTGGAGTTCTTCAAGGTGCTGCAATGATTTGTCCGCTACGATTTGTGCGCGGCTCGATCGAGCCGAAAGACCTAAAGCCATAGTTGCGGCTGGCAAGCGTAAAATAAAGAAGAGCTGGGTTACGCTGCAGGTTCCTACTGGCTTGGTACCTCTGCGAGCAGGAAAGTTTGCGCAAAAAGCAGAGCACGGCTAGACTCATACCTCGCCCCTCTTCGCGGCTGAAATTGCTGGGCTGAGGCGTCCCATTTCGCCCTGACGGTGTCCTTTTTAGCCCGGGCGAAAGGGCCGGTTCTGTGGAATACAGGCGGATCCGGAGTGGCAGGGAAGAAGTTGACATGGGCCTCCATACCCCGATTGACGCACACCGGACACAACACCCTTTTGGCGTGGAAATCCTTGATCTGAGGCATTTCAATTCCCACCACCTGCGTCCTTTGCTGGACCGGGAGACCCGCCTTTGGGCCGATCTGATGTGCTGGGATTACCGCTCATCTGCGGACATGATCCTGCGTTATGTGGATTCCAAAATCCTGCCTGGATTTGCCGCGGTTGAAAATGGCCACATTGGCGGCTACGCGTTTTTTGTTTATGAAGGCAGCAAGGGCGTGATCGGCGATCTTTTTGCCGATAACTCGATGCACTTTGAGGGCGAGAGCGTAGAGCATCGCCTTTCCGTGCACGTGATTGAGACGCTGCAGCGCTCGCCCGGGGTGCATCGCATCGAGGCGCAGCTTTTGCCCCACGATTCCGGTGTGCTCGCCGAACCTTTTCTTGCCGAAGGCTTTCGCCAGCATCCGCGCCTTTTCATGATGCTGCCATTGCTCCACATGACCAGGCCGCAGATCACGCAGACTGCTGACATCGAGTTCCGCCGCTGGACGGAAGCCGATTTTCAACCGGCTGCTGCCGTGATTACCACTTCCTACCGCAATCACATTGATTCAGAAATCAACGACCAATATCGCAGCCTGAATGGTTCGCTGCGCTTTCTGAACAACATCGTCCGTTTCCCCGGCTGCGGAATCTTTGACAGCCACGCCTCGTTTGTCGCACTGCATCGCCCCACTCGTTCCATTGCTGCGCTCTTGCTCTGCTCACGCGTTCGCGAAGACGTGGGACACATCACCCAGGTTTGCGTTCTGCCGGAGCACCGGGGCAAGCACATTGGCGAGTCCCTGATCGGTCTCTGTACTCAGGAGTTGCGCACACGCAATTTCTCTGCGCTGAGCCTTACCGTGACAGAGGCGAACTCGGGGGCAGTGGAACTCTATCGCAAACTTGGCTTCGACACGCGCAGGAAATTTGACGCCTTTGTCTGGGAAGGCTGAGGAGTGGTCTGGCGTCGATTGCCAGTAATCGCGGAAATTCATGGCACAACAAGAGCGAAAGATGAACGGGCAAATTAGTTCCATTAATCTGCGCCGGATGCCGCTGACCGAAGCCCAATTTTGTGCTATCTTGATGAAGACAACTCAAACTGGCCGGTTCTGTCCAGCAACGGCCAAATGACCACTCCTCAGTAGCTCAATGGCAGAGCATCCGGCTGTTAACCGGAGGGTTGTAGGTTCGAGTCCTACCTGAGGAGCCAATCTTTTCAAGCACTTGCATAGCGACTAAAGAAAACTCCTGAATGTTATCGGCATCGGGAGCGATGCCATCTTATTGGGAACTCACATCCTCGAGATCGTCAGTCGCAGTCTGCACTACCTTAAAGCAAACGCGCGGCGCTGCCTGCCGGGCAGCGCCGCACTTCCTCTACTGTCCTGATCTCTCACTTCTTCTTCCGTGTGCTCGGCGCCACTTCGATAATCGGGCCGGACGGCCTGCGCTTCCTGGTACTCGGCGCTACCTCAACAATGGGACGGGCCGCCGAGCGTTTCTTCTTTGTTGCAGGCGCAATTTCCTTGATCGCCCCGCCACGACGCCTGGTTGCGGGAGCCATTTCGACAATCGCCCCTGCACGCTGCCTGCGCCGCTTCGCCGCCGGTGCTACTTCCACGATTTTGTATCCACCCTTTTTGCGCCTGCTGGGTGGAGCTACTTCAACAATGGGTCCCGGTCTTCTCTTCTTTTTCTTCTTCGCGGGTGCAACTTCCACGATAGGGCCCGGTCTCTTCTTCTTTTTTTGAGCCATGCTCATTCTCCTGGAGGATTGTTTTGGTTAGGTCTGGATAACGCTCCAGAATTGCGGCAAGGGAGTGTTGGACAAAGTCGATGCGAACGTGGCCGCTGTACAGGTTCTCACGCAGGCCGCCCGCGGCATATTCGGGGTTGGGCAGGACGGAAAAGTCCCGTTCCTGGATGATCAGCCTGTCGAGAAACGCGAAGCCGCGTTGCCAGGCGTCCTGATAGCGCGCGCACCGCGCCGGTTCAAATTCCCGTGAAACACGAATGGCCGCTGCTACGGCTTCAAGGTAAACAGCAGAGGTATAGCCCGGAGTGTCCGGTTGATGGTCAGTCAAAAACGCGCCGCTCTCGCTCTGCTGGAATTCCATGATCCAGTCGGCGATTTCAAAGACCAGTTCCGCCCACTCGCGTTTGCGTCGCAGGATGCACCAGGCAGAAAATGAAAGCGCCAGCCAGGTGACCTGGCCAAAGTCGCGACGATAACGAAAGCGGTGGCGATAATACCGAAACGCCCGGTCAAGGATTTGGCCGTCCGTGGAGAACCCAAGCTTCTCCTCTGCCCTCGCCAACGCCAAAAGTACTTGCCCGGGAACGTAATTCTGCAGTTCCTCGGGATCGAATGACGCTTGTTCGTCTTCGTCGTCTTCCACTTCCTCGGACCCGTCCTCGGGGGTGGCGTCGATCGGTTCGGGTCGCCACGTGTTCACGCGCCCATGTCGATCGATCGACGCGGCAAGGTTCTCCGCCAGCGCTGTCTTGCCCACCGTATCTGGCACGCCATCTTCACATAACGCCAGCAGCACAAAAGCATCGCGCGACAGCGCCAGCGCAGGCTCGTCTTCCTGTTCAAGAGCATAGTGAAGGGCATTTGCTGCTGCCGTGGATCGGCCTACTCGGGCCAGAGTCCACGCCGCGTGTGCCTGTCGTGCCGGATCAATCCCCTGATGGAGCGTGTTTTCAAACGGGTAATAACTGAAGTAGAGAGAACCGTCAGGCCGCTGATTGCGCAGCAAGTATTCGATCTGCAGTTTTGCCGTATCCTTCGCGCTCAACAAAGGCGCCACACGCTTGAACCCACCCTCCATTTTCCAAACGCCTTCATCATCGGCAAGCCATGTGCTGCAATTGAAACGCCGCCAGTTGTACGGCGGCCGCGTGATGCCGGCTTTGTCAATCACCTCGTCAACAAACTCCCCCGCATCAAGGCTCATCCATGCAGCCACAAAGGGCAGCAGCATTCCCTCACGCTCGCCTTGCTCCAGCATCAGCGCCTGTTCGCCGTGGCGATACCGGAAACGGACTTCCTCGCGGGAAAAATCCCCCATGTCCAGCTCGCCATACAGCAGTGAAACGCTTACTGCAATGCTCGAATCCGCATCAATCTCTACGTCTGCAAACCGTTCATCCTGGAGCGCGGCTGTTGTCGCGTTACGGATGTTGGTTTCCAGATCATCAATCTCATGCCCCACGCAACCCCGGACCTGGCCATCGACATAGACTGTGACGAAGATTTGCGAGGCGGTTTCCGGCAGGAGAGGCAGGCTGAAGGACATCTTCGGAACGCGTCCGCAAGCGATCTCGCGCACCCATGCAGCCGCCGCGCTCAGATCAACCAATTTGTTGGTGCCGGGCACTCCATCTGATGGCCAGCAGGCTCCCGGCTCCGGATACTTTGCTACTTCGTGCCGATAGAGGATGTAAGGCTCGTAGGGATAGAGTTCAGCATTGTTGTAGCGCGCATGGCGGAACTGCTGCCACTCGTCGCGAATGCCCGGCATGTTGGGTAAAGCTCCTCCCATCACTTCAGGACGTTCTCCGCTTACAACTACAATGCCGTAACGCTGATTATCCAACTCGCCAACCGTGACCCGCTCCAGGGCGGAAAAGTAGGTAACTGCGATGTGGCTGGACTCGAGCAACTGAAGAGGGCTCGCGTCTTTCGGGAATTCGGAAGCAGTCCGAAAGGCAGCTCGCACCGTGTCTTCAGCCACACCCCAGGAAGGCTCGCCGGGAAAGTGCCAGAAGCCATCGCGTGCCGGCCGGTCAAACATATCTTCCCGGGAGCGAAGGCTCACCCACGCGCCACCGCGCGAATCGTAGTCGGAGCGGTCCAGGCGCAAGGGCGGGCGGAGTACTTCGCCAGTCGTAAAATACTCGCGCAAAACGTCTCGCGCCAGGTGGGCCGGGTGAAGACCCTCGTTCGCGTGACGCTCGCTCCAGCGGAAGTCGGGAAAATACTTTGTGGGGTTGTAATCCGGCCCCTCCTCGCCTTCCATGCGGCTCATGAGATCGGCGTATACGTCGTAGATGGCTTCCACGTGATAGCCGTGCTCGCGCAGGTCGGAGCAGCCTCCCTCCCATCCAAAGCGAACCAGGACCACACATCCTTCCACGCGCAGGCCGGCTGCCTCCAATTGCGCAATGCCCTCGCTCACGCTGGCGCCGGAAGCAATGGAATCCTCCACCATGATGACCGGCTCATTGAGGTCGATGCGTCCCTCAATCAGCTTCTGCGAGCCATGAGCTTTGCGTTGGTTGCGGACCAGCAGTCCCTGATAGCGCCCGCCCGATTGAACGATTGCTGATTGCAGAATTGGAACGGCGGTCAGGCCGAAAGTCGCAAGCTGCCGGCCATCGAAATGTTGCAGTCGTTCCAGCAGCAACTTCCCCGCCAGTTCCGCGCCGCGGGGCGTGAGGGTAACCGCGAGTGAATCGAGCATCCATCGGGCGGAGCTTCCATCGCGCGAGAGCACGGGCTGAGTTTCACTTCGGCGCAGTATTCCGTGCTCCAGCAGCAGAGCCAGCAGCTCTTCGCGCCCTTTCAGCTCAGCAGCGGTGGCAGTCAATCTCCCACCTCATTGGCTGCTGTCGCCGATATTGAACGGATGTTCACAACCAGTTCGCCACGCGCCGCTGCATCAATCCTCACCGGCGACGAGCCCGCGGGCAGATCGAAATTTGGATTCTGGGGCAGAGCCAGGCTGAGATAGCGGCCGTCCAGGAACAGCATCAGGTCCTTGCGGACGAAATCATCCAGCGCTTTCTGGACCCAATCCTGCGTTCCCATGGCTGTTGCGATGTCCCGCGGTGTGCGCGCGTCCGCGCAGTATTCGTACAGGGTCGCCGGACCTCCGGCGTAAGAATACGTCCGCGCTTTTCGCCGACGACCGTCTTCAATCAGGATGTTGCTTATCGCCTTGCGGTAACTCAGGGTGGGATGTCCATCTTCTGTCCAGCTGCCCTGCCACTGCGCAACGCGGTCCAGCAGGTCAGCGTAGTGTTCCTCATCCACTACGTTGCTCATGTCATGATCGAAGTAGTACGAGATCTTATTGAGATTGAAGCGTTGCGGAAAAAGGTGGCGGTAACATAATGCGGGCCTGAGCCTCCGCACGGATTGCGTCTCCGGCTCCTCATACATCGGCGAGCCGCGGTCCGCGCGCGCCTTTACAATACCCCAGGGTGGCTGCAGGTGCAGGATCCGGGGCACAAGCTCTGCCTGCAGGCGATAATCTTCTTCGGTCTCGCCCGGGAAGCGCATCAGGATGTTGTACATGCAGTTGATGCCGTAATAAGTACACCACTTGATCAGCTCGATGTTGCGCATGCCCGTGGTCATTTTGCGCATGCTTTTGAGCACGTTCGTGGCCAGGCTCTCAACTCCAGGTTGGACTGAGTTCAAGCCGCCTTTGCGAAGCCGCGCCAGTTGCGTCCGCGATAGATTGGGCCTGATCTCATAATGGAGTTCCAGGTCTGTGTTGGCCTCAGCCAGTTTGCGGAAAACCTTTTCCGTGTACTCCGGCGACATAATGTTGTCGATGGCGTTGAAGCTGAAAATTCCGTACTTGCCCGCGAGCTGGTCCAGTTGTTCGATCACCTTTTCCGGGCTTTTCGACCGAAATTCCATCCCGGAACGGTTCAGTCCGCAGAAGGTGCAGTGGTGTTTCTCTCCCCACCAGCAGCCCCGCCCGGTTTCAATGGGAAGCATCGGCTCACACGCGTCCTTGTAATTTTCATAGCCGCCTTCATTGCGCGCGTAGAAGTATTCGTCGAAATCCGGAAGAGGCGTTTCGTCCATCGCCATGAAATTGGCTGAGCGGCCGGCATACTGGATCTTTCCTTCATCGCGCCACATCACCCCTTGAAGGCCCTGGAGTGATTGCCCTCGTTCCAGACGGCGCACCATTTCAGGAAACGACACCTCAGCATCACCGCAATGGATGTAGTCCACCTGTGGGCACTGGCGCATGATCTCATTGGCGATATCATCTTCCAGGCTGGCGCCGCCAAATACGATGGGGATATTGGGATATCTCTCTTTTAACGCGCGGGCCAGAGCCAGGCTGGCGAGGAGCTGCTGGAACACTACGGAAAAGCCGATCACGGAAAATCGGCTCCAGTCTACTGCGTTCAGGCAAAACTCAATGAAGCGTGGAGCGTCCTTGTCGCGTATGCGTTGAAATCGTTTGAGCGTGCAACCGGCAGCGCTGCAAATAGCTTTGAAAATGTGGTTGTATTCACGGAAGTACTGCTGGTCGCGGGTCTTGATCTCTGTCCCGAATGCCGCTTTGGTCCATATCCACTCCCCTACCATGCTAGGCCAAACGTCGGCGATGGCTTCGCTGACGCGCCAGCCGATACGCTCGCCGAAATACATGAATAGTGAGAAAGTCTGGGCAGGGATTCCAGCGCATTCCAGCGTTGGCTTGAGCAGCGCCAGCTGGATGGAAGGAAACCGCGCCGAGAGAGTCGGCATGCTTACAAGCGCGACGGGTTTCACAGCGTCACAAAGCATACCGGACGTCAAGACTGGTTTACAAGCGTTTAATACCCAATCGCTGCAAAATTGAGCACTCTGAGGAGCCATTCTTTGATCTGCGTTGCTGTCGCCGGCGCGCCATGCGGAAGCAGTTCGATTCATGACCGAACCTCAGTCTATATTCCTGATCTCCTCTCGAAAAACCGCCTTGTTGTACGATGGCTGTTGCTCCAATTGAATAGATCCCACCGAGGATGTGTGGAATGAACGATGCTCAAAAGCCTGACTTGAAGAATGGAGTGCCGCTGGCCGGCATTCCGGATGGCGGAAAGCTGCTGGGAACAGTCGACGGAGAAGAAGTATTGCTGGCTCGGCGCGGAGAGGAGTTCTTTGCTGTTGGCGCTTACTGCACGCATTACCATGGCCCTCTTGCTGATGGTCTGATGGTTGGCGACGAAGTGCGTTGTCCCTGGCACCACGCGTGTTTCAGCCTGCGCACGGGTGAGGCGCTGAGAGCACCGGCGCTGGATTCTATACAGTGCTGGCGAGTCGAGCGAAAGGGTGACATGGTCTTCGTCCGCGACAAGATTGCGCCCGCCGCGCCGAAGAAGGCGCCGACTCAGAAGCATCCAGCTTCCGTGGTCATCGTTGGCGGAGGCGCTGCAGGCCTCGCCGCCGCTGACATGCTCCGCCGCGAAGGATATTCCGGTGCCTTGACCATCATCAGCGCAGACAGTGATCCTCCATGCGACCGGCCCAACCTCTCCAAGGATTTCCTTGCGGGCACCGCCCAGGATGAATGGATTCCATTGCGGTCGCCGGATTGGTATTCAGAACGGAAGATCGACCTGATTCTCAATTCGCGCGTTACATCGCTGGATACGAAGCAGAAAAAGGTAGTCACGGCAGACGGCAAATCCTTCGAATACGGCGCACTGTTACTTGCCACTGGAGCAGATCCAATAAAGCTGCCAGTTGAAGGCGCTACACCTTCGCAGACTTTGTATTTGCGTTCGTTCGCCGACAGCAAGGCAATTGTGGCGAGAGCAGGCTCATCGAAACAGGTTGTTGTGGTGGGCGCCAGCTTTATTGGCCTGGAAGTGGCTGCCTCCCTGCGAACTAGAGGAGTTGCTGTCCACGTGGTTGCGCCAGAACAAGTGCCAATGGAGAAGATTCTCGGCGCCAGGGTGGGGACGTTTGTACGCACACTGCATGAAGAGCACGGTGTGGTTTTCCATCTTGGCCAGACGGTGAAGAGAGTCGATGGGAAGAAAGTCACGCTCTCCGGTGGTGACACGATTGAGGCTGATTTTATAGTTCTCGGTGTTGGAGTGCGGCCATCACTCGCGCTGGCGGAACAAGCTGGACTTACGATGGACCGCGGGATTGTTGTGGACGAGTATCTTCAAACCAGTGCTCCAGGAGTCTTAGCCGCTGGAGATATAGCGCGCTGGCCCGACCCTCACACTGGTGACCACATTCGTGTGGAGCATTGGGTTGTGGCGGAGCGCCAGGGCCAGACTGCTGCCAGAAATATACTCGGCGCGCGTGAGCGATTTGATGCGGTGCCCTTCTTCTGGAGCCAACATTATGATGTGCCCATCAATTATGTAGGGCACGCGGAGAAGTGGGACACAATTGATATTGATGGCGATGTTGAAAAGAAGGACTGCACCGTTAAATACAAGCGCGAGGGTAAAACTTTGGCAGTTGTCACTATCTATCGCGATCTTGAGAGCCTGAGTGCAGAATCGGAGATGGAGAAATCGCTTCAGAAATGAAATAACAGAGCGCAATCTGCGCGATGTCCTGGCAACAACTGATCCGAAGCGCTAAAAACCAATAGATCCTTACGAATTATTCCGGCAGGCTTTAGCCTGAATTTACAAACTCAAATCACGCAAGAAAGAGGACGTCATGTGTCCCACAAAGAGGAAACCGGGTGATCACCCAGTTTCCCATTTGGATCCCACGCTGGGATACTTTTTCAACATCTCGCGGAATAGGTTCTCTATTTCGGGAAGTTTCTCTTCCGTTCGGGCTTCGAAGCGAAGCACCAGCTGTGGAAGATTGGAAGAGGCCCTGACCAATCCCCAGCCGCCATCGAAGGTTACGCGGGCACCGCTCAGATCAAAAACCTTGTAGCCCTTCTTCTTGAATTCATCCGCCAGCTCGCTGGCAATCTTGTATTTCTCCTCGTCGGCACAATATGCGTTGTAAACGGGAGAGGAATACCACTTGGGAACCGTTGAGAGAAATTCAGAGAGCTTCTGTGAACGCTCTGACAGGGCTTCAATGACTTTCAGCCCAGCGAATAGAGCATCATCGAAGCCGTAATAATCCTGCACCATAAAGATATGGCCGCTCAGTTCCACGCCCAGCGCGGCTTTGTCTTCTGAAATCTTCTCTTTGATAAACGAGTGGCCGGTCTTCCACATCACCGGAACCCCGCCGTGTTCACGGATCTCGTCTTCAAGAGCGGCCGAGCACTTCACGTCAAAGATGATTTTTGATCCGGGCTTCTTCTGCAGCAATTGCCGGATCAGCGGGATCATGAAGAGGTCGGGCCAGATGGTGTTGCCATTTTCATCAGTGATGCCCAGGCGGTCGCCGTCTGCGTCAATGGCTACTCCCAAGTCAGCCTTCAGATCGGTGACATGCTTCCCAGTATCTTCCATCATCTCCACCGACGACGGATTGGCAGTGTAATGAGGGAAAGTCGGATCGATTCTTGTGTGGAGCTCCAGAACTTCAATGCCGGCTTCCTTGAGCAAACGTGGGCCGATTTGTCCGGCTGTGCCGTTTCCTGTGTTCAGCAGTACACGCGGACGTCCTTTGATATTCACTCTCTTGACCAGATCGGCGACGTATTCACTATCGATGGGCGCGGCTGTAACCCTGCCATGGCCTTTGGCGAAGTCCTCTTTCTCGATGAACTGGTAGATCTCTTTGAGCTGTTCAGAGTTGGTGGTCAGGGAATAACCCACAGCCAACTTCACACCGTTCCAGCCGGCGGGATTATGGCTGGCAGTAACCATTGCGCCGCCAAGCGTCTTGTGGTGAAACTGCGCCCAATACAACATGGGCGTGGTTACCATGCCCAGGTCCAGCACTTCCAGTCCAGTTGAAAGCAGTCCTTCGATCAAGGATTTTTGAAACAGCTCAGACGTGCCTCTGCAATCCCGTCCCACCACCAGTCGATCAATGGAACGCCGTTTCAGAAATGTTCCGTAACCACAGCCAATAAGGTATAGAACCTGCTCGTTCAGTTCATCCGGGGTTTCCCTTCCGCGGATGTCATATTCACGGAAAATCGACGGCTTTATTTTGGTGGTCCTGATTGTCATTGGGGAAGGCTCCTGGGCGTTGCTAAAGGACTGCCGCTCACATATCCTAGGTCGTCCGAGGGACTTAGATTCGCTGCCTCACTGGAGGCGTTGTCTGAAGTGGCGCACTGCTGGCGATGATCGCTCGTCCACATTTTCAAATGTTGCATCTTATCTTTCGAAGAAGAAGAGACCAAGTGACAACACACTCTGATCAGGCAAGGATCATGATAGTGTCGCGTTCCATCATCTGGCAAGGTGCGGGGCGCTGCCGAACTGAGCATGAGAAACAAGTATGAGCGGCAGTCATTGCGAGCGTGTCATCTGGATCGTGCTCGATAGCGTCGGGATTGGCGAACTGCCGGACGCGGCCGATTATGGCGACGTGGGACGCGATACCCTGGGCCACATCGCGCGTTTCCGGGCACTGCGCATCCCGAATCTCGT
>DATEJX010000288.1:0-10567 GCA_035277785.1 Candidatus Angelobacter sp. | reverse complement strand
GGATACCCAGCAGAAAAAACGCTCGCGGTGACTACTTTATCCGGCGCAGCTGTTTTTTAGTCAGAGCTGCTTCCACGGCTTCAAGCATGGCTGCCGGACCTTCTTCGCCGCTGACAGCATGGTCAGCATCAAGCTTTACCTCTTGCCATTTTCCCTTTGTAACAGTAATGATCGGCGAATTTGGATTCTGCTCACGGAAGAGCTGCGTCTTTTCCGTGATGTTTTTGTTCAACATTGAGTGAGAAATCACCAATACATCAAAAGGTTGTTTTAAGAACTGCAGCGCCTCTTTCCGGGATTCGGCTGTGGTTACCGAATATCCTGCCCGGCTGAGCGCGTGCTCTCTCAATAATGTAAGTTCACGGTCCAGGCTCAGCAGGAGCAGAGACTTGCCTTTGTGCTGCACAAGTTCACTGGTGGCATACCGCGTGTTTACGTATTCCTTAACCGCCTTTTCATAATAAGCATGAATGATCTCTCCAATCTGCATGACCTGCCCGACCAGCGAGCTGATATCCGCCACCAGCAGATTTTCCTGGATGAAACGCGTGAGAACATGATGAACAAGCCGGCACTCACGCATCATCGACGCAATTGTGCATCCCTGCCGGAAGCGCGCACTGCCGTGGGCACGTGCGGCATTATGCCCTTTTTCGGAGAGGTCGTCTCCATGTGCTGCTCCAATGACAGCTTCGATGACAGCCGGCAGATGATCTGTTAATTCCTGATCAGAAAGATTTGCGGATGTGATTTGCGGGTCCTTCTTTGCTGCGCTCAGC
The DNA here is from genome assembly GCA_035277785.1 of Candidatus Angelobacter sp. Taxonomy (GTDB): domain Bacteria; phylum Acidobacteriota; class Terriglobia; order Terriglobales; family Acidobacteriaceae; genus Angelobacter. The sequence goes on along the minus strand of DATEJX010000288.1, from coordinate 9,788 downwards.
CAGCGCTGGAAGATCTCAGTTTTGTTCTGTTCGAGAATTTCCGTCAGTCTTTTAAGTTCGAACTGCCGGTGGGAAGTCCTGGGCCCCGCCAGCTTCAGTTTGATCTTCTCAACCATGCCGTCAACATCCGCAGGTTTAATCAGGTAGTCGTCCACTTGTTGCCGTATGGCCTCAAGGGCGCTTTCAAAGGCAGGGTATCCAGTAAGGATGAAGGTGACGGCTTTGGGTTGCGTCCGGCGCATGGCGCTCACCACGGTAAAACCATCACCTGGTTGACCGATATTCAGGTCGGCGATGAGGACATCAAACTTCTGCGTGGCAACAAGATGCAGCGCTTCCGGCACAGTGGCGGCGGGGGTGACAACGAATCCAAAGCGGTCCAGGATTGCCGGGAGCGTGGCCCGAATGCCCGGCTCATCGTCAACGAACAGGATTTTGCTGCCCTGATTCATGCACTGACTTTGATGAAATTCTTGAGACGGTGGTTAGCTTGCAACTATGGCATCAAAATGAACAGACTGACTTCGCTTGACAGGGTCTCTATATTTCTATTATTGTCGAAATATAAAAATGGCCACGTTAAAACAAACTGAAGACGTAGTGAGATTCGCTGACATGCTTTCCGCGATGGGGACGGAGCCGAGGCTGCGGATTGTGCGATTGCTGCTTTCTGCTCACCCGGAGGGGATGGTGGTGGGTGAGATCAGCGAGGAACTGGAGATTGCCTATTCCACGCTTTCCCACCATCTGGAAAAGCTCAAGAACGAAGGTCTTGTAACAGTGGAGCGCGAAGGGACTTTTTTGCGCTATCGCGCCAACTGCGAAGGCCTGCAGGAGCTGTTGGGATTTTTGTTTGCGGAATGCTGTACGCGAAACAAGGCAATTAAACCGGAAAAGATCACATGCTGCCGATAGTTGGCCGGGAGGAACCATGAGCGAAGCAGTCAAAGACGTAGTGAAAGAAAAATATGGCGAGGCGGCCCGGCGAGTTGCCACCGGTGGTTCGAATTCCTGTTGTGGCGCCGCGGCATGCGGCACAGATATAGACCCAATCACGCGTGATCTGTACGCGCAGTCACAAACCAGCATCCTGCCGGAGCAGGCAGTGAGAGCTTCTCTGGGCTGCGGAAACCCTACGGCCCTGGCGCAGCTCAACCCGGGCGAAACGGTCCTGGATCTTGGCTCCGGCGGCGGCATTGATGTGCTGCTTTCAGCGCGCCGCGTGGGTCCAGCCGGCAAGGCATACGGCCTGGATATGACGGACGAAATGCTGGCGCTCGCGCGCGAGAACCAGGCGAAATCGGGTCTTGAAAATGTGGAATTCCTGAAAGGCGAAATAGAAAACATTCCCCTGCCCGACAACTCAGTGGACGTGATCATTTCCAACTGCGTGATCAATCTTTCCGCCGATAAAGATCGTGTGCTGCGCGAAGCTTTTCGTGTGCTCAAGCCCGGCGGCCGCTTTGCTGTTTCTGATGTGGTTGTGCGCGGCGAGGTCCCGGAGCAGATCCGCAAAAGCGTGCTGTTGTGGGTGGGCTGCATCGCCGGCGCGCTCGCGGATAACGAGTACGTATCAAAACTTGCTCAGGCGGGATTCGAAAATATTGAAATTGAGCCCACCAGGGTCTACACGATAGAAGACGCACGCTCGGTCCTGAGCGGGCAGGGAATTGACGTGGATTCGATTGCCTCGCAGGTTGATGGAAAATTCATGAGTGCATTTGTACGGGCTGCGAAACCAAAGTCGTGTTGTGCGCCTGGCTGCTGCGCTTAACTGTCTCACGCAAGATAGGAGATACAATGCGCGGTTTCTATAACGTCCTGTTTCTCTGTACCGGCAATTCGGCCCGGTCCATCATGGCCGAAGCCATCATGAACCAAAAGGGCCGGCCAAACTTTGTTGCGTATAGCGCGGGGAGTCATCCCAAAGGGGCGGTGAATCCAGGGGCGATTCGGCAGTTAGGGCGCGTCCATCTGCCGACCGAGGGATACAGAAGCAAGAGTTGGGACGAGTTCGCGCGTCCTGATGCACCTCGTCTGGACTTTGTCTTCACAGTTTGTGACAACGCAGCCAAAGAGGTTTGTCCAGTATGGCCGGGTCAGCCGATAACCGCCAACTGGGGCGTTCCCGATCCTGCCGCCGTTGAAGGGAATCAGGAGGATATTGACCGCGCATTTCATAATGCATTTATCATGCTCGACCGGCGCATCAGCTTGTTTCTATGTTTGCCGCTGGAAAAGCTGGACGGTCTGGCAATCAAAAAGCAGCTGGATGAAATTGGCAGAAGCGAATGACAGCAAAACACTCGCTGGCGCAAAAGCTTACTGTTGAGGCCCTTGGTACTGCTTTCCTGCTGGCGGCTGTTGTGGGGTCGGGAATCATGGCGGAAAAACTTTCTGCCGGGAACGTGTCGCTCGCTTTGCTGGAAAATACCATCGCTACGGGTGCGGCCCTGGTGGCGTTGATTCTGGCTTTTGGACCAATTTCAGGCGGACACTTCAATCCTGCGGTAACACTAGCTGACGCGACCCAACGAGGTCTACGCTGGCGAGTGGTGCCGGGATACATCCTTGCTCAATGTGTGGGAGCGATTGCGGGAGTCTTTGCGTCCCACGTAATGTTCGGCCAGGCGGTGCTGCAGACATCCGCACACGTCCGCAGCGGAGGCTCACAGCTCTTCAGCGAATTTATTGCTACCTTTGGCTTGCTGGCGACGATCTGGGGCTGTTCGCGGGTCCGGATCGATGCTGTCCCGTTCGCGGTGGGGGCTTATATCACCTCTGCCTACTGGTTTACCGCGTCAACTTCATTCGCCAATCCCGCTGTCACGCTCGCACGCTGTTTTAGCAACACGTTTACCGGAATCCGCCCCAAGGATGCGCCCGGATTTGTTGTGGTGCAGATTCTGGGAGCTCTCGCCGCGACGGCGCTGTTTCGGTGGCTTTCGCCAACGCTGCCTGAGGTTGCAGACGAGCTGCTGGTTCCGCATCCGGCGGAACATAAAAGTTGAGCCTTGCCTTCGCACTTGAGGCGCCACGGTCTGCTTCCCCTAATTCTCAGCCATGCGAGTGGGTTTCGTTTTTCCCGGGTTCTGAATCGAGAGCGAATTTTCAGGTGGCCGCTCAGATACAATTCCAGCGCCGTGCGATCTGGCGCGGGTTACAGGTTTATTTCCCGAGGTCCAAAAGGAGTATGTAATGAGAATGAAATTGATGGTGGCAGTTGTTCTTGCCGGCGTGGCTGGAGGGTTCGGCGCGCCAGGAGCTGAGCAGACTTTTAACGGCGTGGTTTCCGACACTATGTGCGGCAAGCAGCACATGGCAAAAAACGAATCGCCGGCCAAGTGTACGCGCGAATGTGTAAAGTCCGGATCAGCCGACTATGCGTTGGTTGTAGGAGACAAGATGTATAAGTTAGACGGTGATAAGTCAGCGATTGACAAGTATGCCGGCGAGAAAGCCACTGTCAAAGGCACGGCGAAGGACGACACGATCACCGTGAGCTCCATTTCGGCCGCAAAGAAATAAGGGAATTGGCCGCGAGTAAAGCGAACCTCACGCCATCATTGGCAAAGGTTTGACGGCAAAACTCACCACGGAGACACGGAGGCACGGAGGAAGGCAAAAAATATTTTGCCGCAGATAAACACAGATGAACGCCAGATCAGAAAGTAAAAAGTTTCATCTGCGTGCATCTGCGTAAATCTGCGGCCAACTGGTTATGCTCCCTGGCTTGCGAAAATCGCGCAAGCCGGGTCGCTGCACCGCTGGCCTGGGAGCGCCTGAAGGCGCTTGCATTATCCCGTTTGCACACCCATCGCTTCGGCACGCGGCTAACGAGTTGATAAGGGCGGGGCTGCGAGATGCCAGGACAGGCAGCATGGGCAGAACGCCTTGAAGCAGCATGGTTACAACTGACATCCTCGGGATGTTTCGACTCGTCCTCACTCGTTCCTCGCTCGAACTCGCTCAACATGACAAAGGGAGGGTACATTGACAACCTGAAGACAGTCTGTAAGGTTGCGAGATGTTGATACCTGTGTCGCGCCTCAACCCCAGCCACCCAAAATCGGGCTGGCCGGGGACCCTGAAGGCGCTGGCATCCTCGGCATGTTTTTGCTCACTGTTCCTCGTTCGAGATGGATTCTTAGAAAACCTTCATGCTATGTAGACATAGATTCTTCACATGATCCGGTGACCTGTGATGTAGTCATGTAAGCGGAGCTGACCGGCTGCTCTGAATTTGACAAACGAAATGCGCGGGAGCATAGAATTGCTGGAGTAGCTCTGTGAGTCGCTGGACTAAGTTCGTGTGCCTATGGCTGGTTGCGGTAATGCTGGTCATCGTTATCGCGCCGTACTTTGATTTGCCTCCCACGGCAGTGCGCTCTTCCAGTACTACCCACAGAGTTCCCCACTCTGCGTTTCATGCCATCATTGCAGCCGGCATGACTTTGCTGCCTCAGCCGAGATTAGGTTCGTCAGTGGAAATTATTTCCGCAAGATCCGGCGAGCTTTCGGCCAGCCTGATCGACCTCAACTGCGCCCGCCTCTGCTAGATCAATCGGTGTTGTTCATCAGCACCCGTTCGCAATCACAAATCCTGGCCAGTTGACGAAGCGAGGCGTCGTTCCCCCGCCCGCTTCGCCAGCCCCTTCCCGCCTACTGGATAAAGACCAGCGGCGCGTTCCACCGGAGGTCATATGAAACACAGGCATCTCAGTGCCGTATTGGCACTCATAGCAGTTTTACTCTCTATTACCCTTCCAGCCGCTGCGCAGCGTTTGGACGGAACCTTGCGCGGCACAGTAGTGGATTCGTCCGGTGCAGTAGTTCCTGGAGCCGATGTTACGGCCAGCAACCAGGAAACTGGAATACAGCAAACCACCAAAACAACCTCCAGCGGTACATATGTTTTTCCGAACCTGCAGGTGGGGACATACACAGTTCGAGTCGTGGCGAAAGGGTTCACCGAGTTCGAGCGGAAGGACGTTCAGGTGCTGCCGAACCAGGTAATCACAGCAGACAGCAGCCTTAAAGTTGGCGGCGCAACGACGACGATAGAAGTAACCACCGGAGGAGAAACGGTGCAGACCAGCACGTCACAGCTCTCGAACGATTTCGGCGCGAAAGCTGTTTCGGACCTGCCCAGTCCTGGCCTCGGCGGTGGCCCGCTTAACCTTGCATTGCTTGCTCCCAACACAACAACCCAAGGTGCGGGCGTGCTGGGTGAAGGAGGTTCGATTGGCGGCGCGCGTCCGCGCCTGAACAGCTTCACCATTGATGGCGTGGACGATAACCGCGTTGACGTTACAGGCCACACTTCAGAAGTGATCCCTGAGGCGGTCTCCGACTTCAATCTGGTTACAAATATGTTCAGCGCTGAGCTGGGCCACTCTGCCGGAGGCCAGTTCAACATTATTACCAAGTCCGGAACCAATAACTGGCATGGATCAGCCTGGGAGTTCAACAATAACCGCGACTTCAATGCCATGGATAACCTGGAGAAGGCCTCTGATCTCACTGAACCTCGCCGGGTTGACCGTAACCGCGCGGGCGCCGACATTGGCGGCCCGATCATTAAAGATAAGCTCTTTGTCTACGGCGCCTATCAATTTTCAAACATCGGATTGGCGGCAGCTTCAGTACAGCAACTTGCGCCAACCGCGGACGGACTGGCGATACTGAATTCTCTTTCCGCAAACCAGGAGGTGCGCAACATCCTGAGTCAGTTCCCCGCAGCGCCTGCCGCGGACGCCCCGGCGCAGGTGGTGAATGGAGTGACAGTTCCGATCGGAACATTCCAACCGGCAGCGCCCAGCTACCTGAACCAGCACGACTTCAACATCAACTCTGACCTGAATGCAGGCAATCACCAGATACGCGGGAGATTCCTGTACGACCGTCAGCGTTCTCCCAATGTGAATCCTGATACGCCGCAAGCACAGTTCACAGGCGCAATCGAAGCAGATAATCGCAAAATCATCCTGACCGATGCGTGGGCAGCCAGTGATCGCGTGATCAATGATTTCCGCGTGGCTTACTCGCGGTTTGTGCAGGGATTTACCATCCCGGAAGAGTTCGCAAATTTCCCCAATGCCAAGATCGATGTATTGGGCCTGAACATTGGTCCAGAAGGGAACTCGCCCCAGAGTTACGTGCAGAACAACTACCAGGTGCTGGACAACGTGAGCATCGTGAAGGGCGCGCACACCTTCAAGTTTGGATCGGAGTACCGCAGATGGATTGCTCCCTCGAACTTCCTGCCCCGTGAACGTGGCGAATGGGACTATGCTGACCTGCAGACGTTAGTCAATGACCAGGTACCGAATGGTTTCAACCAAGCGTTGCGCGGCGCTGGATCGGGGGCCTTCGACGGCAACCAGCATGCCATTTACGGTTTTGTGCAGGATGACTGGAAGGTAACTCCCCGGTTCACCCTCAACCTGGGCATCCGGTATGAGTGGACAAGCAACCCGGCCGGCGTTGGGCTGCAGACGCTGAACGCAATCTCCACTGTGCCGGGCGTGTTCGAGTTCCGCGACCCAAAGACTGATACCAACAATTGGATGCCGCGCGTCGGCTTCGCCTGGGATCCGATGGGTGACGCCAAGTGGGCAGTGCGTGGCGGATTCGGCGTTTCCTATGACGTTACCCCGCAAAATTTCCCTCTCTTGTCACTTCCTCCACAACTGCAAACTGAACAAAATCCTGATATCACCTGCACGCTGCCGGGAGCACCGGCATGGTGCGCTAATTTCCTGGCGGGCGGCCCAGGTACAGGTTTCCTGGCCGGAGGCGGACTGCTGCAAGTAAACGTTCCACCGGCAACGCGGGAAGAAGCACAGGCTGCAACCCAGGGCCTCATTCTGGACCAGGTCCAGCCCAAGGTCTACACCTGGACGCTAGGAGTGCAGCGTGAACTTACGAAGAACACCAGTCTTGAGGTTCGGTATCTGGGAACGCGTGCAAGCCAACTGCCAGTCCAGGCGCGCATCAATACCAGAAGCGCTTTCACCGCCGGACTACAACCGCTGCCGACGTTCTTCGGCGCCACCCAGGTTCCGGCGACAATTGTCGGCGGCTCACGCCTGGCTGACTTTGAAAACTTTGATCCGTTTATCCACCCCGAATTCAGCACCGTGACTGCGTTTCCGGCAATTGGCAGCAGCATCTATCACGCAGCTTCAGTTGACCTGAACCGTCGTTTCACCACCGGGTTGCTGTTCCGTGCCAATTACACGTTTGCTCACAATATCGATGACGCCACCAACGAACTCTTCAGCAGTGTGGTGAATCCGCGCCGTCCGTTTGACTGGCAGAACCTGAGCCTGGACCGTGCGCGTTCAACCCTGGACGTCCGGCACAAATTCGCGATGTCCTGGATTTATGAGCTCCCCAAGATACCCAGCGAGAGCAACTTCCTGAAAACGGTGGCGCATGGATGGCAGCTCAGCGGCACGTACCTGGTGCAGAGCGGCCAGCCTGTTACCCTGCTTTCGGGTTCCGATGCAAACGCAAACGGCGATACCGCGGGCGATCGCGGCATCCTTAACCCAGCGGGACTTGAGGGTGTGGGATCGAACGTAAGTCTTGTTTGCGCGGGACCTGGTGGCATAACGAGTGTTGCCGGATTTGACACTGGTTGCGCCGGCGGGAGCGCCAACGTGGCTGGCTATGTGGCCGATAACCCGAACGCACGCTATGTGGTGGCCGAGGCTGGCGCCTTGCCTACTCTTGGGCGCAACAGCTTTGTATCTCCCGGTGTGAACGTGTGGAACATGGGGCTGTTGAAGAACACAAAACTCACTGAAGGCACGACACTGCAGTTCCGCGTGGATACCTTCAATACTTTCAATCATCGCAATTTCACGCTGGCTCAGCCGACCGTCTTCCAGACTGGCGTGCTGATTGGCACGGTCAACAACGCTTTGAGCACGACCTACTCGAACATAGCGTCTGACCTTTTCCTCAACAATAACCAGTTCACTGGCGGGCAACGCCAGATGCAGCTGGGAGTGAAATTGCTCTGGTAAGAGCTGCTCGGGTAAGAGAAGAATTCACAACTGCCGCGGGGGCTTGAACAAAGCCCCCGAGTTTTTTAGAGCCCGCCATGACTCAAGAACTCCGGCGCCGACTGGGGTGTTTAGTCAATTCAAGCGGGTCGCTAGGTTGCGATTCAGGCAATGTTCGGCGAGCTGGAAGATTCGCTTTTTTATTGACTGTTTGTGTCTGGATGTGATAAGATAAGTCATTTGTATACATGCAGTTAAAGGAATATGCGAGATGACGATGGGAACGCCGGGGTAGGGAACAGGGAAGGCCGGGGTTGGGGCGAATCAACGCCGGGGTTGATCCGGGATTAGATGGCGTAAGTCCTTTAGATTCGGGGTTGAACTGGGGGAGGGCATATGGGCCGGGTGATCTGGTCATCGGGTGGTCGGAAACCAGGCGTCAGAACTGAAAGTGAGTGATCGCAAAGCAGTAAGGAGGAAGTTCAGCTGAGAGCAGGAGTCAGCGACGACAGGAGGGTGCCAGCATCCAATATGCTAGGCTTAGTTTTTGAGATTCGGAGCGTTAGCCGACCCACTTTCACCTTCAGCCGAGCCGAAACGCCGGGCATACCGGCAGACGAGATCAGACACGGTGCAAGACGAGTAAAATCTAAAGAGAGCTGAGCTAAAGCTTAAAAGCAGAACAGCACAAGGAACAAGGTAACCAAGATTGATAGGGAAATTTGCCGCCAAGATCTTTGGCACTCAGAACGAACGTGACATCAAGCGGATGCGCCCGCTCATTGAGGAGATTGGGGCCATGGAGCCGGAGCTGAAAAAGCTCACGGACCAGGAGCTTCGCGCCAAGACGGACGAGTTCCGCGCGCGAATCAAAGAGCGAGTTCAGGAAGCCGAGAACGAGATTGCGCGGGTCACAGCGGAGTTGCAAAGTGCTCCTGATCAGGATCTGCGTGGCCAACTCGAAGAGCTGACCAAGCGCCGCATTGAAGCCCGCAATGCCGCGCTGGATGAGATATTGCCTGAGGCATTTGCCGTGGCGCGCGAAGCAGGACGGCGCGTGCTGAACATGCGCCACTTTGATGTCCAGTTGATTGGCGGAATGACGCTGCACCAGGGCAAGATTGCGGAAATGAAAACCGGCGAAGGTAAGACGCTGGTGGCCACGCTGCCGGTTTATCTCAACGCCCTATCCGGCGACGGCGTGCACGTGGTGACCGTAAACGATTACCTGGCCAAGCGCGACTCAGAATGGATGGGAAAGCTCTACCGCTTCCTGGGCCTGAGCGTTGGCGTGATTGTGCATGAGCTGGATGACGACGAGCGCCGCGAAGCTTACGGCGCTGACGTGACGTACGGCACGAACAACGAATTCGGCTTCGATTATCTGCGCGACAACATGAAGTTTGACCTGAAAGACTGTGTGCAGCGCGGACACAACTTTGGCATCGTCGACGAAGTTGACTCCATTTTGATTGACGAAGCCAGGACGCCGTTGATCATCAGCGGCTCGAGCGACGAATCCACAGACAAATACGACCGTGCTGATCGCGTGATCCCTCATTTGGAAAAAGGCGAGGAGATTGAAAAAGCTCCGGGCGAGCCGCCTGAGTACACCGGCGACTTCGCTATCGACGAGAAGCACAAGAACGCCACCATAACGGACCAGGGCTGGGAGAAAGTAGAGAGGCTGTTGGGCATTGACAACATTGCCGATCCGGAAAACTGGGCCATGAAGCACCACGTGGAGACAGCCCTGAAGGCGCATGCGATCTA
>DATEJX010000287.1:0-4395 GCA_035277785.1 Candidatus Angelobacter sp. | reverse complement strand
GTCTCCGGCGACATGGTGCCCGCGCCTACCTCAGTATCGTAAGGCTGTTGCAGTACGCATCCCTGCTCAGCCCAGAAGCTGGAAAGGCGAAGGATGATTTCCTGGTAAGTAGGAGCGTTGGCTTTGGGCATGGTCGAAAGTACTTAATTTATCAGAACTTTGCCATCAACGCCGTGCGGTTGCTAAGCTATCTTTTAGCTGTCTTGCCGTTTACCGCCTCACATCCCGCGGCCATTCTTCCCTTCCGGAAGCGCTTTATCTTTTCTGCTCTGGTGGTGGGAGCCATTGCTCCGGATCTTCACTACTTTATTGGAGTTGATCAACATTTCCATGCGACTCATACCGTGGCTGGGGCCTTTTACATCTGTCTTCCCTCTGCTCTGTCGGTGTTATGGCTGTTCCAGCGAGTGCTGAAGTTGCCCTTGATCAGCTTGGCGCCAATAGGACTGCAGCCCCGGCTGGTGCGCTTTGCTGAGCCATTCCGTTTTGGGCCGGCGAAGAGGTTTGTCTGCATTTTGGTATCGCTGCTAATCGGTATCTTTTCTCACCTCCTTTGGGACTCATTCACCCACGGCCGAGGATACATGGTGCGACAGTTTTCAGCGCTTCAAACCGTGCCGTTGGCTCAGTATGGCATCTATCGCCCGCTTTACAACCTGCTTCAGCACGTGAGTTCGCTGATGGGAGTGGGCATTCTGGTAAGCGCTTATTACCGATGGTCAGAAAGGGCGCAACCGCAGCCCGTCCCGGAAAAGCTGCAGCTGAGTCCGAGAATAAAGTGTGTTTCTCTTGTGGCAATTGGAGCGGCAGCCGCCATTTTAGGATTGATTTGCGGGTTTGCAGAATCCCGGCAGTCGACCCGGGTCGCCGCGTTTTTTGTGGATGGCGTCATCTGGTTTACCACTCTGACCATTGCCGGACTGGTGGTGTTCAGCTTGTACTGGCACAAAGGCCTTCGATCAGGACCGTCGATTTCGCAGCCGAGCTGACGGCTAAAGTCTCTCCAGCATGCCGGCGGTGACCAGCTTCTTTTCAATATGGCGCTCAATGCGCTGAGCGAGAAAGCGGCGCAGGTCCGCCGCTCGCTGTCGTGGCCATGATGTGGCAGCAAAACGCTCCACCGGTGCGCGAAACATCTCAGCCGCAACAGCGCGCGAGTCAGGAAGGATCTCCGTGCTGGCCAGGCGCTTGTCTTTGACGCAAAGCAGGCCATCGGCAAGAGGATGGAACCATGCGCGGTTGCCGTCTAGTGTTGCCCCACATACAACGCATTCGCTCAGTTCAGGCAGAAGGCCGATGAGGCGCACGATCCAGAGATCAAAATATGTCAGCGGCATCCAGATGGAATCTGGTTTGAGCTGGCGAACGACGGCAAGCGTGAGGCGGAAGATTTCATCGCTGGGCTCGCGGTCAGGAAGAAGCTGGTCGATCACTTCAGCGATGTAGCTGAGAGCAACCAGACGGGGATAGCTGACCTCGGCGGTCAGAGGAGACGAGATGATGTCGCATGAATCGAGGCGGGCGAGTTCCTGCTTCGGCTTCTCCTCCCAGTGCGCGACGACGTGAGTGAGCGGTTCCAAGGCTCCGCCAAAGCGCTTTCTGGAACGCTTGGCCGCTTTGGCCACGCCGCGCACCTTGCCTTCCGAGCGGGTGAAGAATGTGACCAGCAGGTCCGCTTCATGAAACGGATAGGTTCGCAGAATCAAAGCTTCAGACTGCTTGGGCATGGGCTGGTGACTGCATCGCGAGGCGCATTGAGCATAAAGTAAAACGCGCAGCTATGCGGCTGCGCGTGAATGGAACTCTGACGGGGGCTAACGACCGAAATACTTGGCGTTTATTTCGGTATATGCCTTCCATTTTTCCGGCAGGTCATCGAGAGCGAAAATCGCTGAGACGGGACATACCGGCACGCAGGCGCCGCAATCGATGCACTCAACGGGATCGATGAAGAGCTGGTTAGCGCCTTCAAACTGCGGTTCATCTTTTTTCGGGTGGATGCAGTCAACGGGGCAGGCGTCCACACAAGCAGTATCCTTTGTCCCGATGCAAGGCTCTGCAATTACATAGGCCATAACGGTCGTTTCTCCATGAGCTTATTGGGCTGAATGCGTAATAAAAGATTCTAGCAGCAAATCCCCACCGCGCAAGCAATTTGCCTGCTTCTTATGATCCACCGTGCCGACGGTCTGGACATATGACCAATGTCACACTCGCAAAACATTTTTAAGTCTACGTGCAACAAGCTTCGCGACGGTGCTGAAATGGCACTACGCGCCAACCAGCTCACGCTGCTGCTCGTACTCTACGATGTAACCGGCAACGGCACTCGCCGCGACCGTGTATGGGCTGGCCAGGTACATCTGTCCGGGGCCGCTACGGCCGGGGAAGTTCCTGTTCTGCGCGCTGATGACGACCTGGTCAGGCCTGGTTGAAACTCCGGGTCCTGCGTTAATACAAGCGCCACAACTGGGTTCAATGACAATGGCTCCGGCCTTATGAAAGATATCCAGGTAGCCTTGCTTGATGCAGTAATCGCGCGTGTCTTGAGAGCCGAATTGAATGTAAAACTTGCAACCGTCCGCCACTCGCTTGCCCAACTGCAGAGCATCTGACAGCACCTGGGCATACATGTCCATATCCACGTTTTTGCCTGCAGTGCAGGTTCCTCCATAAGCGATTTCCACCGGGACAGGCGTGTTGAGTTCGCGAACAAATTTCCCGTTTCCGGGATCGCCGGGCGTGGCGACCATGGGCGTGATTTCGTCAGCGTTCAACTCGATCACGTGCGCATACTCGGCGTCAGGATCGCTGAACAGCCCTTTGCAATAGCTCTCCGCTTGCGAAAGCGACAGCCCGCGACGCTCCATCAGGAACTGCACTGTTTTCTGGTCGGGCGCAACTATGCCTGTGAACCCGCCGATCTCCGCCGCCATGTTGGTCATAGTGGCGCGCTCATCGACGCTCAGTTCTTCAATCGCTTCACCTGTGTACTCCATGACCTTGGCCAAAGCTTTGCCACTGCGGATGTAGTCAAGGCTCAGCAACAGCAGAATGAAATCCTTGGCCGTAACGTTGGGCTTGCGCTTGCCGCGAACAACCACCTTCACTGACTCCGGCACTTTCACGCGGACATCTTTTGTGATCCAGGAATTGAAAACGTCTGTGGTCCCGATGCCGAACGCCACACATCCCACCGCGCCCACATGCGGCGTGTGCGAGTCTGACCCCACGTTCAACTGCCCCGGCAGCGCGTAGCTCTCCGCGATCACCGAATGGCAAATGCCCTCCGACCCTTTGCGGTCTTTGAGTTCGCCATGCAGCCTGATTCCCTGCTTTTTGGCAAAGTCTTCCTGCTTCAGTTTGAGCTGAGTGGCCAAGTCCAGCAGCCCCATCTTGCGCTTTTCTTCGGAAAGAACTTCATCCAGGAACGTCAGATGATCGCGGAAGAAGAGAATGCTCTCGCGATCATTTACTTTCGCCTCCTTGCCGACAAAGTGCTCAAAGAAAATTGCCGACATGGGCGTGACGTACTCATGGCTGAAGCGCAGGTCCGTTCGGGCGAAGCCCGAGTCTCCCGGCTTAACGGCGGTAACGCCTGGCTCGCCTTTTTCGTTCAGCATGTGGCGAGCAAAAATCTTTTCCGCAATCGTCATGGGCCGCTTGCCCGTCTCGATCGGCGGAAGAAAAACCTTCTCCTGCATGCGCGCCACGTTGAACGGGAACAAGCCGCCGTACTCAATCACCTGGCGCGTGATGTCGTCTTCGCCTTCAGTAAACTTGCTCAGCGGAATCTCTTCCCCGTTGCGGATCTTATCGATCACGCTGAAGTCCGTGGTGGTGAGCACGCCCAGGTTCTGGCAGTTCTGCTTGTAAATGCGTTCAATGTTTTCCGCGACAACGAGCTTGATCCCGGCACACAGCTCAGCATATGGCGACTGTTCCCGGCTTGACCCTTTACCGCGCCTCTTCCCGCTCACCGCCGCCACAAATCCGCCCTTCTTCACATCGCCGCGCTTGATGGGGACTTCATTACCACACTTCAGCCCGGTGTAGGGGAATTCGCCCAGCGTCTCGTCAAAGAAGAAGCAGATATGCGCCGGCGTGATCTCGTCGGTCGAGATGTCATCACGCAGCTTGGGATTGTTCTGCGGGTTCTTCGTGTCCCAGGGCAGGTCTTCCCCAGCCAGCTGCCGCCGGATCAGCTCAGGATCCTCGGTTAAGAAAAGGATGCGGCCCTGGAACTTGCACTTGTCAGGACGTTTGACGATCTCGCGGTTCAGCAGTGACGGTTCCACAAGAAAATTCTAACAAGTTCGCCCCGGGTTTGCATGGCGACTCCCACCAGTCTTGACCCTCTGGACCACTTATTAGAAAAAAATTACTGGTTGAAAT
>DATEJX010000286.1:0-3499 GCA_035277785.1 Candidatus Angelobacter sp. | reverse complement strand
CCACACAACGCATCTACAGCCACACTTTTTAGTGGACATTTCAGTCATTCTGCAGACACATGAATAGAATTTCCTCGCCGGCCGGTGGCCGCCGTCTATCGCTACCGGGGACTCCCATCCCCGGCTACAGATTGTAACGTCGCTGCGCGACTGCACCCGTCTCGCAATCTAAGCCTCCCACTTCAGAAAATTCGTTTCTTCTTCCAGGGGCGATGAACAAGGATCTGCTCGCTTCTATAGGCGGAGTGAAGAGATGCTGGGTTTAACACCTTATATTCTGTGATTTACGAGTGGCTGGGTCATTTGCGCGGGGATGGCAAGCTGTGACACACTCGCAGAACGACATGAGCGTGACCACCAGCCCAGCAAAACCTCACACGGAAAACATTGGCCGCTCAGCCTTTCTGGTGGCGGCCGGGATCTTCCTGAGCCGGATTTTTGGGCTGGTGCGCGAGGGAGTGTTTTCCTACTTCTTTGGTCTGGCGCCTGCCGCTGACGCGTTTCGCGCGGCGATGAGGATTCCCAACATCCTGCAAAACCTGTTTGGCGAAGGAGTGCTTTCAGCTTCATTCATTCCGGTGTACGCAAAGCTGGTGGCGCAGGGAGAAGAAGAGGAATCCGGACGGGTGGCAGGGGCGGTGTTCTCTCTGCTGGCGCTGGTGACTTCTGTTCTGGTGTTGGTGGGAGTACTGGCTACGCCCTGGCTGATTGACCTGATTGCTCCGGGATTCCATGACGCCCGCAGGCCACTGACAATCCAACTGGTACGGATTTTTTTCCCGGGAGTTGGGTTGCTGGTACTTTCAGCCTGGTGCCTGGGAATTCTCAATAGCCATCGTAAGTTTTTCCTGTCGTATGTTTCGCCGGTCATCTGGAATGTGGCGATTATCACGGGACTGTTGATCTTCGGCCGCAATTCGAGCCTAGCTCAGCTTGCTGTTTACGGAGCATGGGCATCTGTGGTGGGAAGCGGCTTGCAGTTCCTGATCCAGTTGCCAGTGGTGATGAGGCTTGCTCCCAGATTGCGGTTTGCGCTGAGGACGCTGGGAGAGAACGTCCGGGTGGTGATCAGCAACTTTGGGCCGGTGTTTGTTAGCCGGGGCGTGGTGCAGTTGAGCGCCTACATAGACACGCTGCTGGCCAGCTTTCTGCCATCGAGCGCGGTGGCCGCCTTGTTCAGTGCGCAGGCGCTCTATCTGCTGCCTGTGAGCATGTTTGGTATGTCGATCTCTGTAGCCGAGCTGCCGGGAATGTCCAGCGCTTTTGGGAACGAGCGCGAAGTGGCTGAAACGCTGCGGAGGCGGATCACATCCAGCACCCGGCGGATTGCGTTTTTTGTGGTTCCTTCTGCCATGGCATTTTTTGCGCTGGGCGACGTGATTGCCGGCGTGCTGTTCCAGCGAGGCAGATTCAATGCCAGTGATACAAATTACGTATGGGGCATCCTGGCGGGTTCGGCGGTGGGACTGGTGGCCGCGACAGTCGGCCGGCTCTACTCATCAGCGTATTACGCGCTGCGCGACACGCGCACCCCGCTCCGCTATGCAGTTGTTCGGGTGTTGTTGACCACTGCGCTGGGATACATGTGCGCGCTGCCCCTTCCTCGGTTGTTGGGAATCAATCCCCGCTGGGGCGCGGCCGGATTGACTGTTTCTTACGGCATTGCCGCGTGGCTGGAATTTCTGCTGCTGCGCAGAGGAATGAGCAGGAAGATCGGCGAGATTGAGTCGCCGGTGAAATACTTTGCGCGACTCTGGACTGCCGCCGTTATTTCGGCCGCGATTGCGTGGGGCATAAGGATTTTGTTGCATCCGCACCGGCCGCTGCTTGCTGCGGTGGAGATTGTGTTGCCCTATGGGCTGGCTTATCTGCTTCTGACGGTGGCGCTGGGCATTGATGAGGCGCGCGCCCTGCAACGGCGACTGATTGCGATTTGGCGGTAGCCGGAGTTTAGGCCGAGGGCGCGGGTGACGTAGGCGCAGAGTCGCACGTATAGAGCAGGAATATTGGTGGAGAAAACAAAATTAGTTAAGAGAAGAAGCAAAACAACAACGGTCCTTTAATTTGAGATTCATTTTTCTCTACGCAGCCGGAAAGAAGATGAGAGCGACCGGCTTGACGTTCGGCGTAGATCAAGGGTGGACGGCGGGAATGCAGCCGAACCGGACGGCGGATTTGCCGCCAATACAAGAACTACTTTTCAACCACCCGCATGTTTTCCCAGTCGTAATCCAGTTTGTGGCCGCAATCAAGGCATACAACGTAGTGCCGAGTGGGTGCGGTGGGGGTGTCCCACTGGGAGTTAACGGCCCGACGAATCGGCGTGGGAGAAGAAGCCGCAAACGGCTGCGAGATCTTTCTGTGGGAGCAACGAATTGATAACAACTGCAGGATCTTGTTAACCATGGGCAACTTCTTACTCGTCCGTCAAGAACCAGGGTGCTTCCCGGAGGAAACACCCTGTCAGAGTGCGGGAAGGCAAGCGGCGCCGAATGAGATCGGCAGCGCTGGCCGGTGTCTTACGCGCTGGCAACAGCCAGCTTGGTCTGGTCTTCGGTCTTGCTTGAGGTGGTGGCCACGCCGTTCATTTCCTTCGCGTTGGCTTTGCGGATATCGATCGAGCCCTTGAAATAGGCTCCATCCTCAATGCTAATGCGCTGGCAAACGACGTCACCCGCAAGCGACCCTTCATTCCGGATATCAACCCGGTCGCTGGCCGTGATGTTGCCCTTCACTTTGCCAAGGACCACCAGCTCTTTGGCGTTGATGTTGGCCTGGATCTGTCCATTGCGGCCGACCGTCACGCGGTTTCCGGGAAGATTGATGGTTCCTTCAACGCGGCCGTCGATGTACAGGGACTCTGAGCCGGTGACTTCGCCTTTGATCACAAGAGACTTGCCGATGGTGGCTTGCTCCGTGCTATTGACTACGGCATTGCGAGGCGCCGCGACCGGCGTCGGCTCGCTCGAAAACGTTGGTGTCGTGCTCATAACTGGTTTCTCCGGTTCCGGGGTTGTGGATTTGGTATTCGGGTTCGGATTCGGGCTAGTCGTGCTAGCAGGCTTCCACATCTGTAGTAATTCCTTTCGCGTTTGGTTGTTGCAGCGCGCAGGCACTACTCCGCCTGCTTCTCAATAATTCGGCACTCTGGGGGGACAACCAAAGAGGCCATGGCACGTTTGTTACCAATTCACGGCTGTCCGCGACAATTCCAAAACTGCTGGATTGGCGCTGCTTTTCTGCAGTCCGCCCGCGCCCGCGCGTCAGGCATACCGCAGTTACCAGAGTAATTATTCCCTCTACTCTGGCAATTCTTATATCAGGCGTGCCCCTTAGATAAAAAATCCATTCGAGCTTAGGATTGTGTCAGGAGGGTTACAGCCCTCCAACACACATCCGGATTGCTCTTCGACTAATCTGGCATGTGCGATCCGGATTGGGGTATTAACTAATTTGGTAACAGGGGTTTTCCGGCTGCTGCCACAGTGCGATCACTGGC
>DATEJX010000285.1:0-19078 GCA_035277785.1 Candidatus Angelobacter sp. | reverse complement strand
TCATACCTATGGCGCCGCGAGTGAGCATGTCCTGGAACATCAGGCGCATCATCTCAGGATCCATTTTGGTTGGATCGGGAGTGGTTGGGATTCCAAGCATCCAGACCTGTAAGAGGCCGGCAATCAAGGTAAGGGCCGGCGCAATCATGGCGATTCCGGCAAACAGTGCGAAATTTGTGCGATACAGGTAAAAGGTCCTGTCCAGCACCTGTGATGCGTTCATGGGACGCAGGGCTGAATCCATAATCGGGCTTCTCCGCGGGGTGTAGATGCATGGTAGCACAAGGCAAAGAGCGGAGAAGTTACGTGCGTTGGCCCCCGGAAAGCAAAGGTAACACTCTGCCCGCAGGAGCTTTGGGGTTGGTTTGATAGACTCAGTTGTTCAACTTTGCGGAGCGCAAAAGAGTGAGACAACTTCCTGTAATTGTCGTGCATGGCGGAGCATGGGCCATGCCGGATGATGTAGTACAAGCCCATATTGAGGGCGTGAACAAGGCTCTTGCCGAGGGCTGGCACGTCCTGGAGCGCGGCGGGCGTGCCCTGGACGCAGTGCAGGCCGCCATTACTTACATGGAAGACGACGATACTTTTGATGCTGGCCGGGGCAGCTTTCTCACTCGCGACGGGCGGGTGCAACTGGACGCCCTCATGATGGATGGCGCTACCCTGCGTGCCGGTGGCGTCGGATGCGTGGAGCGAATTCGCAATCCCATTGCGGCCGCGCGGCTGGTACTGGACGACAGCCCTCACGTCTACATGGTGGCGGAGGGGGCAGAGGCCTTTGCCCAGGAACACGGGATCAACCTTTGCTGCAACGAGGAGTTGGTGATTGAGCGCGAAGTCGAACGGCTGAAGGAAGCTCGTGCCCGGGAAGCATCCGGCCAGCCGGACACGACTTTTGCCGGTCTGGACCGCGGCCACGATACCGTGGGAGCAGTGGCACTCGATGCCGAAGGCAACATTGCCGCAGGTACTTCCACCGGTGGCACGCTCAACAAAGCGCCCGGTCGGGTGGGGGATTCTTCACTGATCGGATGCGGCTGCTACGCTGACAATCAAAGCGCGGCTGTCTCCTGCACCGGATGGGGAGAGCCGATTATGAAGCTGGTTCTCGCGAAGTGGGCCGCTGATCGCGTGCAGCGAGGAGGCGCTCCCGATGCAGTTGCGACTGAAGCCATGTCTTACCTGCAACGCCGGCTCGGCGGACACGGCGGCATGATCCTTTTGGACCAGCGTGGCCGCTTCGGCATTGCCCACAATACTCCCAGAATGGCATGGGCGTATAAGAGCACTGAAGGAGAGAAGTCTGGCGTAAAGTGCTAGCCGGGCAAGTCGCCAGACCAGGAACTCTCTGTTTAAGCCACATTGCTTCTGCCCCGCTCCGCACCATTTACAATAAAGATTCAGGCTATAGCACAACAGCCAGCCAGGGGAGCGGATGTACGAAGTCACGGTAGAAGACACATTTGCAGCCGGACACTATTTACGGGATTACAAGGGCAAGTGTGAAAATCCGCACGGTCATAATTACAAAGTCCGTGTCACTCTGCGTGGCGCGGAATTGGACAAGGCCGGTCTGCTGCTGGATTTTAAAGACCTGAAGGAAGTGATGAAGCATGTGATTGACCGGCTCGATCACCAGATGCTCAACGACATTGAGCCCTTCAAGGTTTTAAATCCGTCCGCGGAGAACATAGCCAGATATTTTTATGACCAGGCCAATGCACGCCTCAGGTCAGTCAGCAACGGGCGCGTCAGTGTAAAGGATGTGACCATCTGGGAGACGGATACCACCACGGCCCGATATTCCGAGTAAGTGCAGAATCCGTAACTGATGCACATTATTGAAATCTACCGTTCCATTCAGGGCGAATCGTCTTTTAGCGGTTTGCCGTGCATCTTCGTACGCCTTGCCGGATGCAATCTGCGCTGCACGTGGTGTGACAGCGAGTACACGTTTTCCGGCGGCAGGAAGATGAGCGCAGCGGAAATAGACGCTGAGGTCGCGAGGCTTGCGCCGTCCGGACTGATAGAGTTCACCGGCGGTGAGCCCATGTTGCAGGAACGTGAGCTGGTCCCACTGATGTCGCGGTTTCTTGAGAAGGGCTACAAGCTGCTATTGGAAACCAGCGGCGAGCGGCCACTCGACAATGTGCCGGCTGAAGTACATAAGATTGTTGATGTGAAGTGCCCGGGTTCCGGTGAAGGCGGCAAGTTTCGGATGAGTAATCTTCAGTGTCTCAGCAGGAGTGATGAAGTCAAGTTCGTACTTGCCGACAGGGCAGACTACGAGTTCGCCCGCGACTTCATTCGTGCTCACGGGTTAGAAAAAGCAGTAAACAGCGTGATCCTCTCCCCCGCATTTGAGAAGAACCCAGGCATCCGGCGCGACGCTTCAAACTGCATGCTCGATCCGCAGCGGCTGGCGGAGTGGATTCTTGAAGACAGGCTTGAGGTGCGGCTGGGGCTGCAGATTCATAAGTTTATCTGGGAACCGGCAACCAGGGGCGTGTAAGCAGGTATGCGAGAGGCATTCGTACATAGGACGTCCAGAGCAGCAATTGTGGCGAATTGGCCATCTGAACTACTAAGGCGATGAGGAGTTTTCTTGCCAATTGAAAAATGCCGTTCCGTGGTCCTTTTGAGCGGAGGCATGGACTCATGTGTCTGCGCGACGCTTGCAGCGCGTGATACAGACCCTGCAGCAGTGCACATCAGCTACGGACAGCGAACGGAGCAGCGCGAGAGATGGGCCTTTGAAAGAATTTGCGATCGCCTCGGAATTCATAGACGGCTGGCTTTGCGTAATGACGCCCTGAGCATGATTGGGGGTTCGGCGCTGACGGACAGCAACATCACAGTGCCAGAGGCCAAAGCTGAAATCGGTCAGGGCAGCGTCCCCATCACCTACGTTCCATTTCGCAATGCCCATTTCCTTGCTGCCGCGGTGAGCTGGGCGGAGGTGCTGGATGCTACACGGATTTACATTGGCGCTGTCGAGCAGGACAGCTCGGGATATCCTGATTGCCGTCCTGCCTACTACAAAGCTTTCAATGAGGTTATTCGCACCGGCACAAGGGATGGAAATATCAGCATTACTACGCCCCTGATCGGGATGCGGAAAGCCGATATTGTCAGGCAAGGACTGGAGTTAAACGCGCCATTTGATTTGACGTGGTCCTGCTATAGCCGTGAAGATAAAGCGTGCGGTGTTTGCGAGAGCTGTGTGCTGCGTCTGCGGGCATTTGAGGAGGCCGGAGCTGCTGATCCTCTGCCTTACATGCCTCCCGTCGCGAGCCATACAATATAAGTGCGAGTTTTATGCCGGAGGCTGAGACATTATGAAGACGAAATCGATTCACCTGATCGTGCTGACCGCGCTGCTGGCGCTCGGTAGTTTTATTGCGTGGCCGCAGGCGACCCTGACGCGGGTCAACGGTAAAGTTACCAACGCAGGGAAGCCGGTGGCCAATGCCCAGGTTGTTCTTACCAACCTGAACACCGGCAGAACTTTTAAGGCCAAGACGGACAAGAACGGCAACTATGAGATGGTCGGTCTGGAGCGCACCAATTACCAGGTAGAAGTCTCTGATGCATCGGGCCAGAAAATCTACTCGTCCAAACAGGGAATCACCGGTGAAACAAACGGCCAGATGGGAGGCTCGCAACAACTCGATATCGATATCGCCCAGGGTGGTGGCGGGCCAAAGTACACCAAGGAGCAGATTGAAGAAATTAAAAAACAGAACGCAAAAGCTGAAGGCCAGAATGCCTTGATCAGCCAGGCCCAGGCAGCCATGAACGCAAAAAACTGGGAAGGCGCAATACCTCCACTGCAGCAACTGGTCCAGCAGGATCCCAATCGCTGGGCGTTTGTGCAGGCCTTGGGGAATGCACAGCTCAACACCGGACAATATGACCAGGCTATCCAGAGCTTTGAAAAAGGCATTCAAGTAACGCAGGGCATTGTTTCCGGAAATACCCCTAAAGATCCGAAGAATCCTGATTCTGATCCGGTGAAAGCAAAAACAGCGATGGCCCAGATGCTGACCAATGAGGGCAATGCATACCTGAAGCTGCATAAGAATCCTGAGGCAGTGGCCGCGTTTGAAAAAGCCGCCAACATGGATCCAAACCCGGGCACTGCGTACTTCAACTTGTGCGCCACGCAGTACAACAGCGGAAACACTGAAGGAGCGCTGGCAGCGTGCGACAAGGCAATCGCCGCCGACCCGACTCGCGCTGACGCGTATTTCATCAAGGGTTCATTGCTCGTCGCGCAAGGCAAAATGGGAAAAGATGGAAAATATGAGGCGCCTCAGGGAACTTCAGAGGCACTGAATAAATACCTGGAACTGCAACCAGATGGACCGCATGCCAATGATGTGAAGCAGATGCTGCAGTTTATCGGTTCCAAGGTTGAGACAACTTACAAAGCTAAGAAGAAATAGTCTGGGCATCCTCCGGCCGAGTTCAGGAAAGGGCGGTCTCCCATGAGCTGCCCTTTTCTGTTGTATGGGCAACACGGGAGGGGCGAATTCGCTTATCAGTACTGTTCGGCACAGATATAATTCCGCTCGCACTTATAAAAGCTGTGGCACGCATGCATTGGAGCATGGAGGAAAAATGAAGAGAGAAAAGATTTTTGTGATAGCAGCTATGAGCGCAGCGTTGGTCATAATTAGCGCCCTTGCTGCCTGGGGCCAGGGATACACAGGCGGGTTCAAAGGCAAAGTTCAGAAAAACTATGAGCCCGTAAAAAACCTGCAGGTGGTCGTCAGCGATCCGAACACGGGTCGGCAATTCAAAACCAAGACTGACAAAAATGGTGAGTTCACAGTGGTCGGACTGCAGCCTGGCGGCTATCTCATCGAGATTCTGGGGGAGAATAAGGAAGTCTTGTACAGCAAGCAGGAAGGTGTGCAGGCAGACCTAAATCTTCTACCCGCAATTGAGTTGACCCGGCCCGAGGCGACAGGAGGGACGGCAGGCGGCGCGCCTTACTCTGCGAACCCGAAGAAGAGCAAGAAGATGACGAAAGAAGAGCAGGAAGCGCAGAAGGCCGATAATGCCAAGCTGACCAGCATGAATACGCTGATCCAGCAGGCGCAGGCGGCCATGCAGGCGCAAAACTGGCCCGATGCGGAAAAAGCCCTCAAACAACTGATCGCTGATGATCCCAACACGACACGATGGGAATTTTACAAAGCACTGGGCGACTCGCAACGCAATCAACAGCACCTCCCTGACGCCATTCAGAGCTATGACAAGGGAATCCAGGTGGCTACGGCGCTATCCTCAGGGACTGCGCCCAAGGATCCTCACAATCCCAATCCAGATCCGGCCAAGGCGAAAGCCGGAGCCGGCCAGATGCTGAACGCGGAAGGCGGTATTTACGTCGACATGGGAAAGAACGATGAAGCCATTGCAGCGTTCAAGAAGGGAGCGGAAATCGATCCCAATCCTGCGCTTGCCTATTACAACCTCTGCGCCATGGAGTTTAACGCCGCGAAGTATGATGATGCCGCACAATCATGCGATAAATCAGTTGCAGCCGACCCAAGCAAAGCCGATGCCTGGTTCTTCAAAGGCGCCGCGCTGAGCAAGGCGGGGAAAGGACCACAGGCTGCCGAGGCACTGAACAAGTACCTCCAGCTTGATCCCAACGGCATGCATGCTGCTCAGGCAAAACAGATGCTGGCACAAAAATAGCAGTAGTGAAGAGCAAGAAAGACGGCCCTGCAATCAGGCGCCGTCTTTTTTATTTGAACGCCTGAAAAACAAGATCACGGCAGCGGTGAAGTTGCTCCTTCAAATACCTTGGTGACCGCTCCGCGACCGACGCCATAAACGATGAACCCTTTCTGATCAAAGCTGTACTCACGGAACAGAAGCTCCGCCAGCCCGTCACCGTCCACGTCTACGGCATCAACCAGTTCCAGTCGTGGAGCAACATCCAGCCGGGAAGAATCCGTCACGCTCACAGCCAGCCGCTGCAATTCACCTTCAAAATCCTGGCGCGCAATCAAAGTGATATAGC
Organism: Candidatus Angelobacter sp.; assembly: GCA_035277785.1. GTDB lineage: Bacteria > Acidobacteriota > Terriglobia > Terriglobales > Acidobacteriaceae > Angelobacter. Next base: position 13,038 of record DATEJX010000285.1, on the reverse strand, counting down.
GGGAAACAAACTTACCCGGTGCTCCTTTCTGGCCCGGACTCATGTAACTACCGGGAACCTCTGCGGTGAGTACGACGACGGCATCATTGCTCAAATCTACGTCGAAAGCGCGGATCACCACATTCTTCATAGAGTTTTCATTGAGTTGCGCGTTCTCTTTGGGAAGTTGCGCCAGAGCAAGCTTGCGCATCCTGGCTTCCACCTTTTCCTGATCGCCAGGCTTGAAGGCAAATTGGTAAGAGCGGGTATCGGACGGCTGCGCGTCTGAAATTGCAACAAAGGTCTGCGTTCCTGACTTTGGGACATGGGTCGTGTTGGGTGGAACCGCGCCCGACGGAGCAGGCGTGCTGGAGGGAGTAGCTGCTGGTTCCGGGCTTGATGTTGATGTTGCACCCGGTGATCTCCGACGCAGCACTGGTCGATCTGTGTCTTCCGGCTCTTCTGGCTCAGGAGTGGGCGTCGCCTGTGCTGAAGGAGTGGGCATAGGGGTAGCCGCCGGCGATGCGCCGCTGCTTCCCTCCCGATGCAGGATAGGCCGGTCATCTCCTGAACTTGCTGAACTTGCAGCGGGCGGTGGTTCGTCGGTCTTCTTGGCGACCTCCGTCACCGCCTGCCACTTGCCCAATCCAGTCCAAAGTGCTTCTTTTGTGGCGCTGAGCAGGGTTATATAGCCCACAGGTACTCCCGAATTCTGTGCCTCATAGACCACGCCTTTATCCAGCGCCATGGGTTCCGGCGCCGCTTTGTAGATGCTGGCATCCTCAAACCGACCCTGGTCCAGGATGCAAATCGGTGTGAGCTTCGCCGCTACATTGCCGGCCGAATCGGTAGTCAAGGTAAGCAGGCCAGTGGCACGCAGCTTGTGCGGCTTCCGCCGCTGGGCGAATCCAATACCTGCAAAGATGGAAGCGAAAGCCAGCACCACGGCAAGGCTGGCCGGAAAAGATCTTCTAGGATATAAATTCATTGTTATCTTTAAACACGGAAATCTTATGCAAGTTAATGATAAAGCGCCGGAGTTCGCCCTTGCCAATGAGGACGGCGAGAAAGTTTCGCTCAAAGGTTATCGTGGCAAAAACCTTGTGTTGTTCTTCTTTCCCAAAGCCAACACACCTGGTTGAACGATAGAAGCGTGCGGGTTCCGCGACGCATTCCAAAAAATCCAGCGTGCCGGCGCTGTGGTGCTCGGCATTTCCGGGGACAAACCTTCCGCCCAGAAGAAGTTCAGGGAAAAATACGACCTGCCTTATTCTCTGCTGGCCGACGAGGATAAAAGCGTGGCCAAAAAGTTTGATGTGCTGAAGGAAAAGAGTCTTTACGGCCGCAAGTACATGGGGATCGAACGGACTACCTTCGTGATCAGCCCCGAGGGAAAGATTTCCGCCATCATCACCGGCATCAAGCCAGATGAGCATGCTGAAGCCGTGCTGGCCGCAATGAAAAATTCAAAATGAGCAGCACTGGCTGATTTTGCTTCAGTGCTTGGACCCGGTCAGCGTAAATGTGAATACGCTCTCTGCCGGGATCACGGCTTCCTGTTTGCCCGTAGCTGCCGCAACTCCGGTTCCTGCTCCGGCTCCTGCGGCTGCGCCAATTGCGGCGCCCTTGCCACCTCCGGCAAGCGCTCCAACCAGCGCGCCCGCCCCAGCGCCCCCGCCAATCTTGGCCGTATTGCTCCTGGTGTGGCTCTTCCCTTGTCTGCTTATGCGCGAGCTGTATACAGGATCGCCGACAATGGACGTAAGCCGGATTGAGATCTGTCCGGGATCATGCAGGCGGCCGCTGCGCTTTACATAGCTCACCATCCCGCGAACTCTGTCGCCAGCATGTGCCACAGTTTTGCCTCTCACAACGATGTTCCGCGTTAAGGTGCCTTCCCAAGCCTCGCCTTTGTGCGCTGTACCGGAACTCATGCTGCGGCCCAGGCGCACTGTGGCGTGTGTTCCGTTAGGGAAGCGCTCTGCGCTGGCAAGAAGAGAAAACAACAGCAGCATCAGCATGATCACAGAAATTCTTTTCACGGTCATATTCTGCTTAGCTCCTTTGGCAATGGCGAATACAATAAGCGGGCTGATTATTCTTCAATGCTCGCTCATCTGGAATCTGCAGGAATTCTAGTCTGGACAGAGCAGGCGTGAATCACTCGCGTTTTGCACGGAGGTGATTGTGCGTTGGTGCATCATGGTAGTCATGGTCGCAAGTCTTGTTGCCTTAGCCCAGGGTCATCCCGCCGGCCGGAGTGCGGACGCAAAAGCCCTGCATGCTCTGCTCGACTCTGAATGGGATTACAGCATGCAACAGTCGCCGGAAAACGCGTCAGAGCTGGGTGATCGGCGCTGGAATGACCGCTGGTCAGATGAAAGCTTGGTGGCATACGCGCGTCGCTACGCTCACAGCCGCGATGTTCTGACCCAGTTGAAGAAGATCAATCGCACCAACCTCACTGCTGCCGACCAGCTCAACTACGATCTCTTTCAGAAAAATTACGAACGCGCGGTAGAAGGCTACAAATTTCGTCAGTTCCTGATTCCCTTGAATCAGCGTGGAGGAATTCAAACTCAGGACGAACTCGCGGACTCGCTCCGCTTTGAAACCAGGAAGGACTACAAGGACTGGATCGCACGCATGCGTTCCTTTCCTGCGCTCATGGACCAGACCATTGATCTAATGCGCGAAGGCATAAAGGAGCGCATGGTCCATCCCAAGGTCATCATGGATCGCCTGCCTGCGCAAATCGATAAACAAATTGTTTCTGACCCGACGCAGAGCGGTTTCTACAAGCCCTTCCAGCATTTTTCTTCGGAAATTTCTCCGGCTGACCAGCAGCAACTGTCGCAGGAAGCGCGCCAGGCAGTCGAACAGCAGGTGGTGCCGGCCTACAAGAAGTTCAAGGAGTTCTTCGTTAAGGAGTATCTGCCAGCCTGCTTTGATCAGGTAGGCATCTGGCAGGTTCCACACGGCGACGAACTGTACGCCTATGACGTCCGCCGCTACACCACCACTGACCTCACACCCGACCAGGTGCACGAGATTGGCCTCAAAGAAGTCGCTCGCATCCGGGCTGAGATGGACCGCGTGATGCAGAAGACAGGTTTCAAAGGCACCCGCGAAGAGTTCTTCAAATTCCTGCGCACTGACCCGCAGTTTTACTACAAGTCACCGGATGACCTTTTTGAAGCCTATAAGGCCATGGCTAAGACTGTGGATCCCAATCTGGTGAAAGTCTTCCGCACACTTCCGCGAGAGCCCTACGGAGTTGAGGCCATTCCTGCCGTGGCGGCGCCTGACACCACCGCAGCCTACTACCGTCCCGGCGCAGGTGATGGTTCGCGGGCAGGAACCTACTTTGTCAATCTTTATAAACCAGAGACCCGTCCCAAGTGGGAAATGCTGGTGCTTACGTTGCATGAATCCGTGCCTGGACACCATTTACAGATCGCCCGAGCGCACGAATTGGGAGAAATGCCCAAATTTCGCCGCTTTGGCGGATATACCGCCTTCACTGAAGGCTGGGGACTTTACGCTGAATCGCTGGGCGATGACATGGGACTGTACACCGATTCCTATGCCAAATTCGGCGAGCTGACCTACCAGATGTGGCGCGCCGTCCGGCTTGTGGTTGACACTGGCATTCACGCCAAGCACTGGACCCGCGAGCAAGCTATCAAGTACTTCATGGAAAACGCTCCCAAAGCGGAGTTGGACATCGTGAACGAGATTGACCGCTACATCGCCTGGCCGGGACAGGCGCTGGCGTACAAGATCGGCGAGCTGAAGATCCATGAACTGCGCACACGCGCTCATGACCAGCTCGGGGAGAAATTCGACCTGCGGGCTTTTCATGATGTGGTCCTCGGCTCCGGACCGCTGCCGCTTGATATTCTGGAACGCAACGTGAATGACTGGATCGCTGATCAGAAAAACGGAGCGGCCACCAGTAGCGCAAACTGACGCCGCCGGGGCAAGCCTTCTCGCTCGCGAATTCTTCAACCGTGACCCGCGCGAGGTTGGGCGCGAACTGCTGGGCAAAATCATTGTCCGCACCGCCGGACGAAAATTGCTGGCTGGCCGCATTGTTGAAGTGGAAGCCTATCTGGGTGCCGGCGATGCCGCTGCTCATGCCGCTGCAGGCCTCACTCCGCGCAATCATGTTCTCTTTGGCCCTCCAGGACACGCATACGTTTATTTCATCTATGGCGTTCACTATTGCCTCAACATCTCCTGCATGCCGCATGGTGAAGCTGGATGCGTTCTTATCCGCGCTCTGGAGCCGTTGACGGGAATCGCTGAGATGGCCAGAGCTCGCGATCTTGATTCGCTGGATCCAGCTTCAGTCCGCGATCTCCGCAAGCTCTTGAGCGGTCCGGGAAAACTTTGCCAAGCGCTCGGAATCACGCGCCCGCGTGATAACGATAAAGACATGCTCGCGCCGCAGTCCGATCTACAAGTGCGCGATGATGGCACTCATCCAGTAGAAATTCTTATTACTCCGCGCATCGGCATCACCAAATCGGCCGAGATGCCGCTGCGATACGTTATTGAAGGCAATCCCTTTGTATCCGGGAAGTAAGCGCCCTCGATATTGGTTTGCCGGGTGGAGCAGGCATTTATGCCTGCGGTCGTTTCAGAAGAAGATGGCTTTAGCCGGATGAAGGAATAGTCGTTGACTCTAGCTTCCGTGCTTTCCCAATTAACAGATTATCAATCAACCTCGTTGTTCCCACGTACGCAGCCACCGCAATCAGCGCGCCGTTCGCAACATTCGTCACTGGTTCCAGTGTGTCCGGATCAACGACTTCAAAGTAATCCAGCCTGACTTCGGGCTCTTCCTCGATTATCTGTTTGCTGGCTGCAATCAATTTCTCAGCCGAAGGCTCGCCCTGTTCCAGCATCGACTGCACACGTTTCAATGACCGGTTCAACACCAAAGCTTGCTTGCGCTCCTGCGCACTCAGATACGCATTGCGCGAACTCATGGCCAGTCCGTCCCCTTCGCGCACTATCGGACAAACCACAATCTGCACATCGAAGTTCAGTTCGCGCACCATCTTGCGGATGATCGCAACTTGCGCCGCATCTTTCTGCCCAAAATATGCCAGCTGCGGCTGCACGATGTTGAACAACTTGGAAACCACCGTTGTCACGCCACGAAAATGTCCCGGTCGCGAGTGCCCATCCAGCCGCTCACTCAACTCGTCTACCGTTACCCACGTCGTTGCGCCGGCGGGGTACATCTCCTCTACAGACGGATAAAAAATCGCGTCGACGCCGCCGCTTTCCAGCATGGCTTTGTCTTGATCGAACGACCGTGGATACTTGGCAAGATCTTCATTGGGCCCGAACTGCGTGGGATTGACAAAGATGGAAACCACAACCGCGTCACACTGCGCTCTTGCAGCGCGAACCAGTGAAAGATGCCCTTCATGCAGCGCGCCCATGGTGGGAACAAATCCAATGCGGTGCCCCGCGCGCTGCTCTGCTTTGCTGTAGGCCGTCATTTCGGCGGCCGTAGAAAGGATATTCATAGGTGAATGACAGCCGGCATCGGCGGAAGCTCAGCTCGCGCTTGCAGCGACCCAGACTGCCGAGCGGCTGAATGCTGAGTGCTGACTGCTGATTGCTATCGATACGCCTTCATCTGCTTGCGATTCAGAATCGCTTCCAACTCCAGCTTCGTGTTCTTGGGCAAATGGTAAGACTCGTCGTCGGACGGATAAGTGCCCGATTCCACGTCTGCCTTGAACTGCTGCACTGCACTCGTGATCAACGCCGCAGCATCGCCGTAACGGCGCACAAACTTGGCGGGAGGTGCAAAACTCAGGTTCACTAGATCGTGGAATACCAGCACCTGACCGTCGCAATCCGGCCCTGCGCCAATGCCAATGGTAGGCGCAGCTACTTCCTGCGTGATCATGGCAGCCACTTCCCGCGGCACACCTTCCAGCACAATGGAGAACACGCCTGCGCGGTCCAGCGCCAAGGCGTCCTTGATCAGCTGCTCCACCCCGGCAAGGTCCTTGCCCTGTACTTTGTAGCCGCCCATTTTGTGCAGAGATTGTGGGGTCAGCCCAATGTGGCCCATCACGGGCACCTCGGCGTCGAGGATGCGGCTTACCAGGTCAGCGCGCTTCGCCCCGCCTTCAATCTTGACCGCTTCGGCCCCACCCTCCTTTACGAAACGCACCGCATTGCGCACGCCTTCGGCTTCATCGCCCTGGTAACTGCCAAACGGCATGTCGGCAATCACCAGTGCCGACTTTACTGCCCGCCGCACTGCGCGCGTGTGATGCAGCATTTCTTCTGTGGTGACCGGGAGCGTACTCTCGTATCCAAGAACCACCTGGGCAAGCGAATCGCCCACCAGGATCATGTCAATCCCGGCTTCGTCCACAAGACGAGACGTGGCATAGTCATAGGCGGTCAGGCACGTGATCAGTTCATGCCTGCGCTTTTTTTCAAGAATGGTTGAGGTGGTGATCTTCGGTCGGGCGCTCGGCTGCCCTCCGATAAACGAAGTGATGCTCATTTTGCCTCCAGTGCAGTTCGGGAATCTCCCGATACCGCCTGTCCCTGCTTAAGATGCGAGCATGGGTATTCTAGTCGCATCTTTTGCCTTTTGGCGAGCCTTACAAAATCGTCAGTGAGATGAACCTACGGCCGCTGGGTTTTTAGCAGTTGCCATGCTGATTGGTCGCTTCCTGAGGGATCGTCTATTGGCGATTTGTGTTGCAAATACAGCAGGTTAGGCCGAATTGAGGTGGCCTCCACGTCAGCACTGAAGGCGTTATGCTACGTTTTCCATCGGGGTTACTCGCTTGATTTTCTTTCGGAGCGTTTTTTTGGCGTCCGCAAGCTCATAGGCGGCTTGCAGATTCATCCAAAACTCCGGCGAAGTGCTAAAAACCTTGCCGAGTCTGAGCGCCATCTCGGCGCTAATTCCCCTCTTCTTTAGGAGGATGTCGTTGACGGCTTGAGGGTTCACGTCAAGTGCTTTTGCAAGACGGTAACCAGTAACGCCCATTGGCCGGAGAAACTCCTGCTTCAGGATCTCACCGGGGTGGATCGCCCAGGCAGCAGAGGTGCGTCTCTCAAAGGCCGTCACGAAATTCTTCCTTTACTCGTCATGATAATCAGTGACCTCAACATCGTAGGCGTGCCCCTCCTTCCACGCGAAACAGAGACGATATTTCGCATTGATCCAAAGTGCGTGTTGCCCGGCCCTTCCTCTGTAAAGGGGATGTAGTTTGTTTCCCGGTGGAATCTTAAGATCATCGAGCTGTGTTGCCGCATCAACCATCTGAAGTTTTCTTCGCGCTACAGCGCGGATATTCGGCGGAACCGTGCGGCTTGTACCGGTTTCCCAGAAGGTCCTGGTTCCTTCGTCAGCAAACGATCTAATCAAGTGGTGGCGTCAGATAGTAGTACCGCTCAAGTAATCATGTCAAGCATTATTCACGCTATCCATGATGATTGCAGCACCCTGTCGTTGGTTTCGGTTACAATCATCCGCTCTACCTCGCTATCCGGATCCCTGATTGATGAACGCGCTCCCCTCGCCCGCACGTGCTCCTCTCGCTCTGGCTGCCACTGCTTTTGCCGGCGGAATCCTGCTCGCAGCCCACCTGCAACGTCCTCCTTGGCTTTGGGTTTGTGCCGGCTTCCTGCTGGGCCTATGCGCCTTGGCCGCAGTCGCTAAGAGTAATCTTCACTTGGCGCATTTCTCCGTGGCTCTGGCCTTGGTTTTCGCGGGAGCGTTCGCCCAAGGCGTCGCGCCGGTGGCTCGCGTTGTCTTTCCTCCACAGCAATTCCTCTATCGCGAAGTACAAGTTGCCGGCCACATTACCAATGACGTGTGGCTGCTTGCTGGGAGCGGACCGCGCCAGCGCTTTGATCTTGATACCGAGAGCATTGAGTTCACAGATGACAACGGGCGCGAGCAACAGTTTCTGTTACCAATCGGAATGCGCGTCACCATGTACTCACGTGGTTCAGCAGGCTACGATGATGAGCAGGAACAGCCCCCAACGGCAGCCGCGATTCCTGAGCTTGCTTACGGCCAGCGCATCTCCTTCGCCACCAAGCTCCGCCTGCCCAGAAACTTCCGCAATCCCGGCGCTTTCGACTATGAGGGGTATCTGCACGGCTTCGGGCTTTCCGCCATTGGTTCTGTCGATGCCGCGAAGATTCAGATACTTCCAGGCAGGGTAGAAAGCTGGCCGGCCTTCTGGCGCAGCGCTGTTCGCCGCAGTGTTCTCAGCCACATCGCAGCCAAAGGGCTTTGGAATCGTGAAGATGCCGCGCTGCTTTCCGCCATGGTCATCGGCAACGACTCTCTTCTGCTGCGCAATGTCCGCGATGAGTTTCAGGAGACGGGCGTCTACCACCTCCTGGTCGTTTCCGGCATGAACGTCGGCATCCTGGCCTTTGCCATTTTCTGGCTGGCACGGCGGCTTCGAGCGCCTGACTGGATCGCCTCTCTTATCACCATCGCGCTCGCAGCCTTTTATGCCTACATTGCGGGCATGGGTGTTCCAATTCAGCGCGCCGTGCTGATGCTGGCCCTTTTTCTCCTTGCCCGCCTCTTCTACCGCGGCCGTGCTCCCCTGAATGCCGCTGGGTTTGCTGCGCTCGTCGTGCTGGTGCTCACGCCACATGCCTTGTTTGAAGCAGGATTTCAACTCACATTCCTGGCCCTTGTGGCCATCTTCGGCATAAGCCTGCCACTGTTGGAGTGCACTTCAGAGCCCTGTCGAAATGCACTCCGTCACCTTGATTCCACCGCTTACGATCTTCATCTCCCGCCGCGGATGGCCCAACTTCGGCTCGATCTGCGCCTGATTGCTGGCAGGCTGGCCCGCTTCATCAGCGCTACTCCGGCGCAATGGCTTGTTACCGGCGGCCTCTCCACCGTTTTTTTGCTTTATGAGTTCACCGTTGTCTCGCTGATTTCTCAGGCAGTCCTGGTTGTGCCCATGCGGGTGTATTTTCACCGTGCCGCCATCCTTGGTATTCCTGCCAACGTCCTCGCTTTACCGCTCGCCGGCGTGCTGCTTAACTCGGCTGTGGTGGCGATCGCTTTGAGTTATTTCTCACTGGCTCTGGCGCGCATTCCCGCTGTAATTGCCTCAGCTTGCCTGCACTGGACCTTAGCATCCATCACATGGCTATCGCGCTTGCATATCTCACAATGGCGCATTCCGGAAGCGGGGCCCGGCATCTGGCTTGTTGCCGTAATTGCAATCACGATTGCGTTGCTCGCGGTTCGGCGCAGGCCAATCGCAGCCGTGGCTGGGCTCTGCGTTCTGTTCCTGTCCACAGGCTTTGCCGCGCTGGCCCGCACCACGCCATCAGGGGACCACGGAGTACTTGAGGTCACAGCGATTGATGTGGGGCAGGGGGATTCCATCCTTGTGGTCGCGCCGGACGGAGCCACCATGCTCATTGATGGTGGAGGCAGCATCGGCCCTGTGCATAGCGAATTCGATTTTGGCGAAGACGTGGTCTCGCCCTATCTCTGGTGGCGCGGTCTTGATCATCTTGACGTCGTTGTCCTGACTCACGCTCATGGCGACCATATTGGAGGGCTCTCCCGCATTGTCCAGAACTTTCATCCCCGGGAAGTCTGGATGGGCATTAACCCAGAAACACCCGCTCTTGACCATTTCCTGGTGGTAGACGCTGAAAATCATGCCGCAATGAAAAGACACACTGCAGGAGAGACGCTGCAATGGCATGGCACAGAAATCCGCGTCCTCTCGCCTCCGGCGGATTGGCAGCCAAAAAAGGAGCCAAAGAACGATGACTCACTGGCCCTCCTGGTTTCGTACAAGAGCACCAGCGCTCTGCTGGCCGGCGATCTTGAAAAGAAGATGGAAAGATTTGTTGCCGCTGAATCGCCGCGTGCAGATGTGCTGAAAGTGGCCCATCACGGCAGCGCCACTTCAACCACACAGGAATTGCTCGACGCGGTTCATCCTCGGTTTGCCGCGATCTCGGTTGGGTGGCACAACTCCTTCGGCCATCCCCGGCTCGACGTGCTTCAGCGACTGCAAGCCGCCCATGTCCGGACGTATCGCACAGACATGTTGGGGTTGATCAGCTTCTTTCTGGATGGGAAGACTGTCACAGTGAAAACCGCTCAGGATTTCTAAATTGACAACCGCCTCGCAAGACCTCCGCAGCCACAGGCCGCTCTTAACAGGCTTCAGATAATAGCTAAGATCTTTGAGCGGTTTAGCAGGCCTACAGATTTGAGGCCGAGCCCGACTTGCGCGGCGAGGCCGCTGCTTCAAGAGCCTAAATACTGTTTGCTAAGAGTCTCTCAAGCCGTTTGGAACGCAACCACACGCTTGCCGCATGGATTTAAGCAGCGAGGCCGACCACGCGCCCAGCTGCGCGGTTAAAGGAGCCTGCGGAGGCTAGCCACGATCCATGATCTCAAGCGGTTTCAAATAGAAAGGCTAGGCATCGGCCGTGACTTCAGGAAACTTCAGCTTGCTCTTTGCCAACGCCTTGTTCAGCAGGTCTTCAATCTCAGGCTCTTCTGAGTTCTTCACCATTGCCAGCTCTGTGACCAGAAGGTAACGCGCCCGATCCAGCATCTTCTTCTCGCGGAACGAAAGCGGCTTCTCTTTCGCCAGCAATAGCAAGCTTTTCAACACGATAGCCACTTCCAGCAGAGAGCCGGTGCGCATCTTGTCAGAGTTTTCTTTGAAGCGATATTTCCAGTCCTGATGGTTGTCGCATTTGCCGTCCATCAGAAAGGTCAGGATCTTGGTGACCTCTCCGTTTTTCACCACAGGGCGCAAGCCCACGGATTCCACGTTGTTGAACGGGACCTCGACCTTGAGGCTGCTGGCCTTAATCTTAAGGAGGTAAAACTTCTGGACATTAGGTCCGATCGTACGGCTGCTGATCTGTTCAATTACGCCGACGCCATGATTGGGGTAAACTACTTTGTCGCCGACCTGAAAAGCTAGATTTCCATTCATGAAACACCCAGATGGGAACTATCTGCGGGGGAACGACCAGACAATAAATATTATAAACTTTTCTCGGCTTCTGCGCAAATTTCCACAGGCGCATACCCGTTCAGCGGCTAAATCATTCAATACCGCCGAGTTGCGCACAGGTTTAACGCGTTTAGCCTCAGAGGTTTATAATGCTTTTTTGAGAACCCCAGCCGGAACCGGCAGAGGAGCATTTCTTCCGCACATGCCAGAACACATCAAGAAGAAACTGGAGGAAGAAATCCGCGCCCTGGAACACGAATTGGCGCACGAACTTCCCAAAGAAATCAAAAAAGCAGTGGCGATGGGCGATTTGAGTGAGAACGCTGAGTACCACATGGCCAAGCAGCGCCAGGATTACGTGAATGCCCGCCTTGGCCAGCTCAAAAAGCGCATGAGCGAACTCGCGCTGGTCAACCTTTCCAACATCCCCAAAGACCGCATCGCTTTCGGCTCGCGCATCCGCGTATTTGACAACACCAAGGACGAAGAACTCGAATACAAGCTGGTGACCAGCGAAGAATCAGACGTGACCAAGGGCCTGATCTCTACCACCTCGCCCATTGGCAAAGCATTGATGGGCAAGAAAGTGGGCGACACAGCCGTTGTGGTCACGCCCAATGGCAAACGGGAAATGGAGATACTGCAACTAACTACCATTCACGACGAGGCGCAATGACCTGGACCGGGGCTTTTGGACGGGCCTGTCGAGTGCTGTTGCACGCGATTGTTCGCGGGCTGGCTCTCACGCGGATTTCGCCCAATGTACTCACCTTTATCGGGCTGGTCATCAACATCATCGCAGCGGTTCTTTTCGGCTACGCCAATTCCGGCAATTACCAGCGCATGTTTCTCTATGCCGGGCTGGTGATCATTGGAGCCGGAATCTTTGACATGGTGGATGGCCGCGTGGCCCGCGCCACAAACCAGGTCACAACCTTCGGCAGCTTCTTTGATTCTGTCATAGACCGCTACAGTGATGTGGCGCTCTTCTTCGGGCTGCTGGTGTATTACGCCCGCGCCAACCGGTTCTTCTACCTGATTCTGGTCGCCATCGTCATGGTCAGTTCGGTCATGGTGAGTTACACACGCGCCCGCGCCGAATCGCTCATTGGCTCCTGCAAAGTAGGCTTTATGGAGCGGCCAGAGCGCATTGTGCTGGTGATCATTGGAGCACTGTTTGCCCGCTGGGGCGCCATGGCTCCGGTACTCTGGGTACTCGCCGTGCTATCCACCGTTACCATCATCCATCGCATCTCCTATACCTATCAGCAAACGCGCATCTTGGATGAAAAGACCGCCGCTGAAGCAGCAGCCAAAGCTGCCGCAAAGCAGCAGGTGGTCGCGCCGGAGCCGGGCAAGACCAAGCCGGGTCAGCGCCCCCAAGAAGCTGGAGTGGTTTAGGCGGGCAGCGGTTTTCAATCCAGAGCGTTCTTTGTAACGCTTTCCCCTGTTGTAGCACTTCGCACTAGCTGCAACTGTCTCATGGATGCTCTTGGAGGTCTCCATGCTGGATTTCGATGTTGATGCGATCTGCGCCGGATACAACCAGAAAAGTCCCAAGCTAACTACTAACGCCAAATCAGGGCTGCAAGCATTATTGGCAGCCATTCAGGATGATCCTGCGGTCACTGACATCCGCTGGGCTGCGTACATGCTGGCCACCGTGCGGTGGGAATGTGCAGGCAGGTGGCAGCCGATTGAGGAGTTCGGCAAAGGGAAGGGACGCCCCTATGGCGTTCCTGTGAAGGTCACCGACGCGAACGGGACGACGTTCACGAACACTTATTATGGCCGAGGCTATGTGCAGCTCACATGGAAGGCGAATTACGCCAACATGAGCGAAAAGCTGGGGATGGGCACGCTGTTACTGTTGCATCCTGAGCATGCGTTGGAACCACAGACGGCTTACCAGATCATGTCCTTTGGCATGAGAAATGGTAGCTTCACCGGCAAGAAGCTGGCGAATTTTATCAACGACACCGGCTGCGATTACTTTCATGCGCGCCGTATCATCAACGGCCTGGAT
>DATEJX010000284.1:0-31802 GCA_035277785.1 Candidatus Angelobacter sp. | reverse complement strand
CATCTGCGAACGGGCAATCCGATTGTTTATACGTCAGGAGACAGTGTGTTCCAAATCGCGGCACATGAGGACGTGATACCTGTTCCTGAGCTTTACCGCATGTGTGAGATTGCTCGTAAGCTGCTGGATGGACCGCATCGTGTGGGACGAGTGATAGCCCGCCCATTCAGCGGCTCGCCAGGAAATTTTCGGCGCACGGAGCGACGCCACGATTACGCTGTCGATCCGCCTCACCCCATGCTGCTCGACGTGCTGAGTGAGGCCGGCGTGCCGGTGTTCGGCATCGGCAAAATTCATGACATTTACAACGGTCGCGGCGTATGCGAATACGTTACCACCAGGAGCAACGCAGATGGCATGGGAAAACTGGAGCAAACGTTGGCCAAGTGGCAAAAGGGGTTGATCTTCTCCAACCTGGTGGACTTCGACATGCTTTATGGACATCGTAAGGATATGGAGGGATTTGCGCGGTCGCTGGAGGAGTTTGATCAGCAACTTGCCACTTTACTCGATCATCTTGGGCATGGCGACCTGCTCATGATCACCGCTGATCATGGCTGCGATCCGGATCCGGTCAACCCTACAACAGACCACTCTCGTGAATATGTCCCCATTCTCGCATTCAGTCCGGGAGACAAGTCCGCAAATCTAGGAACACGGAACACGCTTGCGGATATGGGCCAGACGGTGGCGCAAAATTTCGGACTTTCGATTCCCCATGGGGTCAGCTTCCTTCGCGAGATTTCAAATTAATGTGCGACGCACACTGAGCGACGGAGTCCAAGTGCCTGTTTCGTGCAACTCAAAGGGCTGGAGGAGAGATCAATGTTCATGAGCTCTTCACGATAGGGGCCTGCTGCACTGGACTGTATTGCCATTGATATAGTGAAAGAAGATCAAAGGACAGAACTGTCAATGTTCGAGTTCCATGTTTCACGTCAGGCGCGCGACCGCTATGGTTTTGACGATACGCTGTTCTCTCTGAGCGGCGATGTAATCTTTGCCAACCTGGCAGCCAGTCGCGAGTTTGCGGAACGCATGAACCGGGTCCGCGATGCTGCGCATCATCCGGAACGGGCGATTCACCCAGGGGCATTGAATGCCATGGGCATGATAGACGAGGCGCTGCACGTTATCATGGCGCAATATCGCCAGCGCTATCCCAATGTGATGAATGATGCGCTGTCCTGGCTGGAGGCGCGCCTCGGGACCAAAGGACTGGAAAATACTCTGCTCTCATTTGTCCAGCAATTTCCTCCAGTCACTGTCTATCGCAATCAACAGACCGCAGCGGAATGGCTGGCCAGTTCCACTCACGGTATGCAGCATCGAGCGATCGCGCTGGAAGAGTTGCTCATGCTGTGGCTGGAAAACACCAACCCTGCGTTCCAGCTTTTCAAAGAACTGTTCGACGATGCGCCGCTTGTTCGGGCCACTCCGTACCAGCAGCTCACCGTGTCTGTGCGCGAATACTTTGATGGCCAGCCCACTTTTGGCGGGCGTAGCCAGAATCTGATTGACATGTTGCGCGCTCCAGCCCTGGCCTCGCCTGACTCTCTGGAAGGCCAGATTGCGTTTATCCGTGAACAATGGACGCCGTTGCTGGGGGAACTTTTCCGCCGGATGCTGGTGGCGCTGGACATCTTGAAGGAAGAAGAAATGGCCGTCTGGATGCGATTTCACACTCCGGGACAACACTTTGGTGATGCCCAGACGTGGGGTGATTCAAGCGCCGCGGCTGTTCCGCAGTTTACTTCCGCAGAGCACGAATATGAACGGTTCAGCCCGGACCAGGACTGGATGCCACGCAGCGTGATGATGGCCAAGAGCGTTTACGTCTGGCTGCACCAACTCTCCGTGGCCTACAAACGCGAGGTGAGCCGGCTGGACCAGGTGCCGGATGAAGAACTGGATTTACTGGCTCGCCGGGGTTTCAATGGACTGTGGCTGATCGGGTTGTGGGAGCGAAGCCGCGCATCGCAGAGAATCAAACAGATGTGCGGCAACCCTGAAGCGGCAGCATCCGCATATTCACTGCTGGATTACAACATTGCTCAGGACCTTGGCGGCAATGAGGCCTACCAGAGCTTGCGGGACCGTGCATGGGCTCGCCACATCCGGCTGGCCAGTGACATGGTGCCAAACCATATGGGCATTGATTCACGCTGGGTCATAGAGCACCCGGACTGGTTCATCTCTTTACCCTACGCCCCATTTCCGGTCTACGGCTTTAGCGGGCCAGACGTATCAAACGATGGTCGAGTCGATATCAAAATCGAAGATCACTATTTTGATCGCACGGACGCGGCTGTTGTATTTCAGCGCAGCGATCGCTGGTCCGGCGACACTCGATACATCTATCACGGAAATGACGGCACCAGTTTTCCGTGGAACGATACGGCGCAGCTCAACTATTTGAAGTCTGAAGTCCGTGAAGCCGTCATTCAAACCATTTTGCACGTGGCGCGAATGTTTCCAATCATTCGCTTCGACGCGGCTATGACCCTCACCAAGCGGCATTACCAACGCTTATGGTTCCCAGAGCCTGGGACGGGCGGAGCGATACCCTCCCGCGCTGAGCATGGGCTGACCAAGGCTGAGTTCGATGCTGCCATGCCGAACGAGTTCTGGCGCGAAGTGGTGGATCGAGTGGCTGCCGAGGCTCCAAACACGCTGCTGCTGGCCGAGGCATTCTGGCTCATGGAAGGCTATTTCGTGCGCACACTGGGCATGCATCGCGTGTACAACAGCGCCTTTATGAACATGCTGCGCGATGAAGAGAACGGCAATTACCGCAACGTGATCAAGAACACACTCACGTTCGATCCCGATGTGCTCAAGCGCTACGTGAATTTCATGAACAACCCGGACGAACGTACGGCGGTGGACCAGTTCGGCAAAGGCGACAAGTATTTTGGGGTTTGCACACTTATGGCGACCCTGCCGGGCTTGCCAATGTTTGGCCATGGCCAGATTGAGGGTTTTACCGAGCGCTACGGGATGGAGTATCGGCGGGCCTATTATGACGAGCAGCCGGACAGCTGGCTTGTGGCTAGACACGAGCGGCAAATTTCTCCGTTGCTGCACCGGCGCAACGTCTTTGCCGAAGTGCGCGACTTCCTTCTGTTCGATTTTTTCACTGACCACGGGCATGTGAATGAAGATGTGTTCGCCTACTCGAACCGCAGCGGCAATGACCGGGCCCTGGTGGTCTATAACAATCGGTTCGCCAGCACTCATGGCTGGGTGCGCGTTTCCTGCGCTTATGCAGAGAAGACGCCCGATGGCGGCAAGCATCTGCGCCGGCGCACTTTGGCTGAATCTTTTGGGCTTTCGCACGACTCCGTCATGTTCGCTGCCTGCCGTGATGCTGTAAGCGGAATGGAATTTCTGCATCGCTCGGGCGATCTGGCGGAACGTGGCCTGAAACTTGAACTGCATGCCTATCAATGCCAGGTTTTTCTGGAATGGCGTGACCTGCGTGAGGATAAGGCGCACCCGTGGGGTCTGCTGTGCGATGAGTTGGCGGGAAAAGGCGTGAGCAGTTTGGAGGATGCGCTGTTTGGCCTGCGGCTCCGGCCCATCCATCAGGCATTGCGTGCCCTGGCCCGTCCACAGGTTACAGAGCAACTCTCCATGGTGGCGTGCATCGCCGATGGACCTGTGAAGACCAGGGAAGTGAGTGCCCTGCTACAGGAACTCGAAAAAACTGTGATTCCCCTGCTGGAAGCGGTGCAAAGTTATCTTGGCGGCGTAGCAGCGAGCGTGGCCGGAATAGCTCCACCTGAGGACTGGACTCCCCATCGCCGTGTTTCTCAGCACGCGCTGGCTGAGCGTATGAGGGCAGCGCTCATGCTGCCGGCACTAAGCAGGAAGGCTGGAGTGAAGTGGCCTGCTGAGCTCAAGTCAGTTTTGCCAATCGCAAGGCCCGGTACTGAGTCTCAGGCAGTGTGGACTGCGGTGCTTGGCTGGTGCGCCGTGGAAGCGCTGGGATGTTTACTCGATCCTCGACATCGTGACGCTGCTGCAGCGCAACTTTTTGATGCGCTTCGTTTGCGAGAGCCACTGGCTGAAATGCTGGCGGAGGCTGGCCTTGAAGGCGCCGACCTGGAACAGGAAAAGTGGCGTGCGGTGGCCCGGATACGGGCCAGCTTTGCTCATTCGTCACGTTCCAGCGTGCCTTACAGCTGGATCCATGATCCAGATGTCGCATGGGCCATGGGCGTGCACCAATATGAGGGTGTGACTTACGCGGTAAAAGAACAGTTTGAGCGGCTGCTGGGATGGATGGCGTTTCGCGGAATGCTTGATGCTGCCGCAGCGCAGCCCCCGGATCTGGAGCGGATCTCCACGGTTGCGGAAGAGATCCGTGCTCGCGCAGCCAGTATGGAAACAGCCGGCTACAATGTGGAAGCCCTGGAAGAATCAGACACCCTGGATGTATTGCACGAGTCAGAGCAGAAGAAGCCGGAAAGAACGTGAGTGACAGATCTCGATTGCTGCTGCGCTCGGCACGACGTTATTACTCGCTCACTCGATCATGGCGCGCACTTTTTCTGACAGGTTTCCACCGCAAATAATGATGGCCACCGTCTTACCCTGATATCTGGCTCCTTCTTTAACCAATGCAGCAATTGCCACTCCGGCGGCGCCTTCAATCGACCAACCTCTACTGTCGCGCACTAGTTGCATAGCGGAGAGAATCTCATCTTCACTCACCAGCACAGCGCGATCAATTACGCGGCTGCAGACGTCGAGTGTTATTGAATCCTCCTCCAGTCCTCCTGCGGTGCTTTCGGAGACGGTGGGCTGTTCCGGTACATTTACAATGCGGCCGGCTTTGATGGATTCGTAGAGCACAGGAGAGTTTCGGGGCCAGCAACCGACGACCTCTGTATGCGGCGATGCCGCCTTCATGTAGGCGCCGATTCCCCCGATCAAACCCCCTCCGCCAACAGCCACAAAAACAGCGTCCAGTTGCCCAATCTGCTGCAAAAGCTCTACTGCAATGGTTCCCTGGCCAGCCATGACCTCAAAGTCGTTATAGGGGGAAATGAAGACCTTGCCGGAAGCCTCAGCCGCCGCCCTCGCGGCCAATTCCGCATCAAGCGGGTCTGTGCCGGCGTGACGGATGATTGCTCCGGACTGCTCAATGCGCCGGGCCTTGGCCGGAGAGACGTGCTCTGACACAAATACTTCAGCCGGGATACCGGCGCGCTTTGCCGCTTCAGCTACTCCGAGCCCATGATTCCCATTGGAAGCGGCAACAACGCCCGCCTGGGCCTGCAACTTTGAAAGCCCAAGAATTCGGTTGGTGGCGCCACGCAATTTGAAAGATCCCGTGTTCTGCAGATTTTCCATTTTGAAATAGACCCTGGCGCGGGTCTGCGGAAAGAGGGCGGAAACGTCCTTCACGGGCGTATCCACGACGGATGGGCGGATCCTTGCATAGGCCGCCGAAATGGCATCTTTTGTAAGACCTGGGCCGGTGGATGTGAGTTTTTGGGCCATGGGCTTCATGCTTATTGTTACACGGCAGTCGCGGAACGCATCCGAACGAGTAAAGGGCGGATTTTGGCTGGAATCAAGTTGAGTCTCCAGCCATTCTCGCGGATAATTTAGCCGTCAGCAGCGGCGGGCGCCAAACAACCGCCAAGGCTTGCTCTTCAATCCGGAACAAGGGGGAACGGATGCCTCTTCCCTGGTTTGATCGTGTTTTGCTGGCTGCTATTCAACGAGCCACAGCCCCAGCACCTGTGCGTCTTGCCATAGGAACGCCTGACCACAGCGTGACAACTTTGCCCTCCGCCGTACCTACAGTCTGGATCAAAGACCGGGCCACCCTCCTGGCACTGGCCCGCAATCCGCAAATTAATTTTGGTGATCTGTACAGCGAAGGCCGGATTGAGATCGAGGGTGATCTGGTGGATGTGGTTGAAAGACTTTACGAGGTCCCCGTTTCACCGTCCGCGCGGATTTTTTCCCGCTGTCTGGGCTGGGTGGAATCGAATTCGCCTGTTGGGTCGCGAAGAAACATTCACCATCACTACGATATTTCCAATGACTTCTACCGGCTCTGGCTGGATTCCCAGATGGTCTATACGTGCGCGTATTTTCCGGAGCCGGAGGCAACGCTCGAAGAAGCGCAGCGGGCCAAAATGGACCTGGTCTGCCGCAAATTGTGGTTAAAACCGGGTGAAACCGTGGTGGAGGCGGGATGCGGCTGGGGCGCACTGGCGCTGCACATGGCAGAACACTTTGGTGTGAAGGTAAAGGCCTTCAACATCTCCACGGAGCAGATTGCCTTTGCGCGCGAGCGCGCTCAGAGGGAGGGGCTGGCGCAAAGAGTGGAATTCATCCAGGATGATTATCGCAACATAAGCAGCCGGGCAGATGCGTTCGTTTCAGTAGGCATGCTGGAGCATGTTGGGAAGGCGCATCACTCGGAGCTGGTACGAACCATCTGGCGCACGATTGGAGACAGCGGGCGCGGACTCTTGCACTTCATCGGACGCAATCGACCGCGGCCAATGAATGCCTGGATCCGCCGCCGAATTTTTCCCGGCGCGTATCCTCCAGCTCTCCGTGAAGTGATGCAGTTCCTTGAACCGCATGATTTCAGTGTGCTCGACGTGGAAAACCTGCGCATGCATTACGCACGCACGTGTGAGTGCTGGCTGAAGGCATTTGAGCAACAGTTTGAGGCGGTGAGAGCACAGCTTGGCCAGCAGTTTGCGAGAATGTGGCGTTTGTATCTTGCCGGCTCCGTTGCCGCTTTTCGCTTTGGCAGCCTGCAGTTGTTCCAGGTGGTTTTTGCGGGGAAAAAGTGCTCGTCGCAGCCCTTAACCCGCGCGCATCTTTATCTGCCTTCTATTCAGGAAAAGGAACAAGAATGCGTTCGTGCGACGTCTTAATCGTGGGCGCGGGACCCGCAGGATCTTCATGCGCCTGGGGGCTGCGCTCTTCCGGGCTTGACGTGGTTGTGCTCGACAAGGCGTCTTTTCCGCGGGACAAAATATGCGGCGGCTGGATCACACCTTTTGTCCTGCAGGCCCTTGAAATTGATCCACTGGAATACGCGCGCAGCAGGATGCTGCAGCCGATTTCAGCGTTTCGTATAAGCGGTCTGGGGCAGCAGCAGAAAAGCATTCACTATGATCAGCCGGTCAGCTTCGGCATCCGTCGCTGCGAATTTGATGAATACCTGATGAGGCGCTGCGGCGCAGAGGTGCAGGAGCGAGTGGCGATCAGAAGCATCGAGCGCTCTAAAGACGAATGGATCATCAACGGTGAGTTCAGGGCGCGGATGCTGATCGGCGCAGGAGGGCACTTCTGCCCGGTAGCGCGCTTCATCAACGGTCGCATCGCGGAAGCTCCGGTCATAGCACAGGAACTTGAATTTGCCATGGACGAAGCGCAAGCGGCATCCTGTCAAATTTCAGCTGAGCAGCCGGAACTGTTCTTTTGCCGCGATCTTCAAGGTTACGGATGGTGCTTCCGTAAAGGGAATTTCCTCAATATCGGTCTGGGCAGGCTTGACCAGCACAAACTCAGCGAACACGTAAACGCCTTCGCAGAATTCCTTCGCGATAGCGGCAAGGTGGGCTTCTCACTGCCGCGACGTTTCGCCGGCCACGCTTATCTTCTCCATGGATATTCGCCGCGCAAGCTAGTCTCTGACGGCGTCTTGCTGATTGGCGACTCGGCGGGCCTGGCTTATGAGCAGAGCGGGGAAGGAATCCGCCCGGCGGTTGAATCGGGCTTGATCGCCGCTCGTGTATTGCGGACAGCTTTGGGCGATTATTCGGCAGCGCAACTGGCGCAATATCCAGAATGGCTGGGCCAGCGCTTCCGAGGCAATGGCGGGGCAGAACGCCTTGCCAAACGTCTTCCCAGAGTCGCACGCAATTTGGCAGCCCGGATTCTCCTGCGCAACGCCCGCTTCTGCCGCACCATGGTTGTGGAGAACTGGTTCTTGCGCATGAAGGATCCGCCTCTGGCTGTTTCTTCTTTGCCCGAACCGGAGCCCGCGCGGCTCGCGGTCTAAAGTTTTTCGGCGGCCTTACTTCTCTTCAATCGAGCGCAGGTATTCCGTAACGTTCTGCAGGCGAATATCGCCGTAGTCACGATCATCCTGGACCTGGTGAAATATCTCGCCCCAGATCGGCATCTCACGCGAGCCGTGAGCGACCGTCACGTTCCTGCCCGCAATTATGCTGCGCACATGTTCAGTTGGAAAGACGCCGCCATTTCTCTGTGCGATGGTCGTCAGGTCAGGAAGCAAGTCCTTCAGTGCAGGCGTTACAGGGCCTTTTCCCTTGCCGTCCGCACCGTGACAAGGCGCACAATGCGCACGATAGAGGTCAGGGCCGTTCAGCGAGTAAATTAGATGCTCTATTTCGTTGTTTCTCTGTGATTTAGAGGGTTGCTCATCAGGGCCCGGAACTGCTCCTACCAAAACAATCACGGTGATCACGAAAGCAAAGACAATCAGAAGATACCCATTTGGACGCGACTTCATAATCAGGGTACTCCTGCACCCCGCTCAATGCTGGTACGGACCTTTGGCAAAAAGCTGTGACGGTGGTCACTGATGGCTGTGATTAGATCTGGAGCACTCCGGCCCCACGGATTCCGTCGTGCTTGAGGGCATTCAGGGCTTGATTCGCCTGAGTAAATGCAAAAACCTGCACTTCCGTACGGATAGGGATCTCGGCGGCAACGCGAAGAAAATCGTTGCCGTCTTCACGAGTGTTGTTTGCGACGCTTCTGATAGAACGCTCTTTGTACAGCAGGCCGTAATCGAAGCTGGGGATCGGACTCATGTAGATTCCACCCAGAATCAGGGATCCGCCTTTTCGCAGCGCCTGCAATGCCGGGGGAACCAATTCGCCCGCTGGCGCAAAGATGATGGATGCATCCAGCTTCTCTGGCGGCTCTTCAGCGGCGGCGCCAGCCCATACCGCGCCCAGTTCCAGGGCAAGGCGCCGGTGTTTCTCTTCTCGCGTGCAGACGAAGACGTTCGCTCCCCAGTACCGCGCAACCTGAATACAGACGTGTCCCGCGGCGCCAAATCCGTAAATTCCCAAGTTGCGGCCGCGTTCGATGCCGGAAAGCCGCAGGCAGCGGAAACCGATGATTCCTGCACACAAGAGCGGCGCGGCCTGCAGGTCAGCAAAACCTTCCGGCAAGGGATAAACAAAATCTTCATGCGCCACTGTGTACTCGGCAAATCCCCCATTGTTTGTATATCCGGTGAACTCCGGGTTATCGCACAGGTTTTCCTGTCCACT
Organism: Candidatus Angelobacter sp.; assembly: GCA_035277785.1. Classification (GTDB taxonomy): domain Bacteria; phylum Acidobacteriota; class Terriglobia; order Terriglobales; family Acidobacteriaceae; genus Angelobacter. The sequence goes on along the minus strand of DATEJX010000284.1, from coordinate 22,509 downwards.
CCGGCAATACGGACACACACCACACGTCTTATGCAGCCAGGGAATACCAACCCGAGTGCCGGGCGAGTATTTGTGGGCATTGCTTCCGACACGTTCAATGACTCCGACCACCTGATGCCCGGGGATTACAGGGCTCTTGCGGGGCGGCAGCTCGCCTTCCACAACGTGCAGGTCTGTCCGGCAGATCCCGCAGGCGGTGACACGTACCAGAACTTCGTTAGCTGCCGGGACCGGATCAGCCATTCGCTCGAGCGATAAAGGACTGCTCTCCACGGGAGCAGGCTTATTTAACAGCCAGGCTTGCATAGGTCTAATACTAATGAATTCTTATGTGTGGAGTGAGGCAAGGCATGGAGCCCGGCGTTAAGCACAGGACGCCAGTTGGAATCAGCGGGAGAAGCAGATCTGAGTAGCGGGATTCATTCACTGCGATGTGGAGAATCGAAGCCCGGAATGCGTATAGGATGTTTGCTGAGGAACCGCCTCAGCTGCCGGTCGGCCTGAGGGAACCGTTCACGCAACCGAATTATCCAGCGTCGTGCCCAATGGTGACGAGCTGAAAGAATAACCAGCCCAATCAGAAGAAACAGGAGCCCCGGCAGAATCGGAAGGAAAAGCCCTCCTAGTCCTGTGACAATAAAAGCCCAGCCGCCGATCTCCAGAAAAATACCCTTCATTTTGAGACTTGGATGCTTGGGCTAAGTCTTTTGACACAAAATCTTCTGCTCCTCAGGTCTTAAGTTGTGCTTGTTGGCTGACGCGAAGGGCTTTGCCGTTACTGAACAGTTTGAGAGGAGGCGTCAAGCAGCAATTCGAGAGCTTGTTTGTACGTTGTCCCTGCGGGGACAGGGGCAAAACCAGAGTTTGCCTCATTTCTCAGAAAACGTGAGGTGGAGAGAAACACCCGCAGCTTCAGGTCCAGATCTAATTTGGTGATTTGCCATGCGCCCGGCTCTATCTGGGTTTGTTCAATCAGGTAGCGTCCGCCTTTATAGAGCTTTCCAAAAACTCCCCATCCGAATGAGACATTTTTGGTAACGATGCCGTCGATGCGTGTGAGTCTTTTCTGGTCAGGCTCAACCCACACCGTTCCTTCCAAACCGCGATAAATTTGAGTTTCCCGGTCGTGCGGTGAGAACGAACCAGTGGGACGAAAACTGAACTTCAGCTTTCCATCTTCTTCTCCATCCGGAGTGAAGAGGAAAGCAGTAGGGAAGGCTTTCATCAATGCGATGCGGCGTTTCAATTCGTCTTTTTGGTCTGCGAGTTCATGACGTACCGCATCCGGGTCACTGATAAGCTTTTTCAGACGTTGTTCCTGTTTTTGCTCCTGATCGGCAGCGAGCGGTCGATGATTGAAACTGACAATCCGGTCTGCCCGGCCCTCCGGAGTTGCGATCACCTCGCGCGTTTCTGTTCCCCACTTCCATTCCACGGTTTCACGGTAGCGGAGATGCCCTGTGCTTCGCAGCGCAGCAACTTCGTTTGCGGCAGCTTGATTTATCAGAGCGACGGCGGATTCCTGGTCCTGTGCGTCCGGCTTCGTCTCTTGCTGACCGCTCAGCACGCAGGCGCAGATCAGCGCTATCGCCAGGACGGGCCAACCGGCAGCAAGTACGCGCTTTGGAACAAATGTGCCTTGCATCAGTGACGAACTTGCCCTGCTAAGAGCATTTTAGAGGAACGCAGAGGAGGCAGGTCCGCTCAGGGTTGCAGAGCTTGCTTAAGGCTGGTATCCACGTGAATGGATTGAAGACTTGATGCATCCCAGCCCCCGCCCAGTGCTTTGATCAGGCCGACAGATGTAAGCAGCCTTTGGCCAAGGAGTTGAGCAGCCAGACGCTGATTATCCAGCAGCGTCTGCTCCGCAGTGACCACGTCAAGGTAAGTAACCAGTCCACCCACGTAGCGATCATTGGCAATCTTCAGAGCACGCTGGGCGGCATCCACTGCTTGTTGTTGCGTGCCGGCGGCCTGGGAAAGGATGTTGAGTCCAGAAAGGCCATCCTCCACTTCCTGAAATGCGGTGAGCACGCTCTGGCGATAATTTGCCACTGAAGCTCCATAAGCTGAAGTGGCAAAATCCATCTGCGCTTTACGGCGACCGCCTGTAAGCCATTCTTGAGCGACATTGGCTCCCAGGGCCCAGAAGACACTGGGCGCATTTGCCAGAAGACCGATGTCTTTGCTGTTCAGGCCGACGCCGCCGGAAATCCCAATGCTGGGGAAGAAAGCACTTTTGGCAACGCCAATCTGCGCATTCTGAGAAGCCATCAGGCGCTCAGCCTGAGCCACATCAGGGCGGCGTTCCAGCACGTCAGAAGGTACTCCGGTGGGAAAAGCCGGAGGCTCAGTGGCCAGCGGCCGTGAAGGAACGCTGAATGTGGAAGCGGGAACGCCGGACAGAGCGGCAATGGCGTGTTCGAACTGGGCGCGCTGGTTGCGCAGCAGAGTCGCCTGTGTGCGAGTCGCATTGAGTTGCGTCTCCTGCTGCGCTACATCGAGCCCTGAAGCGACGCCCCCCGCGTGGCGGTTATTGACAAGGTCAAGCGCCTTCTGCTGATACTCCACGGCGGAATCCACTACCGCGATCTCGGCATCCAACTCGCGCAAATTGAAATAATCTGCCGCCAGGTCTGAGGTGATCAGCAATCGTACGTTTTCCAACGCCGCGGCAGAGGATTGATACGCCGCGTTGGATGATTCCACGCTGCGGCGCAACCCTCCAAAGACGTCTGTTTCCCAGGTTACGTTGAAGGGGACGATAAAGCTGTTCTGAGTTGTAGCAGCAGTGAGTGGCGTACCCGAAGCAGTGGCCTGGTTGGCGGAAGTGCGAGCTCTCTGCGTGCTGATGCCAGTCGAGAGCTGGGGAAAGAGGCCGGATTGTGTGATGCGGGCCGATGCGCGCGCTTCTTGCAGTTGGTACCGTGCCGATTCAATGGTCTGGTTGGCCTTGATGGCCTGGGCCTCATACTGGTTCAGTTCGTCATCGTGGAATATCGTCCACCAGTCTCCCTTGGGTATATTGTCCTGAGGACTGGCTACCCGCCACGGCGCCTGCTCTTTCCACGCTGGGGCAACCGGCACGGACGGGCGCGTGTAATTGGGCCCGACTTTGCATCCAGCGACGATTGAGAATAGGCAAGCAGCTGTAAGGAGCCGAAGAAAGATGCGGGTCACGAGCGGGTGTCGCCTCCTGCTTTTACATTGACCTGCTGTCCCTCTTCCAGAGAATCGGCGGGATTCACGACGATCTGATCGTTCTGGTCCACTCCGCCAAGGATTTCCAGCTTGGTACCGAAATCACGGCCGATGGTGACTGGTTTGAGGTGAACCTTCTGATCAGGACCAACCACTGCTACACGCGGTCCCTCGGCTCGGAAGAGCAATGTGTTCACCGGAACAGTAATGCGGGTGCTGTGCAGCGGGACGGCAAAAGAAACCTGAGCGTAGGCGCCAGGCAACAGGTGGCCGCCTTTGTTGGGCACGTCAATTTCCGTGAGCAAAGTGCGCGTGGCAGGATCAATGGCATCGGCAGTACGAACTACTTTGCCGGGAAATTTCTGGTTGGGAAATTCCTGCAGTTCAACAAAAGCCGACAAACCGGTCTTGATAGACGGTGCATCCGACTGGGGCACGTTCACATAAACCCGAAGAGGATCGACCTGGGCAATGTCGAACAATTCACGCTGGCCTGTGCTACCGGCGGTAATGAGAGCGCCGCGATCCACATTGCGGCGTGTGATCACGCCGGAAAAAGGTGCGTAGATGTGTTTAAAGGATTCAAGCTGCTCCAGCCTGCGCACGTTGGCGTCTGCAGCAGCCAGATTGGCCTGGGCCTGCGTGTAGGCGCTGGTCTGCTGGTCGGCTTCCTGTTGCGATACGGAATCTGTCTTGCGCAGATTGGTCCAGCGTTCAGCGGAACTCTTCGCCAGTTGCAATTGCGCCTCAATCTGTTGGCGCGCGGCCCTGGCCTGTGACAGCTCCTGGTCAACTTCGGGGGTGTCGATTTCTGCCAGCAATTGGCCTTTTTGCACGTGGCTGCCGATGTCATGCGTCCAGTTGAGAAGGTAACCGTTGGTGCGGGAGTAGATTGCAGACTGAACAAACGCCTGAAGCTGTCCCGGCAGAACCATGCTTTCATCTGCCGGCTCGGTACCTGGCTTGGTGAGAGCCACGGTGGGGACAGCCAGCTTTTCCGTTTCCTTGGCCAGAGCCTGATGTTCAGAAAGACGACGAACAATGGCAAAACCGCCTGCCAGAAGGAGCACCACTACAACGATGACCGCCACGCGGGCGCTATGAGTCTTCTTGCCGGTTTTTGAAACTGTACTGGTTTCAAAAGGTTGTTGTGTCAACTGAGTCATAGGTTGGGTTCCCCAGGCTGAGTGGCCGCCTTGCGGCCATGAAGCACGCTGAAAATTGCCGGAACAAAGAACAATGTTGCCACGGTAGCGAATATCAAGCCACCAATCACTGCACGGCCCAGGGGCGCGTTCTGCTCGCCGCCTTCGCCCAGCCCAAGCGCCATGGGAATCATGCCGATGATCATAGCGAGGGCTGTCATCACCACGGGACGCATGCGCGTGTAACCTGCTTCCAGCGCGGCGTCCCATGCGCTCAGTCCCTGGCCCATGCGCTCTCGGGCAAACGATATCACCAGGATGCTGTTGGCCGTGGCCACCCCCATGCACATGACTGCGCCGGTGAGTGATGGGACACTCAGCGTGGTGTGGGTAAGCAGAAGAATCCAGACTATCCCCGCGAGTGCGCCAGGCAACGCGGTAATGATGATGAACGGATCGAGCCAGGATTGAAAATTGACCACAATCAGCAGGTAAATGAGGACAATGGACATGATCAGCCCAAACCCAAGGCCGGCGAAAGAACTGGTCATGGTTTCCACCTGGCCACGCATGACAATCTCTGAACCGCGTGGCAACTGCTTTTCAAATTCGTCCACGATCCGGCGGGTATCGCGGGCCACGCCTCCCAAATCGCGTCCCTGTACGCTGGCATAGACATCTACTACTGGTTGGATGTTGTAGTGAGACACCAGGGCAGGAGTGACGGTGGGCGAAACCGTTGCCAGGTTGGCAAGCACCTGCTGAGCTGGAGCACCGGGAGCGTCCACTGGAGTGTTCATCAGTGACTGCAGAGAATCGAGCTTGTATTCCGGCGTCTGCACGGCAACGTTGTAAGTAACGCCGTTCTCCGGATTCAGCCAGAAAGTGGGCGAAGTCTGGAAGCTTCCGCTCAAAGAAACCAGCAGGTTCTGCGCGACGTCACGCTGCTGCAGGCCCACCTGCTGAGCGCGGCTTCGGTCAACGTTGAGCCGGATCGCAGGCGAATTCCTGAGCTGCTGCACGTGTACGTCCACTGCGCCGGGAACCTGACGCAGACGGTTGGACAATCTTTCTGCCAGCTCGTAATTCTTGCTCTGGTTTTTTCCTACGATCTGAATATCAATCGGCGAAGGCAGGCCGAAATTCAGGATCTGGCTGACGATGTCAGATGGTTGGAAAAAGAACTCCACACTGGGAAACAGGCGGGGCAGCTCCTGGCGAAGTTGCTTCACATATTCATCAGTGGGGCGGTGCTTGTCCTGATTCAAAGAAACCAGAATTTCAGCATCTGAACTACCGATGGATCCGGCCGTGCTGTAAGTGTTGTTAATGGAGCTGTAAGGCAGGCCGATGTTATCCAGAATCGTGACCAGCTCGTTCTTTGGGATTTCCTGACGCAGTACATTTTCCACTTCGTCGCATAGCCGGGCCGTTTCTTCAATTCTCAGGCCGGCCGGGCCGCGTACATGCAGGCGGAAGGTGCCGGCATCCACAGTGGGAAAGAAGTCCTGGCCCAGGAACACAACCAGACCGACGGAGAAGATACAGAAGATCAGAAACGACGAAATAAACAGCCGGCGATGTTCCAGGCAAGCGGCGAGAGTTGTGTGATAGGCGTCACGCACCGAGGCAAATCTCTGCTCAAACCAGCGCTGGAAACGCTGTAACGGGGCGAAGATGCCACCTGGTTCGCGATGCTCTTCATGTTCATGCCCGCGCAGCAGGTACATGAGAAGCGTTGGCACCAGGGTTCGCGAGAGGAGGTATGACGCCAGCATGGCGAAAACCACCGCTTCCGCCAGCGGAACAAACAGGAACTTTGCCACGCCGGTCAGGAAAAACATGGGAACGAAGACAATGCAGATGCACAGCGTAGAAACAAACGCAGGGACTGCGATCTGGGCCGCGCCTTCAAGAATTGAGGGGATTAGCGGCTTACCGGTGGCCAGATAACGATCAATGTTTTCTATGGTGACGGTGGCGTCATCCACCAATATGCCTACGGCGAGCGCCAATCCTCCCAGGGTCATGATGTTCAGGCTCTCTCCCAGCGCGCTCAGCAGGATTACGGAGCAAAGAATGGAGAGTGGAATGGAAATGGCAATGATAAGTGTGCTGCGCCAGTTCCCCAGGAAGAGCAAAATCATGGCGGCCGTGAGGCAGGCGGCAATAAGGGCTTCTTTGATTACACCTTCAATGGATGCGCGCACAAAGAGAGACTGGTCGAACATGGGCTTCATGACCAGGTCTTCCGGCAACGTAGGAGCAAGGCGCTTCAGCGTGGCCTTGATGTTGGCCACAATGTCCAGCGTGGATGCACCGCCATTCTTCATCACGCTGATCAGGGTGCCGCGCAATCCGTTCTGGCGAACTATATTCGTTTGCGGGGTGTAGCCGTCACGCACATGGGCGACGTCGCGCAGGTAGGTGGTGGCGCCATTCTGGGTCTTAATCGGCAAATCATTTATTCCTGCCACGCTGTTCGGGCTGCCGTTCATCTCCACCTGATATTGCATTGGGCCGATTTTGGCGCTTCCGGAGGGCAGAATCAGATTTTGCGCGTTGACTGCGTTGACCACGTCCACCGGTGTGAGCCCTTTGGACTGAAGGGCCGCAGTATCCAGATCCACCGCAATTACGCGCTGCTTCCCGCCGTAAGGAAATGGAATTGCCGCTCCAGGAACAATGGTCATCTGGGGACGAATGAAGTTTACTGAGAGATCGAACAACTGCTGCTCAGAGAGGTTGTTGCTGCTGATGCCGACCTGAACGATGGGAACGCTGGACGCGGAATAAACAATGATGAGAGGCGGCTGCGTTCCGGTTGGAAGGCTGCGCACTGCCGTCTGCGAAATGGCGGTCACCTGGGCGAGGGCAGTTTGGAGATTGGCTGTGGGCTGAAAAAAAATCTTGGTGATGGCACGGCCGTCCATCGCCTGCGTTTCAACATGCTCGATATCGTTGACGATGGTGGTGAGGCCGCGTTCCGTATTGCTGACGATCCGATCCGTCATCTCCTGGGCATTCATGCCACTGAATTGCCAGATCACGCTGATGACTGGGATGTTGATGTCTGGGAAGATGTCGACGGGCGTCCGCTGGATCACAATGGGACTGAGAATCAAAATGAGCAGCGCCATGACGATGAACGTGTAAGGACGGTTCAACGCCAGCTTTACAATCCACATTTGCCAGATCCCTCAGAAAAAATGACTTAGTACCAACCAGCGCGTCGGCCCAGGCCGCTTGTGCGAGAGGACAAGTTTTGCTGCGTCTTACAGGGTCCCAGCGGATGTTCGGAGCTGAGCTTCGCCGGGGAACAAGTATCGATTCGCAGAAACGTGGCAACGATTCAATACTTACGTTATTTTAGCAGTGGAGTTTTGGTTTTCGACGCAGAGAACCCGCTGTTTAACAGTTCTTAATACGCAAGCTCTTAATACGCCAACCGAAGGCTCACGCGCGCCCCCGCTCACCAAACCAAATTACGCGCTTACGTCTGACCATACACCGGAATGGCGCCCCCGTGGATGAGTCTGGCCTCCTCAGTGCAGAGAAAAAGGATGACGCGGGCAATCTCCTCCGGTTTGGGCCATTTGGAGAAGTCGGCATCCGGCATGGCTCGCCGATTGGCTTCAGTGTCAATGATGCTGGGCAGAACGGAATTGACGCGCACGCCGGTGCCTTTGAGGTCCTGTGCGAGGCAATCGATCATGGCGAGGGCGGCAGATTTTGATGCGGCATACGCGGCAGCGCCGGCTGCGTGATCAAAGGCGGCTTTGGCGGCCACGTTCACAATGGAGCCGCTCTTTTGCTTCAGCATAGCGGGTACCGCAGCGCGGGTAAGAGAATAGCCTGCGTTGAGATTGAGGTCCATCATCAGATGCCATGTTTTGGGCTCGGTTTCCCAAAGCGCTTTGCCACCAGCATAGCCGCCAATGGTGTTCACCAGGATATCGAGATGGCCGTGCCGCGCGGTGATGCCATCTACAAGAGCGCGGCAGGCGGTTTCATCGGTGGCATCGAGCGGGAGCAGTTCCAGCTGGGCCGAGGAGCCGACTGCGTCACGCAAAGCGTCAGCTTCTTCCTTAATGATGTAAGTGGCGATCACCGAGGCGCCTTCGTGCAGGAAAGCGAGTGTGACAGCTTTCCCCAGACCGCCAGTGCCGCCGGCAATCAAAGCCACCCGGGAGGAGAACCTGTTGTTCACGTGCGGATGCTCCTTAAGAGCATTAGTGTACGCGGTCGCCACAGCCTTGCGGAATCCAGCGTGCACTGGGAGCATAGAGCCGCAGTTTTGATTGGACTTTCGTTTTCCTCCCATCTATAAGCCAAGGATATGAAGAGCGCGGACGCAGAGCCCAAAATGCGGCCCAATGAGCCAATTGCTTCTACCGGGCATTTCGTTTTCATGCTGCTCATCCAGGCTGCACTTACAGCATATGGATTCTACTTGCAGCACCGGTCGGAGGGCGGAGGCTCTGTGCTGCCACAGAACCGCAATGTGTTGCCCTTATATCTGTCCATTTTGGCCCTTGAGTGGGGATGGGTGGCTACGATACGTGGTGCGGTGCACAACAAAGGGCTCACATTGTGGGATGTGGTCGGCGGGCGCTGGCGTAGCTGGAAGGACGCATTCCTTGATGTCGCGATTTGCATTCCATTCCTCGCAGTTTGGGAAGGCAGCGCGTGGCTTCTGCACTGGATTCTGGGCCCGGATTCCGCCAAATCCGTGGGAACCATGCTGCCGCGAGGTTGGCTGGAAGTCGGGTTGTGGATTGCGGTCTCCATTTCAGCGGGTATCTGCGAAGAGATTGTTTTTCGCGGTTACTTTCAGAAGCAGCTTGCCGCCTATACCAGGAGTGTGGGCGTCGCGGTGGTGCTGCAGGGAATTCTGTTTGGTGTGGGCCATTCTTACCAGGGCATGAAGCAGATGGTACTTATCAGCGCCCTGGGCGTTCTGTACGGGGTCTTTGCGGCCTGGAGACAAAACCTGCGCGTCAACATGATTGCGCATGCGTGGACGGACATTTGGAACGGATGGCTGAGTGGCGTCCTGAGGTAAAGCGATGGTCACGGTTCGAAAGGCCAGGAGTTCTGACGCGGCTGGGATTCTGGCTTGCCTGAGCGCGGCATTTGCGCCGTTCGAAAACAGCTATACGAAAGAAGCATATTCAGACACGGTCCTCACGATGAAAACCCTGCAAGAACGACTCCGGTCAATGACCTTGTTTATTGCAGTGAGCGCTGCTGGCGGAGTGGCGGGAACGATTGGTTGCGCGAAGGTTGACGAACAAGAAGGTCACTTGCGCGGGATGGCAGTGTTGCCGGAATGGCAGGGGACCTGCATAGCCGCACAATTGCTGGAGCGGGCTGAATTCGAGCTGCGCCATCTGGGTTGCCGGCGAGTGAGCCTGGACACCACAGCACCGCTCAAGCGCGCAGTACAGTTCTACAAGCGACACGGTTATCAGCCTACGGGGAGAGTCACGGACTTTTTTGGTATGAAGTTGTTTGAGTATTCGAAAAACCTTTGAAGAATAGATTCAGAGCCAGACATCGACGAATTTGGGAGGCGCTGCTTCCTGCCTTCATTTAGAATTTTCGGTTTGGCTGTGAGCAAAACAATGAACCGACCTCTGGTGCTGATCATTCTGGATGGATGGGGTTATGCTTCCCCGTCGAATGCAAACGCAATTTCCCTGGCGCGCAAGCCGAATTACGACCGCCTGCTGAAGGAATTCCCCAACACACTCATACACACCAGTGGACGCTATGTGGGCCTGCCCCAGGGACAGATGGGCAACAGCGAAGTGGGGCACCTGAACATCGGGGCCGGCCGTATTGTTTACATGGACATCACCAAGATCGATCTCATGATTGAAAAAGGTGAGCTGTTCTCCAATCCGGTGCTGCTGGAGGCGATGCAGAACGCGCGCAGCGGCGGAAGACAATTGCACTTTCTGGGGCTGCTCTCCGATGGCGGAGTGCACTCGCACCAGAACCATCTTTATGCTCTTTTGCGCATGGCCAAGCAGAACGGAGTGGACCGGACATACGTCCACTGTTTCATGGATGGCCGGGACACGCTGCCAACGAATGGCGCCGGATACATTGAGAAGCTGCAGCAAAAAATGCGCGAGCTGGGCGTTGGCAAGGTGGCCACGGTAAGCGGGCGCTACTACGCCATGGATCGCGACAAGAAATGGGATCGCGAGTTGAAGGCGTTTGACGCCATGGTCGCGGGCAAGGCAGAGGGCGGCGAGTACATTGATCCGGTGCAGGGAATGAAGGATTCCTACAACCGGAACGTCACGGATGAGTTCGTGGTGCCGTTTGTGTGCGTCGGCCCTGAAGGCAAGCCGGTTGCGACGATTCGCGACGACGATTCGGTGATCAATTTCAATTTCCGCGCCGACCGCGCGCGCCAGATTACCCGCTGCCTGGCTCGAGAGAGCGGCCTCTCAGCCCAGAATGGCCGCGATCTGCCGGATGCCGACGCGCTGGACGCGACAATACCCCGCAGCTGTGTACCAAAGAACCTGAAATATGTTTGCATGACGCATTACGATAAGCAGTTCACGCTGCCATTTGTCGTGCAACCGGATTCACTCAAGAACATCCTGGCAAACGTGATGGCCGACCATCAACTGCGGAACCTGCGCGTGGCGGAGACGGAGAAATACGCCCATGTGACTTACTTCTTCAACGGTGGCGTGGAAAAGCCTTATCCGGGAGAAGACCGTGTGCTGGTTCCGTCACCCAAGGTCGCCACTTATGATTTGAAGCCGGAGATGTCAGCGCGAGGTATTGCTGACGCGGTCATGAAGGCGGCCAGCGATTCTGCTTTTGATGTGGTAATTGTGAATTTTGCGAATGCTGATATGGTAGGGCACTCCGGCAAGATTCCGCCGACCATTCAGGCCGTAGAAACGGTAGATGCATGCCTGGGAGATATTTACAACGCCGTACGGCAGCGGGGCGGGACTATGTTGATTACAGCTGATCACGGCAACGCCGAACAGATGATTGATCCCACGACGGGTGGCCCGCACACCGCGCACACCACTAACCCAGTGCCCTTTATTGTGGTGAGCGAAGAAGCGCAGAAGTTTTCTTTACGGCCAGATGGCTCATTGCAGGATATCTCTCCTACGGTGCTGGGCATGCTTGGCTTTCAGCAGCCAAAGGAGATGACAGGAAAAGATTTGCGGATCTTGAAGACATCCTAAAAGGAATGTTAGCGCGGCGAGGCCGGCTTTCGCCGATCCGCTTGTGTCAGGTGCTGAAAGAACTTCTGCTTTGCGATGCTCCGAGGCGGTTTGGAGCGAAGCGACCGGAATAATGAAAATCCTAATCGTTCACTATCACCGCTTCGAACTGTGGCATGCGCCAATGTGGCTGCGCCAGAAACTGCAACAGGCCTATCCTGATTTTATTGTCGATCAGTTGCAGAGTTATGACCGCGTGCCGGAAGAGATTGTCGATACTGATGTTTTTATCGGCTGGTCATTGCGGCCAGAACAGTTCAAGATTGCCAGCCGGCTCAAATGGATCCACTCACCTGCGGCGGCGGTACACCAGTTGATGTATCCCGAACTGATTAACAGCAACGTAGTCCTGACCAACTCGAGCGGGGTGCATGGCCCTGTGGTTGCTGAGCACGCGATTGCCGTGGTGCTGGCATTGGCAAAACGCCTGCCGCAAGCAATGCAGTATCAGGCGAGGAAGATCTGGTCGCAGGAACTGCTGTGGAATGAGCATCCAAGGCCTCGCGAAATCGCCGGTGCAACTGCGCTGGTGGTAGGCATGGGAGGCATTGGGCTTGAGTTCGCGAAAAGAGCCAAGGCGCTGGGCATGAAGGTGATCGGTATTCGCGAGAACCCGAAAAAGGGAACCGGGCCGGCCGATGCGGTCTATGGTCCGGAGCAGATTGATCAGCTCCTGCCGCAGGCTGATTTCGTGTTGCTCTGTACCCCTGTCACGCCGGCCACCACCGCCATCATTAATCAGGACCGGCTGAACGAGATGAAATTTGGTGCCTACCTCATCAACGTAGCTCGGGGACCATTGGTGGATGATGCCGCGCTAGTAGAAGCTTTACAGCAAAAGCGAATTGCCGGAGCGGCGCTGGATGTATTTGATGAAGAACCGCTGCCGCCGAGTTCGCCCTTCTGGTCACTGGGCAATGTGCTGATCACGCCACATACAGCCGCAGTTACAGAAAATCTCTGGGAGCGGCACTATGATCTGATTGTAGAAAACCTCAACCGGTTTATTGCAGGCAAGCCGCTGCTGAATGAAGTGGACAAGAGAAGAGGATATTGAAAGCGGCTCTTAGCTTTTGGCTCTTAGCTTTTAAGTTCGACCCATCAAGATCAATGACCAAGAGCCAAGAGCCAAGAGCGAACGGCCAACTATATGACCCTAACCATCAATGGCGAATCCCGCGACTTTCCTGACGGCCTCACCCTGGCTGCGCTCGTAGTTCAATTGGGCATGAAGGCGGATCGCGTGGCCGTGGAGTTGAACCTGGAAATTGTGCCGCGCGGCAACTGGGAATCCACTGAGCTCAAAAACGAAGACAAGCTGGAGATTGTCCATTTTGTCGGTGGCGGAAGCGCAGGCTAGAGCAGTCATTCCGATCACACATCTGACAAGCCATCGCGAAGACAGCTCTCAGTTTTCCTCCTGACTCATGCAAGAAGATCGATTTGTATTGACTTCTGTGATACCTCCCATAAAATGATCCGAACATTTGACAGAGGAAATGTTTAAAACATTTCCTAGCAGCAATGGAAAAGCAGTTTACATCGGCGGAGGTGGTGAAACTTACGGGGATCACGCCGCGCCAGTTGCAATGGTGGGACGAGCGCGGCATCGTTGCGCCAGCGAGGGAAGGCCGGCGACGGTTGTACTCTCAGGGCGACCTGGCGGAAGTGGCGGTGATTTGCGCTTTGCGGCGAAAAGGCTTTCCGCTGCAGCGAGTGCGACGCATCATGCGCTTCCTGCAGAAGGAGTTTGGCGGGCGGCTGGCCGATGCTGTGAGCTCAGGTTCTGACTACCATCTGCTGACCGATGGCAAACGGATTTATCTTGAGAATTCGCAAAGGCAGGTGATCGACATTCTCAAGAACTCGCGGCAGCCGTTGCTTGGCATTTGTTTGAGTGACGCAGTGCGAGAAGTGAGGGCAGAGACTTTCAACCGCCGTCCGGCGCAGGCACAGTCGCTCCGCCGAAACGGCAAACGTAGAAGTTCATGAAGGCAACGCATGAACTTTCGCTTCCAGCGATCAACAAGGGAGAACGAACTGGCAGCAAACGGTGACGGAGGTGTTTCATGGTGGCACAGCTGAGCATTATTACAGAGTGGCTCCCGGAAGAGATGGAGCCGGGAAGCATCTTTGTTTTGGAAAACGCGGGCGAGGTTGGCGACCAGGACGACCCATACTGGGCTGTTCTGGCTTGTCCGGAATGCGGCACCCTCGGCCTGATCACCAGGAAACAGATGCGCGGAATCATTCCGGTCATCTGCGGTTCTGAGAAGTGTTCGGCACAGTTTCTAATCCAGGATGAAGAGGTGGTACCCAAAAAGCCAAATTAGAACGCGCTCACATATCAGCTCGCATCAGTACGGCTGACGTGCTGAATTGTTCGCTGTTATCGCAATCTGAACCACCCTCCGTAGGACTGGTGCTACGTGGGTCAGTTCGCAGCCGGGTTGAGCGACCTGGATGGATCCGGTTGCATCTACACCTGCATGCAGCGTGTGAAACAGCAAGCCGATGTCACTGCCGGGGCGGTCCCTGCAGATGCTCTGGGCCATATTTTCCCTCGACTGAATCTTCCTATTGAGCCGCCGTATCCTCCGGCCGAAGCAAAAGCGGTAAAAGAGATACCTCGTGGCGCGGGTTGGCTTTACGAACCCAAGTGGGATGGCTTTCGCTGCCTTGCTTTTCGTGACGGAAACGAAGTAGTTCTGCAATCCAAGGCCGGCCAGCCTCTGGCAAGATATTTTCCTGAACTGGTGGAGCAACTGCTCCGGTTACCTGAGCGCAAATTCGTACTCGATGGTGAAGTCATCATCCGCAGCACGGCGGGACTCGACTTCGACGCGCTCCTGCAACGCATTCATCCTGCGGCGAGCCGCATCAGAAAGCTTTCTCAGGAAACTCCATCCTCATATCTTGTCTTTGACACTTTGTTGAGTGAGCGCGGGAAGGTGCTTACCTCTTTGCCACTTTCGGCGCGGCGAATGGCTCTGCAGGAGCTCGCCGCATCTTTCAAGAACGCTGAGCGTATCCATCTCTCGCCTGCCAGTTCAGATTTTTCTGTTGCCGAGCGCTGGATGAAAGAAGGCGCCACGCAGGGGCTTGATGGCGTGGTCGCCAAGAGGCTGGATTGTGAATATATGACCGGCGAGCGCACGGGGATGGTGAAGATCAAGCGTTTGCGCACGGCCGATTGCGTGGTTGGCGGTTTCCGATGGGCCCACGGGAAAGGCAAAGAGCCGGGTGATGACGTCGGCTCTCTGTTGCTTGGACTCTATAACGACAGCGGGCAATTGGACCATATTGGCTTCAGCTCCAGTTTTGCCGCTCCCGAGCGCCAGAAACTCAAAGCCATCTTGAAGCCGCTCATCGCCAAAGAAACCAACAAATCAGCCGGATTCAGCGGCAAAGCTCCGGGAGGACCAAGCCGCTGGACCCGCGATGCAGCTGCTGTGGAATGGATTCCCCTGAAACAGAAACTTGTGGGTGAATTTCAATATGATCATTTTTCCGGCGACCGCTTTCGTCACGGCACCAAATTCCTGCGCTGGCGTCCGGACAAAGATCCGCAGCAATGCACCATGGACCAGGTACGTCCCGGAGCAGGGAAGAGCGGACTAAGCGAGTTCGGACTCTAGCTGCACCAAATTGCGAATCGTCCCGGCAGGGCAACACAGATAGATCAACAATCACAAGCGGCCCAGCATCCAATCACTGAACGGTGACAGACTCTTTACTTACGAGGGTAACGAAATGATGCAGCGTACATTGAGCGCGCCTGAAATTGGTCTCATTGCTGGAACACGGGTTGCTTTAGGAATGGGAATTGGCTTGTTGATGTCAGGGCGGCTGAGCCGTGATCAGTGCAAGGCCGCGGGAGTGGCGTTGACGCTGGTAGGCGCCCTGACCACGGTTCCCCTGGCTCTGCAGGTCATCAATTCCGGCCGCACTGCCGAAAAGAGGGTTCTACCGGCAGCATAGACAGGAACTCATTGTTGCCGGGAAAGGTTGCTAAGCGTAAATGTGATTTGGGAAAGCGGCGGTGCAGCCCGGTGATCAGCGCTGTTCCGCGATCAGTTCCTGGCAGGTGATGCAATAGCGGCTCCAGGGAACGGCATTCAGCCGTTTGATGCTGATTTCCTGTCCGCAACTCAGGCAATCTCCAAAGGTGCCGCTCTCAATGCGTGAGAGCGCTCCTTCCACCAGAACGAGCAACCCTCGCTCCTGGGCTTTCTGCAGGAAGGCCATTTCCTTCGATTGCGAGAAGTTGGCGCGGTCGCCCTCGTCACGGCCAAAATCATGCGCGTCTTGTGCCTCTTCTTTGTTGAGGCCGCGCCGCAATTCTTCGCGTTTCTTCGTGAGAATGTCCTGAAAACGTGCTACCTGAGCTTTTTCCATAAAAGTTCGGTCAGAGGTAATGATACTTGATTGAGCAGTTTAGGGCTAACGATCAGGCGCTTCCGCGGACTGCTCTGATTGTGCAAGCAGAAGAGTTCATTTTCAGCGCAAAGAGAAAACCAGGCTAAGACGCCTGGTCTTTCATTTGAGTCAAAGCCAAGTGGTCTAGTGGCCGTCGTGGTCGTGATCGTGGTCCCTGTCATGGCAGCGCTCTCTGGCTTCTTCCACCTGATGGCGTTTCTGCTCCGCCTGGCGACTGTGTTCGCCGTGCTTGCGGATGGCTTTTTGCAGGTTGTCCTCAGCTTTGTGGATTTTTTCTTCGCACTTGCGGTCCCGGTCGTGGTCCCGGTCGATTGCCAGCAAGGCCCCAGAGCTGCCGAGAATCATGCAGACGGTGATCAGCGCCGCAAATACTTTTGAAAGACGAAACATGTTCACCTCCGTGGGCTGGAAGTGTAACACGCACTCACGCGCTTCCCCCAGTCAGCATAAAATTGATATTCCGCCAGATTATGGCCGGGCATTTGTTTGTGCATCAGGAGGGAACATGGACCAGAAGGAATTCTTCTTAAAGCACTGGCAAAAGGAGGCGGTCGCCACCGGCAAGGTGATCAGCCGCATTCCTGAGGGTTCTACCTACAAACCAGATCCCAAAGCGCGCACTGCACGGGAGATCGCCTGGCTCGTCGTTCGTGAGGAAGCTGTGCTGGTGGAAGGGCTGGAACGTGGAGTGTTTGAATGGACAGAAGTCCCCGCTCCAGCCAGCGTGAAAGATGTGATTGCGCAATACGAACGTGAGCACGACGCGCTTACCAAACGGCTCCATGCGATTCCATCATCGCGATGGGAGGAGCAGTTGCCGTTCATGTGGGGCGGCCAGGAAGTGATGAAAGATTTCGGCTATGAAATGGCCTGGGGTTTTTTGCTGGATCAGATTCACCATCGAGGTCAGCTCTCGGCTTATCTGCGGCCCATGGGAGCAAAGGTACCGCAGATTTACGGCCCCAGCGCAGACGAGGGGATGTAAGGGAAGTCTCACAACTTCCAGTCTCGGATTTTCTGCCTCAGGAGCAGAAGCACGCGATTCGTCTGTTTTTCCTCAAGGAGCAGAAGCAAATGAAGAAAATCACTCCATTCTTATGGTTTGACACCCAGGCTGAAGAGGCCATGAATCATTACGTTTCGATTTTCAAGAACTCCAAAGTGCTGAACGTAAACCGCGCCGGGGGCAAAGTTTTGACAGTGACGTTTGAACTGGATGGCCAGCAGTTCATCGGGCTCAATGCCGGGCCGCAGTTCAAATTCACAGAAGCGGTCTCTTTCCTTGTAAATTGTGAGACCCAGGAAGAAGTGGACGAGTTCTGGGAAAAGCTGTCACAGGGCGGCGAGAAGGGAAGATGTGGCTGGTTGAAGGATAAATTCGGGTTGTCGTGGCAAATTGTTCCTTCCGCTCTCAGCAGACTAATGAGTGATCCAAATCCCAAAAAATCCAAAGCTGTGTTCGAAGCCATGATGAAGATGAACAAGATTGAGATCAGCGACTTGCAGCGTGCTTACGATCAGAACTAGCCACAAGTTTGCATGATTTTGCGGTTCGCGACGGTAAGAAGAACAAAACAAAGCCCCCTGGATCGAAGGAGTGTAAACGCCAGGGGGCTCCGTGCTTCAGTAAGGGGCATGGTTCCATGAAGAACCACGGTGATAATATCGCATTGCGATATTAAGATGCAACCTCTTTTTATTTTTGAGACCGGCCGTTCAGCGTTAAGGTAAAATTGCCGCCCATGAATTCCAGTTATCCGCCGGCAGGAACGGTGCCCGAGCCTCGATTTTCCAGTTACGACGAGTTCTTCACCTTTTACCTGCGCGAGCACTCAAATCCGCGCAATCGCCTGATGCATGCGGCAGGCACTGTACTTGGCTTATGCACCGTGATCGTTCCTTTTCTGGTTGGCCATCCGTGGTATGCGTTGCTGTGGCCCGTGGTCGCCTATGGGTTTGCCTGGACCGGACATTTCCTCATTGAGGGCAACAAACCCGCAACGTTTGGGCACCCTTTCTGGTCATTCATCAGCGATTTCAGAATGCTCGGGCTGATGCTTACGGGGAAGCTGGAAGCACGCATGAGGCAGAGCACGGAAGTTCTGGAGAGGCGGTCAGCGTAGGGGCGCAATTTTAAGACGCAAAGCGTTACGGAGTCGGGGTATTTCCACTCGACCTGGTCTCAAACGACATTACATCCGCAATGGCGCTGGTGCCTGTGCCCTGGGCTTTGCCCGATTCCGCCTGGAAGAAATACTTGGTTCCGGGTTGCAGGTTCTTGAGGTACACACGGTGGGTAAAGCCACCCCAAGGCATGCCTGCGCCCTGATCGAGGTGATTGGGAGCGGTGCCGTAACGGAGAGTGGTTCCAGAATTCACATTGGTGGACCAGGCAATAGTGGCAGTTGTGTCGGTCACATTCTCCACCACCGGGCCGTGCGTAATGCGGACAGCCGGAAGGGAGTCTGCATCGTCAGACGATTGCCCGCGCGCGCCTGACAGGCCGAACACGCCAAGCAGGATGACAGCAAGCCCAAACTTTGTAATTCTCCGTCCCATATTCACCTGAACACCCGCTGGTTGGATGAGTTGCGGCGGGGCAAAGGTTTGCACCTGGGTTTTCAACCACACAGAGCACTGAGGAACACAGAGCTGTCTTTCGTCTCATTTCGCTGCTCTCGGCGGTTTTGTGAAGTTGGTCGAGTTTCTTAAGCGGTCATGGCAGAATAGCCAACCATGAAGATTGCCAGGATCCTGATTTGGCTCGGAGTAGCAGGTCTGGGTGCGGTGGCTTTTGCCACCATCGCGTGGCGTCGCGGCGAGCCCATCAGCGCCATGTGGCTACTGGTAGCCGCAGTTTGCACATACGCGCTCGGTTATCGTTTTTACAGCGAGTTCGTCGCGGCCAAAGTTCTGGCGCTGGATGCGATGCGGGCCACACCCGCTGAGCGCCTGGAGAACGGCCGTGATTTCATACCCACAAACAAGTGGGTAGTATTCGGCCATCATTTCGCCGCCATCGCCGGCCCCGGGCCATTGGTGGGCCCAGTTCTGGCTGCGCAGTTTGGATATTTGCCAGGAACACTTTGGATTCTTGCCGGAGCTGTGTTCGCCGGCTGCGTCCAGGATTTTGTGATCCTGCTTTTCTCCGTTCGGCGCGACGGAAAATCCCTGGGCCAGATGGCGCGCGAGGAAATCGGCAAAGTTGCCGGTACGGTTTCTTTCATTGCCGTGCTCAGTATCCTGGTAATCCTTCTGGCTGTGGTGGCGTTGATCATTGTCAATGCACTCAAAGCGAGCCCATGGGGAACCGTCACGATTGGGTTGACCATCCCGATTGCTTTGCTCATGGGCGTTTATCTCCGGTATTTGCGACCAGGAAGAGTTCTGGAAGCATCTGTAATTGGATTCCTGTTCGTGGTTCTGGCCATTTTTGCCGGACAGTGGGTTTCGCATTCGGCTTCGCTTTCTGCCGTCTTCACCTTGAGCGGAAGTGCGCTGGCAATCCTGATCATCTCTTATGGGTTTGCTGCTTCGGCCCTTCCCGTCTGGCTGTTGCTGGCGCCACGCGATTATCTAAGCACCTTTGTGAAGCTGGGCACGGTGGCGATTCTTGCCGCAGGAATCCTCGCGGTTCGCCCAACTTTGCAGATGCCGGCGTTTACCCGCTTTATGGATGGCAGCGGACCGGTGTTTGCCGGAAAGCTCTTTCCGTTTGCCTTTATCACCATTGCCTGCGGCGCCATCAGCGGTTTTCATTCTCTGATTTCCAGCGGTACCACTCCCAAGCTGATCGCCCGAGAGACGCAAACACGCATGGTGGGCTACGGCGCAATGATGTGCGAATCGTTTGTCGGAATCATGGCCATCATTGCGGCCTGCACGCTCCAGCCGGGAGCTTACTTTGCTGTGAACAGCGGGGCGGGCATGGTAGGCGGGACGCCTGCGGCTGCGGTAGCAACTATCAGCAACTGGGGGTTCCCGGTGACGGCCGATCAGATGAACACGCTGGCGACCGCGGTGGGCGAAAAGACTCTCTTCTTCCGTACCGGCGGCGCGCCGGCGTTTGCGCTGGGAATGGCGAAGATCTTTTCTGATTCGCTGGGCGGGGAGCGCGTGATGGCCCTCTGGTATCACTTCGCCATCATGTTTGAGGCGCTGTTTATATTGACGGTGCTTGACGCGGGAACGCGGGTGGCGCGCTTCATGCTGCAGGATGCCCTGGGCCATCTCTGGCCGGCGATGGGACGCACCAGTTGGTATCCGAGCATTGTTACTACCAGCGCATTGGTAGTGGCCGCCTGGGGATGGTTCCTGTGGCAGGGAATTCACGATCCACTTGGAGGAATCAATTCACTGTGGCCGCTGTTCGGCATCTGCAACCAGTTGCTGGCGGCTGTGGCGCTGTGCGTTGCCACCACGATCATTGTGAAGCTGGGCCGAGCGCGCTACATCTGGGTTACTTTGGCGCCTTTGGCCTGGCTGGTTTCAGTCACCTTCTCCGCCGCATGGGCCAAGATGTTTGATTCCAATCCGCTCATTGGGCTGCTGGCGCATGCGCGCCAGATCGCCGCAGGCCCGGCGACAGCAGACCTGGCACGCCGCATTCTGAATGACCGGCTCGATGCCGCCGTATGCGGGCTTTTGATGACGCTGGTCAGCATGATTGTGATTGAGTCGGCGATGGTGTGGATCAGCGTGATTTCTGGAAGGCGACAAGCCGGTGTTACGGAAACGCCGTTTGTGGCGAGCAAGTACGGAGCGGGGGAGGTGGCATGAAACATCGGGTGATCGGGAGATCCGGTGATCGGGTGATCGGAACGATGGCGACGTTTGCGCGCAGGATATTCATTGTGACAAGAGCTGCATTGCGCGAGATCTTTGACGAATCTGCTTACGATCGCTTTCTTGCCCGCACACATTCTGAGCGCTCTGTCAGCAGCTATGGCGCTTTTATGCGCGAGCGAGAAAACGCAATGGCTCGCAAGCAAAGGTGCTGCTGATTCTTGATCACTCGATCACGACATCACGGGGAGCACGGATCTACGGTACACTGCCTTTATGCGCATCCTTGGTATTGACTGTGGCAGCGAGTATACCGGCTACGGCGTGGTGGAAGAGGGGCCTGCGCATCGGCTGTTCTGTATTGCTGCCGGAGCCATTCGCTTGCGGCAACGGGATGCCATGGCGGTGAAGCTGCAGCATATCTATTCACAGCTTTCGCAACTTATCAGCGACCATCAGCCGGAGATGGTTGCGATTGAAGAAGTCTTTTACGCGGTGAATGTGAAGTCCGCTCTCAAATTAGGCCAGGTCCGTGGAGTGGCCATGCTGGCGGCGTCGGCGGCAGGCCTGGAGGTGGCTGAATACTCGCCGCTCTCAATCAAGTCGGCGGTTGTCGGCTATGGCAGGGCAGAGAAGCAGCAAGTGCAAGACATGGTGATGCGGCTGCTCAATCTTCCCGAGCCACCGGAGCCCGCAGATGCAGCCGATGCGCTGGCTCTTGCCATCTGTCATATACATACAGCCTCCACGCTCAAGCGGTACAAAAAGACCAGGGCGCAGGAAATCACTTCATGAAGAACGTTTGTGTGACCTTTCTGTTGATGGCGCTGGCAGCCGCTGGATTATGTCTGCAGACCGCAGACCAGCAACTTCATCCTCGCGTCCCCACCGTTACATTTGATCTTGTGTGGGAGCAGGCCACACCACAGGAATTCGCGATTCACACACAGGCTGATGGCCCTTCCACCTATCTTTCCCGCAATCCCACGAAGCCAGTGGCCGAAGGGGAAGCAAAAGATACTGACTACACGTTCGATTTCACTATGTCCGCCAAGGATGCGGCGAAAGTCTTTAAGCTTGCGCAAGAAGCAAAGTATTTTAACGGAGACTTTGAATACCGGGCCCACCGGATTGCAAATACCGGCAAGAAAACGCTGACCTACGCGGATGAGAGCCGCCACTTTCAGACTGTTTACAACCACTCCGAAAATAAAGCCATTCAGGAACTGACTTCCATCTTTCAGGGCATCTCTTCAACCATTGAGTTTGGACGCAAGCTGCAGTTTAAGCACAAGTATGACAAGCTGGGACTTGAGGCAGAATTGAAAGCCATGGAAGACGCGGCCGAAAACCACAATCTGGCAGAGATTCAGATTGTGGCTTCAACTCTCAAGGATATTGCCGACGATAGCGCGGTTTTGAATATCGCACGGCAGAGAGCGCGAAGGTTGCTGGCGAAGGGGGGGAAGTAGAAAACAGCAATTAGCACTCAGCAGTCAGCACTCAGCCCCGGAGCAGTAAGGCCACGACCGGCGTGAAAGAGCCGGTGACAATGTTCCGCGAACGGTCGCCCTCGCCAATGTTCGTGAATGACTCAGCTGTAACCGACGGGGAACATCACTTTGACTCGTTTGTACTTGCTGATCCAGTTTGTCACCCAAGTTTGC
>DATEJX010000283.1:0-2374 GCA_035277785.1 Candidatus Angelobacter sp. | reverse complement strand
ACCGATAGCAGCTGCTCCGACTGCAGCCTTGGAAGTCTTGTAGTTACGTTGTTTTGTCATAATTCACCAAAATTTTGAGCTGTTCTGGCTCTGCTCCCAGTTGAATACGATGTCAGCGGCTCGCAGACGGGTGCATGATCTGATTTGTCGGGGTTCAGATTCTACGTCAGCCGACAAACCGGAACCATAGCTCTTCTGAAATAGCAAAGAAGGCTGCAACTTCTGAGCGGTCTGTTTCCCGCTGAATGTTTTAATCCATGCGATATGATAAGCGCAAACCAGATGGCCAATGGAAACCCTTTAGACCGGCTTGATTCCTGGAAAGAAATTGCCAGTTTTCTTCGGCGTGATGTACGCACCGTCCAGCGATGGGAAAAAAAAGAAGGCCTGCCGGTGTACCGTCACCAGCATGAAAAACTGGGATCAGTGTATGCATACCGGCCTGAACTGACGGCGTGGTTTACAGGACGCCAGCAATCAGGGATGGCAACGGAAGCTTCTGCGGGCCGCGCAGCCGACAAGATCAAACTGGCTGTTCTACCTTTTGGACACCTGGGCGCGAATACCGACGGAGAAGGTTCTTACTTTACTGACGGACTCACGGAAGAAATGATTACACAGGTCACGCGCCTTCAGCCTGAACAGTTAGCCGTGATCGCCCGCAACACCGCGCTCAATTACGATTCCAGCCGCAAATCACTGGAACAGATGAAGGACGACTTGGGCGTTGACTATGTCCTGGAAGGCCGTGTGCGCCGGGCAGGCAGCCGCGTGCGAATTACCGCACAACTTTGCGAAATACAAGACCAGACACAACTCTGGGCAGAGACTTACGAGCGCGATATCAGTGACATGTTGAGCGTTCAGGCTGAGATAGCGCAGGCGATTGCAAGGGAAATTCACCTGGCTCTGAAGCTGGCGGAGAGTGATCGCCTCAATGATCTTCAGAAGGGCGGAGCCCGCATCAAACCCGAAGCGTACGATGCATATCTAAAGGCGCGGTATCAACTGCACAAGATGCAGCCGGCAGAGATCAGCAAGAGCGTGGAGGATTTTGAACACGCAATTCAGCTGGACCCAAACTTTGCGCCTGCTTGTGCGGGACTGGCCAGCGCTTATGCCCTGCTGGCGATTGCACCCTTTGATCTTTTGCCGCCGCGTGAAGCCATGCCCAAGGCGGAGCAAGCGGCACGCAAGTCACTGGAGTTGGACAGCTCTCTGGCGGAGGCTTACACCGCGCTCGCGCTGGTGAATCACCATTACCACTGGCGATGGGCTGAAGCAGAAGAGAACTACCGCCGTGCTATTGAACTCAATCCTGATAATTCTTCTGCGCACCTCTGGTATTCATGGCTGCTGCTTGCGCTCAATCGCCGGGAGGATGCATTTGCGGAAATCGAGCAAACAGCGCGCATTGTGCAGGAAACCGATCCCGGGCGTCTGGTGGCTGTCCATGCGACCAGGGCGTTCGCGTACTATTTTGGACGCGAATTTGAGCGCGCAGCGCAGGAGTGCGAAAAGGCCCTGCAGCTTGACCCCAAACATTTCATGCTGCACTTCATCCTTGGCCGTTCTTATATGCGACTGGGCAACAGCAAGAAAGCAATTGAACAATTGAAAGCGGCATCAGATAGACCCGGCGAGATCCCGCTTGTGGATGCGGCGCTGGGATTGGCCTACGCCGTCAGCGGACACAAGGAAGAAACGCAGAAGATGGCGGAGCAGTTCAAAAGGGTGTTCAGCAAACGATATATTCCTCCAACATACTTTGGCATGCTCTACGCTGGAATGGGCGACCGAGATCGCGCTATGGCCTGGCTGGAGAAAGCTCTGGCCGAGCGGGCCGACGGCCTGACCTGGCTCGCAGTCGAGCCGATGCTCGATGAAATGCGCTCTGACTCTCGCTTTCAAGAGCTGGTCAGGAAGATCGGTTTACCTGTACGTCCCAATTGAGCTTGGTGTAAGCAGCTTTTGAGCGGTGCTCACCATTGTAGACGTGGCGCCGCGATGATCGTGCAGCGCCTCCGTTTGCTAGTGTCCGTGGCTCCCTACGAGATCGAAAGATTTTGCTTTTGATGCGTCGTTGGATTGAGCTGTTTGCGATGGATCTTTGAGGAAGCCAATGATGAGTTTCACCTCGTCCTGATCCAACCGCAGGTTGGGCATATTTACCTGCTTGTATTTTTTGAACAGCGCTGTGGCGATGGGGTCTCTGGATGCCAGCACCTCGTCAGGAGTAGCAATCTGGCGCGCCAGCCACGCCGGATCTCGCACGTCAGCCACGCCCTCTAAATCCGGACCGATCTTGTCGCCGTGACCGATGGTGTGACAGGCCGCGCAATGACGGGCAAACAGATAGCGGCCGTCCTTCTGC
>DATEJX010000282.1:0-20126 GCA_035277785.1 Candidatus Angelobacter sp. | reverse complement strand
TCTCGCCCGCCAGATCAGGCTTCGCGCCAAGGGCTGTCAACACCGCTTCCACAATCTTGTCATTCGCGGCCAGCCGGCCGGGACCAATCATGCCGCAGGCAAGATAACCGCTGTCGGGGTGAACTACATGGACGCCGCGGTTACGAAGCGTCTCGACGTTCGCTTGAGTCGCAGCGTTCTCCCACATGTTCACGTTCATGGCTGGAGCCACGATTACCGGCGCGGTGGTTGCAAGGAAGAGAGTTGTAAGAAAATCATTGGCTTCGCCGTGGGCGAATTTTGCCAGTATGTCAGCCGTAGCTGGCGCCACAACCAACGCATCAATCGATTGTGCCACTGCAATGTGTTCCACTGCAGAATCGATATTTGGTTCTTCTGCTCCGGCGCCAAAAAGATCTGTAATCACTTTTTCGCCGCTCAGCGCGGCAAAGGTGAGAGGCCGGACAAACTCCTGGGCGGCACGGGTCATGATGACCTGTACGCGAAGCCCGCGGTCCTGCAGCAGCCGTACAAGTTCCGCGGCCTTGTAGGCGGCAATGCCGCCAGACACACCAAGAGCGACCTTCATACAAGAATTGTAGTCCGCTTCAGAACTGCAGCCTAATGGCAGTTCCCCAAGAGGTTTGCTACTTGGATTCGGACGGCTGTTCCGCCGGCGCTTCGGCGGTTTCAGGCTTTGCGGCGCCTTTCACAAACTGCACCTTGCCGGCATCGATTTCCAATTGAGCGATCTTACAGACCTTGCGGGAATTGGTTTCCACCAGAGCGGGTGCACCGCCGGAGAGTTGCCGCGCGCGTCGTGCGGCCACAAGAACATAGCGGTAATTGCTGTCAAAACCTTCTTTGAGCTTCATCGTCCTGTCACCTCGCGAGTAGGCAAAGCCGTGGGGGTGGAAACATCGAAGGAATCCAGAATACTCTTGATTTGCTTTTCCATTCTTGGCTTGAGGCATTTCTCCGATGTCTCTAGGTACTGTTTCTCCTGCGGGGAAAGGTCTTTCCCCGAACGACGGGCGCGTTCACCCTGCACAACAGCCACCAGCTTGTCCACGGATGGTTCCACCCGGTCGTTCACCAAAATATAGTCGTAATTGGGATAGTTCTCAATCTCTCGACGGGCCCCGTCCAACCGGCGCTGGATCTCCTGCGGTGGAACGTGCTCGCTCATGCTGCGCTTGCGCAGCCGCGACTCCAGTTCTTCGCGGCTTGGCGGCAGCACAAAGATGCTTATTGCCTCGGGAAGGCGATTCTTTACCTGGTGAGCACCCTGAACATCAATGTCCAGAATCACGTCGTGCCCTTGCCGCTCCGCCTCTTCAATCACCCTTTTCGCCGTTCCGTAGTAATTGCCAAATACCAGAGCATATTCCAGGAATTCATCGCGCATGATCATTCCCTCGAACTGCTCCCGGGATATGAAATGGTATTCGTGCCCGTCCTGTTCGCTCCCCCGTGGCGGACGCGTGGTATATGACACAGAAAATTCCAGATTGGGAACATACGTCCGAAGTCCATTCACCAGGGTGGACTTTCCGGAGCCGGATGGCGCAGAAATAATGAAGAGGATCCCGCTCATTCGAGGTTCTGCACCTGCTCGCGGCATTTTTCAATTTCTGATTTCATCTGTAATCCCAGTTCAGTAATGCGCAGGGCCTCTCCAGTTACGCCGGTCGTCTTGGAAAGCAACGTGTTCGCTTCGCGGTTCAGCTCCTGCAACAGGAAATCCAGCTTCTTGCCTACCTCGCCCCCCGTATCTAGAAGCTTGCGGAAATGTTCAATATGCGTCTGTAACCGCACAAGTTCTTCCTGAATGTCACTGCGTTCGGCCAGCATGGCGGCTTCCTGAAGGATGCGATCTTCATCTGCATTCACGTTTTCCAGCAGCTCTTTCATGCGCGCCCGAACTTTTTCCATCACAGCGCGGGTAACCAAAGAACGTAACTGAGATACCTGCTTGGCAGCGTCTTCCAAACTTTTGAGACGCCTGCGTAGCTCAGCTTCCATGTCCTGGCCTTCATGTTCGCGCATGGCGTTCAGCTTTTCAATGGCCTTTTCCACGCTTTCCAGAACCGCTTGCTCAAAGTTGCCGTCGAGGGCGGCCGTTTCGGCCAGAGCACCGGGCATGCGAAAAACCACGTTCAGGTCCGGTTCGCCGGATGTCCCGAACTCGGCTGCGGCCTTGCGGAACGCGGTCACATAACCTCCCACAAGTTCGCGGTTGAAGCCGAAACCCTCACCCGACCGGTGCTCCACCATCAGCGTGACTTCCACGTGTCCACGAGCCAGCCGCTCTTTGAGCAGGCGACGCAGTTTGATCTCCAACTGGTCCATCTCCGCCGGCAGGCGAAGCTGCGGATCAAGAAAACGATGGTTAACCGACTTAAGGGAGAGAGAAAAGGAAACACCATCGCCTGCGTGGGACTTTACCTGCGCAAAGCCGGTCATGGAGCGGATGGGCATGGGTATTGACGAGTGAGTTTACCTTATCGGCCCTTCTGTGCGAGTGGCGGTGACCGTTTCATCAGTCATTTTCGGCTCTAAATCCATAAACTGCAATTCATAAAGTTTGCGATAGGTGCCCAGACGGGTGAGCAGGTCTTCGTGAGTCCCGGAATCGGCAATGCGCCCGTTCTCAAGGACAACGATGCGGTCCGCGTGGCGAACCGTGGTCAGGCGGTGAGCAATCACGAACGCGGTTCGCCCACTCATCAGGTTGTGCAAAGCAGCCTGCACCAGCGCTTCTGACTCGGTATCCAGGGCAGATGTGGCTTCGTCCAGGATCAGGATGGGAGCATTCTTGAGCAGTGCGCGCGCAATGGCGATGCGCTGGCGCTCACCACCGGAAAGCCGCAGCCCTCTCTCACCGATCATAGTGTCGTAGCCATCAGGAAGACGCATGATGAAATCGTGAGCCAAGGCGGCCTTTGCGGCTTCAATCACTGCATCCTGCGGCACGTTCGGCTGACCGTAAGCAATGTTATTACGAACGGTATCGTTGAACAGAATGGTTTCCTGGGTAACGATGCCGATCTGGGCACGCAAGGACTCGAGTGTCACATCGCGTACATCGTGCCCATCAATGGTGATGGACCCTGCGGTCACATCGGAAAACCGTGGAACCAACTGCACCAGAGTACTCTTCCCTGCACCGCTGGAGCCGACAATTGCAATTACTTCTCCGGCACGCGTTTCCAGATTGATGCCACGCAAGACTTCAGAATCGCAAACGCCATTTTCACCGGAATAAGAGAAGTAGACATTGTCCAAACGCACCCGCTCGCGGAACGCGGGCAGCGGCTTGGCTCCAGGACGCTCTTGCACTTCTTCCTGTTCATCCAGAAAGCGAAAGACCTCTGAGGATGCTCCCAGCGCCTGTTGCAGGCTGTTGTTGAAGAGCGCAATTTTGCGCACCGGATCGTAGAGCTTGAATACCGCGATAATGAACGCGATGAAAGAGCCGGTCTTCATAGCGCCGGTCTTGATCTGAGTGCGGCCCAGCCACAGCAGCAGCACAATGGCGACGGCGCCAATCATGTCCATCAAAGGAGAACTCAGGGCCTGCACAGCCACGGATTTCAGGTTGGCGCGAAACAGCTTCTTGGCAGCGGTGCGAAAGCGGGCGCTTTCCCAGCGCTCCATGGTGAACGCTTTGACAATGCGGTTGCCGGTGACGGTCTCATGCAGGATGTGCTGAATATCCGCCAGTTTGTCCTGGCCTTTGCGAGTAGTGGTGCGCACCCGGCGGCCGATCTTCCCCGCTGACACGATCACAAATGGAATGAAAACGATCAGCACCAGTGACAGCTTGTGTCCCAGCACAATGACCACGCCGACCATGAAGATCAGGGTGAAGAATTGCTGCAGGAATTCCGCCAACGCAATGGAGAGAGTGGCTTGTATCTTTTCAATGTCGTTGATGATGGTGGAAATTAACGTCCCGGTAGAATTACGGGAGAAGAACGCAATGGAGCGCTGAAGAATGCGATCGTAAAGCTTATTGCGGAGGTCCGTTATCAGCCCGAAACCGGCATAGTTGACCAGGTATGTACCCGCGTAGTCGCACACTCCTTTAAGGATGGTAGCTCCAACCAGCGCAACCGCAACCACCGTCAACGCGTTGTGGAAATACCTGGGAATAAACTGCTGCAGGTAAACCACTTTCTGCGTGCCAGGGACGGGAAACAGCGTAAGCTGGTGAGCCGGCGCGGAAGGATTGAGGACGTTGTCAATGATGGGCCCCAGCAACAGAATCCGGAACGATTCCAGGAGTCCCACTCCCGCCATCAGCAGCACGGAGACAGAAAACGGCAATAAATAAGGACGGATGTATCCCAGCAACCGGTTCAGTTGCCGCATGCGCCTCCAATGCAGGACAGAAACATTCGTCTTATTCTAAAGGAGCCCGCCTGTGCTGAAACGGCTTTTCGTTTAGGAGTTAAGTATTGTTAATTACTTAGGCGAGTCCCGATGGCTGACCTTAACTCGATATCCCGCCTTGGCCAGCCTCTTCTTGACTTCTTCACTGATGAGCACAGAGCGATGCTGCCCGCCGGTACAGCCAAAAGCAATGGTCAAATAGCTCTTCCCTTCGCGGACATAATGCGGCAGCAGATAAACCAGCAGCTCTGAAATGCGATCGATGAACTCCTGCGTCTGCGGGAAGGACCGGATGTATTTGGCAACGCGAGGATGGCGTCCTGTGAAAGGGCGGAACTCGGGAACAAAATGAGGATTGGGCAGGAAGCGGACGTCAAAGAGCAGGTCCGCATCTTCCGGCACTCCGCCTTTGTAGCCAAAACTGACCACGGAGACCAGAATATCTTTGTCCTGGCTTCCTGGAGTGAACTTTGACGTAATGTGTGCGCGCAGTTCGTGAACATTGAATCGCGAGCTATCCACCACAATGTCAGCCAGTGCACGAATCGGCTGCAGCATGCGCCGTTCCTGGCTGAGCGCATCTTTCACCGTGGATGCTTTTCCCAGAGGATGTGGACGACGCGTCTCACTGAAACGGCGCTGTAAGACTTCATCTGATGCTTCAAGGAAAATGACTGTAACATTTACCTGGCGTCGCAGTGAGCGAATGATGGCTGGAAGCTTCCTTAATTGCTCACCTTCACGTATGTCCGTCACCAGAGCAGCCTTCTCGATCTCCGAAGATTGCTTGGCCAGGTCAGCAAAACGAGGGATCAGGCCAATGGGCAAATTATCCACGCAGTAGTAGCCCAGGTCTTCAAACGCCTTCATCACTGACGCCTTGCCCGAGCCAGACATTCCGGTGATCACCACCAGATGATTTGCGTTCTTGCGCACTGCTCGCCCCTGAGCAGCCCTGCGTTGGGATTTGGGTGGGGTCACAAAAGGGATAGTAACACGAAGATAGTTCAGTTCCCGCGGGATGAAACCAGAGTGTCCGCAGCCGTGGACGCTTCAACCTGCTGTGACATGTTGTACATGGACCGCCACGCACGCGTCAGCATCCGGGACTTCATCTGGTTCTTCCATTCCAGCCCGCTCTTTTCGGCCAGGGTGCGCGCAGGCGATTCCGGCAGCTCTCGCAGAGCCGCAAAAAAGCCTTCAAGTTTTTCATATGCGTCGAATAACTTGCCTTCGGCCCAGAGAATCGCGATGGTAAGCCTTTTCTGTTCGAAAGGCGCCATCCTTCCGGCGTGAATCAGGGCCGCCCAGGAATGCGCATTCGCAGGATTGTCACGAAACCAGGCTTGAAACACCGCAGCTTCCAGATAGAGCCGGTCACGCAGCGCGCGAGAGCATGCGTCAGGCGCGGCTAAAGCATCTTCCAAATACCTGGTGGCAGATGTAATGTCCTGCCGTTCTGAAGCCCACAGATAAGCGAGCCATAATCCCGTCACTGCGTCGCGTGATTGGTCGTTGGCAGCAGTTGCGCTTTCCACCCAGGCGGAATTCCAATCGCGCGGATGCACTCCCTTTTTCAGAGCCTGCTGTATTTGCAGGATGGCAAACAGGCGTGCAGCCCTCGAGTCATTTTTGAGCAACATCACAAGGCGCGCGCCATCTGAGAAATTGGCCCGATGCCCCGTGTCCGGCAAAAGCGAAGCAAGGCTCGCCAGCACATTGAAGGCGGCCAGCGTGTGCACGCGCATTTGCACCAGCACGCCGCTCTGGGACCAGTCACGGCAAAATTCGAGTAAAAGAGCAAAAACCAGACCTGCCAGCGGACCAGCGGCAAAAATCAATGCAAGGCGACGGCGGAGATGGTCCATGACGGCCGTCTCGAGCGGCAGAATACCTACCCGCAAAGAATCACATGCGTGCAGGCGGGGCGCGTCATAGCTGCGGCCGAAATTAGTTGAAGCAACGCGGAAGCCAAAGCCCCAGGCCGCAATAAGATGGCCAATCTGATGAACCAGCCATGCCGAGATGAGCGCCAGGACCGGCACAGCCAGCAAAACAACAATTTGTTGAGATGAAGAAGCTTGAACCAGCGCATCGCGCAGGCGCGGCAACGCGGTCAGCAGGAGAATCAAAGTGCTGCTGAAAACAAAGTATTCACTGGCTGTCAATTTGCCCTGCCGGGCAGTGGGAACCGCCCGCAGCACGTCGAGAATCGGCGTGGATGTGGGTGAGCAAGCCGGAAAAGCTTTTGTTTCAGTAGCAAGTGCCATTTGGGGAGTGTTCAGTCGCCATGGCAATGATAGGTTGAACAGCCCCCCAAGGCATGAGGTCTTAGGTCGATGTACTTTGGTTACGGCGCAGCATTACTAAAGAGATGATGCGGTTCTGGCATAAAAATTCCGTGGCCAGCGCTACTGCCCTCCGCCGAGCGTGACTTTGAATCCGGCACGGAAGCTGAGTGGCAGCGCCGGAAACCCGAATACCGGATCGTAATGCTGGCTGGCGAGGTTCTCCACAACTGAATAGAACCTGAGATGAGGATTGACGCGGTAACTGCCGCCGAAGTCAATCTTTTGCCAGGCGGGAGCGAGATTGCGGTTCGGCAACAATAGGGTGGTCCCGAAGAAAGCATCACTCAGAAACGTGCTGTCATCGCGCCGGCTGACCAGGTATCCAGTCAGGGAGAGATTCAGCCTGCTACGGGAGTAGTCGATGGAAAAACTTCCCGTGTGGGGAGCGCGACGAAAAGGACGAGCTCCTACGAGGGGTGCAAATGCGCCAATCGGGATTCCGGGAAATGCCGGGTTGAAGGCGCAGAAGGACTGGAGATCAGCGAAAGCGCAAGCGGAAGCATCACTGGTGAAAGAACGTTTCACCACGTCGTCAAGGTAGGTGTAGCCCGCGCGAGCACTCAAGCCGTGACCAAGGGCGGCATAAATCTCAGTTTCGGCGCCGAGAGCCCGCGTGTCTCCGGAGTTGATGGTCGCCCCGAAGCCGGCTTGCGCAGCAACGGCATCTGGAATTCCCAGCAGCGGGAAAGCGCTTGCAGGCACAAACTCAATCTGATTGGTGAACTGATTGTGAAAGAAAGTCCCTGAGAGCTTCACGCGTCCGCCTGCCAGAAACTGATCAAAGCCCACGTCATAACTGCGCGAGCGTTCAGCAGAGATTGGGCCGATGTTGAACTGCGAAATCAGTTGAGGCGCTCCGCCTGGCCCTGACAGAAGATCAAACAAAGATGAAGTGGCTTCAAAAATGGAAGGCTCTCTGATGCCCTGGCCATAGTTGAAATTCAACTTTGTCCCGGCAAACGCCCCGGAAGAGCGCGGACGCACGAGATTGTAGGCGAGGGATCCGCGTGGAATGGCAGCCGTGCCGAAAATGGCATTTCGCTCAACGCTGCCACCCAATGTCAAATAGGCTCTCCCCAGATTGCTATGCACCTCTGCGATGTAGCTGTAGTTGTTGCGGTCGGCGGGAGTGGCCGTGCCAAACGCCAGGGTGAAACCGCGCTCCTTTTCAAAACGGAACGCAACGAGTCCGGTTAAATGTGAGTTGAAAGTGTAATCAGATTGAAGGTAGGCCGAATCTCGCTTGCTCGAACTGCTGGTCTCAATGGGATACGTACCGGCAAAATCGAGAATCGCCGGCCCGGTCACGCTGAACCCATTCGCTCCGTGAATGGTCACAGGCAGCCCGAGAAAATTCACTCCTGAGCCAAACCCATTGTCGAACGGGACTCCGGTGGGCGAGGGATTCACATCTTGCAAGCGGAGCCGGGCGCCGCCATAACGAATGAGATTGTGCCAATGGTCCGTGGTTTGGTTCTGCAAAGTCACCGATATATAGGAATCCTGGTCTTTTTCAAATGAATCATCGGCAATACCAAAGAACTGAATGGCGTTAGGCTGTCCCAAGCCTGCTGTGACGTAGCGACCGGTAAAGCGCAGCTCGGTGTTTGCATTCAGCGTCAGTCCAAGATTCGCGACGTAGGTCCCGTCGTGGTATCGGCTGTTGGGCAAACTGTTGTTGGTATCAGTGCGCGAAATCTCGCCGAGATAATCCAGGCGGTGAAAAACACCGGACAACGAACCGTCATGGCGTAGCGAACCAAAGTTGCCCGCGTCAAAAGAGTAAGAGAGTTCCGGAGTGGGAGTTGTGCCCCGGCGTGTGCTGAGGCTGACGACTCCGGCCATGGCGTCAGGTCCATAAAGAACGCTGTTAGGACCGCGCAGAACTTCGAACTGATCAATGCCTGTAGTGGCGATATTGCCAAAATTCACCACGCCGCCAATATCGTTCAGGGGCACGCCATCCAGCAGGACTTTGTTGGCGTTGCTGTTGCCGCCTCGGATGAAAACGGATGTAGCCGCCCCGCGCTGGCCGCTTTGTATGACCTCCAGACCGGGAACCTGCTCCAGAGGTTCCAGAACATCCACGCGATCCTGAAACCGGTCGCGCGAAATCACTGAGATTGATGCTCCCACCTGCGACTCCGGGACAGGAGTTCCTGTCGCCGTGACAGTAATTTGGTCGCTAACCGCGCCAACAGGGAGAACGAAATCGAGAACCGGCGACGAGTTGACGTTCAGCGACACAGGCTCGCTCTGCTGGGTGGAAAAGCCAGGAGCCGCGGCGTGCACTTGATAAGTTCCCACCGCAACATAGGAGAATTGATAGTTACCCATCTGATCGGTAACGACGGAAGCGACTTTTCTGCCATCCTGAAGCAGATCAACCCGGGCATTAGGGATAACCGCGCCCTGCGAGTCTTTGACAGTGCCGTGAATGTTGGGCGGAACTGCGGGAAATGCATAAATGGCAGGCGATAAAAAA
The DNA here is from genome assembly GCA_035277785.1 of Candidatus Angelobacter sp. GTDB lineage: Bacteria > Acidobacteriota > Terriglobia > Terriglobales > Acidobacteriaceae > Angelobacter. The sequence goes on along the minus strand of DATEJX010000282.1, from coordinate 10,913 downwards.
AACGCAAGGATCAATGACACTAAGGCAAAAGAACTCGCGCGACCAGAACCAGACGTGGACGTTCGCGAAGAATTCCGAGAAAAGCTGCTATCGCCGCACAGCCGAGGGCGGCTGTGCCACACGGTTCTGTTAAGTTTCAGGAAAGCAAGTCGAGACGTAAGAGAGAGAGTTTGCACCATGAGTCTCCTTCCCCTCGGAAGAGGCAGTGAACGTTGCAGCGAGGACCGGTCTCCTGACTTGCGACCTGGGCTACGGCGCCTTCCCACCTCTCGGCAGTGGCATGTGCCGGGCCTGATTTACAGTCGCTTACAGTTGCGGGGCAGTAGCGGATTCACACCGCTTTCCCGAGCATCCTGCTGCTCCCCAGTTTTCAGGGGTGACGAGAGTTATAGATGAGACGAGTCGCAGAGGTCAAGCTGCGGACCCATGCTAGTGAACTTACAACCAATATCCTATCGGCGTTAGTCAGCCAGACTGGCGGAACTGGCGGAGGGCTTTCTCTCTGCTGGCTGATTACCGAAGACGATGCCGGTTTCTACTTCCGCCGGCTTTCCATCTACACGATACGGCCGGAATTCCCAGCGCATCAGCGCTTGAGTGATGGCTTTGGTTTCGTCAGGAAATGCGCTGAGAACGTGGATGTATTTGACTTTGCCGTATTTGTCGATGACGAAACGAACCGGGATCCGGTTGAATCGGTGGCCGGTGAAGACCGGATCAACTTTCTGCAAAACGTTGTCAGCAGTCGCGTAATTCCTGATACATACGGGCGTTGCGGCTGAAGGGGCTGCAGCCTCATCAGGAAGAGAAAGTTTTTCCATCTGCCGGACCATGCTCTCCAGCAATTCCGGATCGCGGCTGGTGAACTGGAATTGCACAGCATGACAGCGCACCTGAGTGGTAAGCGTGTACCAGTGCAGTCCCGCGACGGGCGACATGTAATCGAAGCGGATGAATGAACGCTTGCCTAGTTTAACCGTGATGGGCTGGCGTTCGATTTTAAACTCGGGGCCAAGTTTCTTGCTCCTGAACTCAACCAGGGCGAGAGGAGCTTCCGCAGGAACCAACGAGAAAAACAAGTCCTGGGCAGAAACCAGCACGGACCCAGCAGCCGCCGCTTCAAACTCCGGCCTGGGCTCAAGCTGCGTTAGAACGTAATATCCGCTGTCAGAAGGCGGAGGGCCAGAATACTTTTGAAAGAAACCTGGAGGCAGAGCATACGACAACCCGAAATACTTGTTGTTGTAAGTATTCTCAGAAATGATTCCCCCTTCCGGGACCGGAGTGACAGGATCCGTAGAAGACGGCACCGCGCCGCGCACAAGGATTGTGTCTTTGGGGACTTTAGTTGCGGACGGATTCTCAACAGCAAAATCGCCCGCTTGCGCCGCAGGCTCTTCCGGACTCCCGTTTTGAGCGAACGCCGGTATGCAAGTCGCGCTGGCCAGGATTACGAAAATTGCCATCAGTTTTTTGTCCATCATCGCTTCCCATCTCCAGGTGAAAAAATACAAAGTTGCTTTCCCTGCCGCACACTCATGCGGCCTTGCCAGATTCGGAACCAGCGCTGGCCTGTCGCTTCCTTCTCCAGCTTCCAAAGACAATGGCCGCAAAAAGGCATGCAAACGCGACCAACAACGGCCAAAATCCCGAGCCATTTTCAGTGGCGGTGACGGTATGGTTGGCGGGCAAAGAACTGCGCGAAACAGGATTGGATACGGCCGTGGTTCCGAGAGTAGTGGCGCCCTGGCCGGCGTCAGGAACCGGCGCCGCTCCCAGGGCTGAGATTTCAAATTCAGGTATCTCGTGAAGGGCAGACCTGCTGCTGACTACCTGCTCGATGCGAAGACCTTTGGTTATGCCAGGACTGGTGAAATCGGCAGCGCGCACGGCTTTAAAGGCCATAGATGGCGGATGCATCACGGCGAAGTTACTCACCGGATAAGCAGGCCTGAGCTTAAAACTCACTGCAGCACTCGCAGGGAGACGATAAGCGAAACGAAAGAGGGTGTCTCCTGGCCGAATGGGAAAATCAACGGCGTAGCGGTTCGGGTTTCCTGGCACGATTGCAGGGTTGAGATTTACCCACACCCCGCCGCCTTTGCGCGCCTGAAATGACTCAATCGTCGCGCCTCGCGCGATGGAAAACTCAAAATTGCGCGGCCCAACTTGTGTAACCGGCGGCTGCGAGATATTGGAGATGTCATACATCTCTGTCACTTTGAGGGTAGCGCCGTCTGATTCAATCTGGGCCATGCCGACCGTCCCGGACAAGTTGGGAACGTGTGGCACACTGTCAAAGACCTGAATCTCCAGAGATGATGCCCCGCTCGATCTCTGGTCATAGTTGACGCCCTGATGGATCACGCGAACTAAATGGGCGGCTTCCGGCTCGTTCACCGGCAATGAGAAATTCCCTGCTGCATCTGAAACGGCGCGGGATTCCTCCTGCATACCTTCTTCTAGCCGCAGCAGCAACACCTGATCACCCCCAGAAGGTTGTTTGGAGGTGGCATTGATAACGCGTCCTGTCACCGTATTGCCGGCAAACGCAGGTGGAGAGGCAAGGCCGATCAGCAGTAAGAACGATGCTAACCGCAAAATGGTTTTCATAAACAGGCACCCGGATGGAACCCGGGCGAGACTCTCGCTTGTCCCGCCCGAATTCGGTTTTGCGCTTTACAGCGAACGCAGGAAGTTCAGCAGGTTCTGTTTTTGCGTGGCGGTAAGCGAATTGTAGTTCGCAATAACACCGTTCGCTTCAGAGCCGTTGCTGGCATGCGCCTGGATCGCGGTAATGAGGTTTGAGGTGCGGCCATCATGCAGGAAGAAGATGCGTTGGCCAAGTCCCCACAGCGGTGCGGAGCGGAACTGGTCACCACCGGCGCCGCCCTGGCTGACGTTGTCATTCAGGCCGGATCCCATATGGTGGATTTCCAGATCACTAAACAGATTGGCTGTGGCGTTGCCCAAACTCGGAGTGATGGAAGATGCCGACGTGGTGAGAGACGGTGTATGGCAAGCCGCGCAACCGATGGAGCTGAAGAGCGACTTCCCGCTGGCAATGGAAGTAGAGCCGCCCGGAGTGGTGGTGGAAGGAGTGGGCGGAGCTGTGAGACGCATGAACATGGCAAATTTCACCAGGTCGCTCGATGTGCCCAGCGCTGTCTGGTTGAACTGAGTGTGATCTTCCGGCGTGCCGTTGATCTTGCAATTGGCGGGCAGGCCTGTGGTCTGGCCTTCACCGGGAAGCGGACGCTCCTGCGTGAACGCTTCATTGCTGACGCCCTGCTCCACGTTGTAGGCTTCACCGGCGAAGATCAAGAGCGACTTGTTCTGCGCCTTCCAGCCGAAACGTGTAATGGTGCCGTCATTGCCGTTGCGATTGAATGTGCCGCTGGTCCCGAAAGATCCGCTGTTGTTCGCAGCGTTGTTGAGCAGCGTGGTTTCATCAATGTTCTCCATCATTCCCGCACCAAACGTAGGTGTGGGAATGCGGAAGATGATGTTGCCAGTGGACTGCGCCTGGGCAAAGCTGGGTTGAGCCAAGCTGCAGGCGCCGGCGTCCGTTCGGCCGGTGATGGTGAACAGATCTTCTACGCCGCCATTCGGATTGTTGGTGTCAGGGTTGCCGAACTGGTCAAAGAAGAACGGGAAGCGTGCTTCACGCACCGGACCGGTTGAAGTGATAAACGATGGAATGGTGTTCCTGGCCCCATCGGCTGTCGCGTCAGTCACCTGAGGATTCGTTTTAGGGCTGCTTCCGCCCGTAGCCGGCTGGGCATGGCAGAATCCGCAGCTTCTGGAGTTAAAACGAGGGCCAAGGCCGGTGCCGGCTTCGATGGTTCCGGAGACCGAATCGACCTCATTAAACGTGTCCAGTGCGTCATTGAAAAACGCCAGGCTGCCCGCGGGATTGTTGGCGGCTACGGAGGCAAGGGGACCACCTGCCGCGGCTCCGGCACGAACTCCTGGGTCGGTTTGGCCAAAGGACATTCCAGCAAACAACAGCAACATCATGGAAAAGGCGAAGATGTGAAGTTTCGTCCTCGTCATTGCGAGTTCCTCCAATATTTTCTTTTAAGAATTTTTGGGGATACTTAGAACTCAGCCGTACTGCAGACGATTGAGGCTTGTCTGCCAAAAGTGGACGGGAAGGTTTCCACAACTCAGCCGTACTGCAGACCATTGAGACGTGTCTGCCAAAAGTGAACGGGAAGGATGAACGGGTGTTCTGCTCCGGAGTGCGCATTTGCTGCCAGCGCACTGGGGAGCGCGCAGAAAAATACAGCAACTCCGAATTCAGAGTCAATGGATTTTAAGGAACTTTCTCTGGTTTGTTAGTGCAGCGTGTGAACGGCGGTCACGACATCATGCCAAAAATCCAGCAATCTTCTTTCAAATGATCGCGATGCATGAGTATGCCGTTCAGGGGCAGACAGTTCCAAAATGGGAAATTGGGCGGTTACGAGGGTATGTATACGGGAAGCGAAAATGGAAAGCGAGGCAGACTTTTGATCTGCCTCGCATTGAAGTTTCATCATAGTGAATCCAGGAAAGTCAGCAACTCCTTTTTCTGGCGGGTGGTTAAGCCACGGAAATTAGTGGTGACACCTGCCGCTTCGCCGCCATGGCGAAGGATAGCATCCTCGCGCGTGGGAGAAAGCAGATCATGCATCAACCGGCTCCTGGTCCGCAGTCCCCACAATGGGGTGGTGCGAAGTTTGTTGGCGGTACTTTGCGGGCCATTCTGAACGATACCATCTCCAGTGCCTACATCATGCAGGAGAAAATCACTGTAAGGATGGATCACCTTGTTGCCCAGAGCTTCAGGAACCAAAAAAGCACCGCCGTTGATGGGTGTGCCAGCAGGGGCGGTGGTCATGGAACTTACATGACAAATATCGCAGCCGACGGAATGGAAGAGTTGCTCGCCCTCCTGCGCATCAGGCGTTACGGCTAGGTTGGTATCACGCGGGGGAACCTTGGTGGAACGAATGAACGAGGCAAACTTATCGATGTCCTGTAACCCGTTGGCTGAATCGGTTTCGTCCTCAATGTCCGCCACGTTGTCGCACAAGGAAGTGCTGTCAGTGGTAAAGAGGCGGTTGGTGATTCCCTGCTCGTTGACGTACGCATCGCCCGCAAATGAAAGAAGGCTGGCCTGCTGGTCCTTCCAGCCAAAGCGTCCGACGCGTGACTGCCCGGGAGCTTCCGCCACCGGCACCTGAGCCACCTGGCCGGATATCCGACCGTGAGTCAGCTTGGTTTGATTGATGGCAATGTTGATCAAGGTTGTGTCATCCACTGCTTCAACAAAACCATCACCCAGCGTGCTGGTGGTTGCACGTAAGGCACGAATCGTCTCCGAGCGGGGAACGCGCTCCTGAGCCTGGGCGCAGATTGCGCGATCGTTTACCAGCGAGCGATTGGCAATTGCGGTGGAACCGTCATTGAGGGTGATGGTGGGATTCACGAAGTTGCCGTGCGCGTCACGATGGCCTACGCGCAACTCTGACACTATGCTGCCGCCACCCACCACCGGATTGGCATGGCAGTCTACGCAGCCGCGTGCGTTATAAACGGGGCCGAGACCACCAGCAATGTCATCCTCTTCCATAAATGTTTTCATGTCATCCACAAGGGTTTCATTCTGGGCCAACAGCATCCCGTTCCCTTGCGCCTGAGATGCCGTGTTATCGATGGGAGTGTCAAAGCCTGCGGGCGCTTCCGCAGCATTCTGGCCAATGCCGGACCAGATTGAAATGCCCGCGAATACAACTCCAGTACATAGACGCACAAATATCCGTCGTTCCATTTGGAAATTCCTCCTGGACAGTTTTCTCTGCCTGATTTTGGGCGTGCGACGCCGCTGCGTGACGAATCGCGCTGTCCGACAATAGAAACGGCGTTGGAAATGAACTTCGGTGGATTTGAAATGCTCTCGTGTCTTTACATCAAAGCCCCGGAAGTGGCGAAAGCACTTGAGTGTGGAGGAGGGTAAACGAGGAGCGCACAGTGAGTCAATCAGGCATTAGAAAATTCTTACGCTGCTCTTTGGGACAGCGTGAACTGATGAACTCTAGAGTTAAGTGGAGTTCGTGCTCTGTCACTCCCGCGATTTTCGCGGCACCAGCAGAGTTCCAATAGTGATTTGTACTGCTTCTCCGTTCTGGTTGAAGGTGGTATTGCGCAGTTTGACCAGGCCCTGATCAGAGCGCGATTTTGATGGGCGCACATCGAGCACTTCGCTCTCAACGCGTAATTCATCTCCTGGCCGTACGGGCTTTGGCCAGCGAAACTCTTCAAATCCGAGCCCGATAATACCGCCTGCAGGCTTGAGTTCTCCGTCCACCATCAAGCGCATGGTCACCGCCGCAGTGTGCCAGCCACTCGCGGCCAGGCCGGCAAAGATTGTTTCGCGAGCTGCGTTATCGTCGAGATGATACGGCTGCGGATCGAATTCGGCGGCAAAGCTTCTAATGCGCTCGTCGTCGATCCGCAGCCGTCCTGTTCCGTAAACCTGGCCCGCAGCAAAATCTTCGAGGTAGTGTTGCGACATTGTGCCCTCTCGTGCGTAACCGCTCATTGTAATGTTCGTGGTTTATTACACGCGCAGCCCGCCCCCGATCTGCACGGCTTCGCCAGTGATCCATCGCGAGTCGTCTGAGGCAAGAAACAAAGCGGCATCGGCGATGTCAGCTGCCGTGCCAATCCGGCCCAGAGGCGTACGCGAGACAGCGTGCTCGGCAAATGAGCTATCTTCGCCCTGCAGGGTTCTGAATCCTTCGGTATCTGTCACGCCGGGCAACAAGGCGTTCACGCGGATCTTGCGTGGCCCAAGCTCCTGCGCCAATGCCTGCGTGGCCACATCCACTGCGCCCTTCGTGGCCGAATAAACAGAACTTGCCGGTATTGGTTGATGAGAAACCACGGAACTGATATTGATGATCGACCCGCCGTCACCATTCATCCGCTTGACCGCGGCTTGGGTGGTGAGCAGCAACCCGAGGACATTGACATCAAACATCTTGCGATAATGCTGTTCGTCCACCTGCTCCAACGGACGAAATTCGTAAACGCCGGCGTTATTGACCAGCACGTCGAGTTGGCCAAAAGTCTTCTCAGTCTCGGTAAAGAGCTTCTCAATGTCAGCCTTGCGGGAGACATCGGCTTGCACGGCAATGGCCTTTGCCCCGGCGGCTTCAATCGCTTTTACAACCCGATCAGCGCCCTTCTTGTCGCTCGAATAGTTCACTACCACGTTCGCGCCGTTGCGTCCCAGTGTTTCTGCAATCGCTGCCCCAATTCCCTTCGACGCGCCCGTGACCACAGCTGTCTTGCCTGAAAGCTTCGCCATGCTTCATCTCCTGGATCTCGGTTTAACAGTTTGATGATTATCGAACTGTTAGAAGGATCAGATTCCAATCCGCGCAAAAGGATTCAGTTTGGAATAGCCCTTCTTTGGAAAATTTTGGAAGCATGGGGCCTTAGGAAATAAATTCTCTTCAGCTTCACATGGAGACTATTCAGAGAGACTGCGCAGCTCTTTCAGGTACTGATCCCAGATATTCTTGCGCAGCTGCACATACATGAACTTGGAGTTGCGGCGGATTTCAATGAGTCCGGCGCTGCTGAGTTCCTTGAGGTGATGGGAAAGCGTGGCGGCGGTAATGGGGAACTTCTCTTTGAGCATCACGCAGGATGCCTCCGACTTGCAGCCTGCGATGCGGCGCAATATCTCGTAGCGTCGCGGGTCCGCCAGGGCTTTGCTGATACGCGTAAAGGAGCGCCGATCCATAATTCAATGATAATGCCGACTCCAGTTGGCCGGGATTTACGCGTGTCCAGAATGGAACGAGACCGCTGAAATGAAAGCGCGCTCACCCTCTCTTGAAGTGTTTGCTGAGAGCTAAACCCTGCTTCTGGTAAGAAGATCCAATATCCGTGCCGTAAATCTTGTCCGGACGGGAACGGAGCGGGATATAAATCAGCCGGCCCATGATCTGGCCATGCTCAATAAGGAAGGGCACTTCGTGCGCTCGGACTTCGAGCACTGCCCGCGTGCCTTTTACGTCGCCAGAGCCGTAGCCGAATCCGGGATCAAAGAAGCCGGCGTAATGGATACGGAACTCGCCGATATCCTGGTCCATCGAAACCATCTCAGCGGCCCAATCCGGCGGAATGCTGACCCGCTCTTTGGAGGCGAGAATGTAAAAGTCGCCCGGCTCCAGGATCAGCCCTGGCTTCCCCGGCTCGTATACCTTCTCCCAGAATTGTTCCGGTGAGTAATAATTGATGTTTGCCAGGTCGATCACCGGCGCGTTCCTCTTTGCCTTATAGGCCACAACTTCGCCGGGTTCCTGTGCCCGCAAGCTCACCGAAAACTTCACGCTCTCCTTGCCGATGCGCGCCTTGGCCGGACTTCCCTCTTCTCCGTAAACCAGCGCTTCTTTCTTTTCAAGGTCAGCGGTCTTTCGATCAGATGGCTTAGGATTGCCGCGAACGAAGCGAAGCTGATTCAGGCTCATCCCCGCCCGCACTACCACGCTGAAGGTACGCGAAGCAATCTCCGCATAGAGCTTTCCTTTGTAGCCTCCGGGAGTGGGGGGCACACGCTCAAATTCCTGCCCGTAGTCGGTGATCAGCCGCGTGAAGATATCCAGCCGTCCCGTGCTGCTCTTAGGATTGGCGCGGGCGGAGACGTCTTCCGGGAGATCCAATTCTTCCAGCAACGGAACAATGTAGATGCAACCCTTCTCGAAGACTGTGGTGCGCGTAAGGTCCACCCGGCCCATGCTGAGCCCGAGATCAGAAATTTTTCCTTCAACCGTGGAGTTCTGCGGGACAAAGCTGGCCTGCACCCGATAGCCAACATCACCCAGTCGAAGATCGAGGCTGGCGGGCTGAATCTGCTGCTCAGTGATGCCGCCGAAGCTGCGCGAGGTTACATGGCCCTTTTCGATCAGGTCGCGGATCTCCTGCGAAGGAAGCATCCCATCTTCGCGGCTTAGTTCATTCGGCTCGCTGCTCAGTTCGGGGAAAAGCGCGAACTTACCGGCAGGCGACATAGACATTCATCAATCTCCTGAAAAGTGCAGAACTCAAGCAGGATGCCGGACTGGCGGGATCCGCATGACGCCGCTCTCGCAAGCAACAGCGCCGTGTGGGCTTGAGAATAACATTGAGGTGCTCTGAGCGAACGCACGAGTTACTGTGCAACTGCGAGGCCATGCGGCAGAAGGGGCGCACGCCAGAAACATCTTTCAGAAACAGAACCGGGAACAACTCTCGGCATGTTTGCTTCCTGAGATTTAGGGCCGTGATTTCCACAACCTTCAAGCCTATCACGGCGAAAAGAGAACAAAGCAAGCTGAGGCACGCAGTAGCAACTGCTCAGTGACAATCTGCCGAGCGCTCGGGAAAATAATAGAAGGCTGCTTCATGTATTTCGGCTGTGCCATCATCATCCTGATTCTGCACCTGGGCTTCATAGCGTGGGTCATCTTTGGAGCGGCCTTCACCCGCAGCCGCCCAATGCTCACTGGACTCCATATCTTTTCTTTAATTTGGGGAGTGCTGGTTGAAATTTTTCCGTTCTCGTGCCCGCTGACGCTGGCAGAAAACTGGCTTGAGTTGCACGCAGGAGTCGCGCCTTATCAAGGCGGCTTCCTCTTACACTATCTGGATCTGCTGGTCTATCCCAACCTGCCTCCGAAACTGCTTACCGTGGCCGCAATTTTAGTACTGGCCGTGAATGTCTTTATTTATGGACGAAGATGGCGCGTGAACCAACGACAGGATTCATCACGAACAGGACGATAAGACATTTCCCGTGAAAGACTCGCAAACGGGAAAACGAGTTGATGCAATCTCTTTAATAAATCGCGGTGCGATACAAATTTTCCATGCACTCCTGAGGTCAGTGCGACCAATTAGGCTGCGCTACCCAACAACAGAAAACAGCGAAACTCCTTTGCTCATGCGCGTTCCATTCTTAAGGTATGTCCTCATCCGGGAGCACGGACAATTACAGGTGCTACACGTTGGTACAATAGGCGGCAATCATTAGAACATGCCTCGCAAGTGCCAGAAAGTACTATCTTAATCATTAAAGACATTCAATATTTCACTGTCTCTTGTAGTTTACAGACTATATCTACATAGTTTGTTTACATTCATTTGTAGAGATCAAATACATCCAGAGTAGATGATTAAAAGATTTAACGCGCCCCTAATGCTCACCTAATCGCCCACAGCAATACTCCCCATAGCGGCCGCCAACTGAGCGGACTGCATTCCAGTGCCATGAACGCTGGAGCCAAGTTTGTGAGGAGAACAAAATGAAACCGTCTTCCGGGACTGCTCGGGCTTTTGTGCGCATCTTCGCATGGGTAGTCGCAATCGTTGTGGCCCTCGGATATTACGGCCGTGTGCGCGCTCAGCAGAATGATAGCAGTGGCACCCTTCCGGAACAGGGAATGGTGATCCCGATTCGGCCTCTCGCGCCTTTGTCCAGTGTTCCAGTTCCTCCAGTGTTCGGAATGGAAGGAATTCTCGCCGATAGAACGGCAGCCATTGAGTTGGGTAAAGCCCTGTTCTGGGACATGCAGGCGGGCAGCGATGACATTCAGGCCTGCGCCAGCTGCCACTTCAACGCCGGCGCTGACAGCCGCGTCAACAATGAAGTCAATCCCGGACAGGCAGGCGGGGACAACAGCTTCCAGTTAGGCCCTTCCGTCAACGGAGTCCAGGGCCCCAACTATCACTACAGCGCGGGAAGCGCCAATGCCGGCTTCGGCGGCTATCACGACGGCGACTTCCCTTTCCACAAAGTTGCGAACGTGGATGACCGCTTTACCATCACTTCCGACGTTAATGATGTATCCGGTTCGCAGGGTTCGTTTCCGTTG
>DATEJX010000281.1:0-11267 GCA_035277785.1 Candidatus Angelobacter sp. | reverse complement strand
TAATCTCGCGGCGCTTCATTCGCTTGATTACAACGTAGTCGGGCTCGGCGATCTTGGGAAGCCCGTTGGCTATCTTGAGCGGCAGGTAAAGGGCTGGATGGAGCGCTATCACGGCTCCAAAACAGAGGAACTGCCGGAGATAGAGCAGATCTCAGCGTGGCTGGGCAAGCATATGCCCACCCATAGCGACTCTACATTGATTCACAACGATTACAAGTACGACAACATGATCCTGGCGGAAGATGACGTCACGCGCATCAAGGCCGTGCTCGACTGGGAGATGTGCACACTGGGTGATCCGCTGACGGATCTGGGAACAGCTCTGGCGTACTGGGTAAGCGCGGACGATCCGCCACATGTACAGATGGTGCGCTGGGGACCCACATCAGTTCCGGGCAGCCTCACCCGTCAGGATCTCGCGCACCGATATGCAGAAAAGACCGGACGGAGTCTTGACCATATTCTTTTCTACTACGTCTTCGCGCTCTTCAAGGTGGCGGTGATCATCCAGCAAATCTATTTTCGCTACTATCACGGCCTCACTAAAGATCAGCGCTTCGCTACGCTGGGCGAAGTTGCCAAGATGCTTTTGCAAGTGGGATTGGGGGCGGCGAGGCGGGGATCAATTTGATATTGGGACTTCCAGGTGACAGATCAAGAATTCAAAGAGTTTGCCCATGAAAGCATTCATCAGTTGATGGATTTGAACGCGCGTTATCACGAAGAATTCAAAATCGATAGCTATGAACGTTGGCATTACGATTTGGAGACAGCGACGCTCACTTTTCTGCATGATCAAGTTCCCGGTGTCGTTGCGCAGATTCAGGCAGCCGGATCGATATCAAACAAATCGAAAAGCTGGTTGTGGTCATGGGCAAATGAAAGTCTGCCTGAACACGTCACGGACTCGATTCTCGCAGTCAAAGACTGGGGAGAGCAGAACAAAGTATTAAAGTTGAAAGAAGACTACTGGTCAGGAGAAGAAGCCGACGGCTGGGAAATGGCAGCCGTTGCAAATCGCATCATTGGCGGCAGAGGCGTCTATCGTTGCCCTAACGAAAACGGCTTCTTTTTTCTGATATTGACTGATATTCGCTTTGTTTAGCGGTAAAGCCTTACCAGCCATTCCGCGACACAGGCGGGCTTTGTACCACCTTCGGATTCAACTGTCGCATTGTAGAGCGCTTCCACTCCGTTTCCTTCCACCTCTTTGACGGCAGCCAGAGTAAACCGGGCGCGGATCTTTGATCCCACACGCACCGGCGAGACCCAGCGGACTTTGTTGAGCCCGTAGTTCAAGCCCATGCGCACGCCGCTTTTGATTGCGATGGCTTCTCCCATGAAGTAAGCCAGCAGTGAGAGCGTCAGGAATCCGTGAGCGATTGTCTCTTTGAAAGGTGATTCACGCCGCGAACGCTCAACGTCAACATGGATCCAGTTGTGGTCTCCGGTGGCATCGGCAAATTGCTGCACGCGTTCTTGCGTTACAGTGATCCAGTCAGTGACGGCAATCTCCTGGCCCACGGATTGCTTGAGATCTTCGATGGATTCAAAGACGTGTATCGACATGGCGGCGGCTCTTCTTTTCGGTTATGACCGGTTGTTGCTGACGCCTCCGTAAGACAACCGAAAGCCAATGCATAGATCCTTCGACTCCCGCTCACTCACGAAGTTCATTCGCGGTCGCTCAGGATGACACGATTCTGACGCTCCTTGCGACGTTATAATCCACCAGCGACTTCCAAAACCTGTCCCGAAACATAGTCCGACAGCGGCGATGCGAAAAAGAGCACAGCGCCCGCTGCCTCATGCGGAGTGCCTGAGCGGCCCATGGGAATCATCTTGGACATCACTTGCAGGTTGTTTGCGGGAATACCCAACTCGATCTCGACGTTTTCACGCTTGATTTTGACCTGCTCTTCTTTGGCGTGGGTAAGCCGAGTGTCGATCCAGCCGAATGCCACAGCATTCGCCTGCACATTGAACATCCCCCACTCTTTAGCCAACGTTTTGGCCAGCCCAATCACACCCGACTTGCCCGAGGAGTAATTTACCTGCCCAGCGTTGCCACGCGTTCCAGATGTTGAGCTAATACAGATGATCTTGCGCGCGCGAGCTCTTCCCTTCTCCGCCTGCTCCTTCTTGGCCGTATCACGGATAAAGCTGGATGCAGCGCGGATGATCCGGAATGGCGCGGTAAGATGGCAATCAATGATGGCTTGCCATTGCTGGTCGGTCATCTTGTGAATCACGGCGTCCCACGTGTAACCGGCATTGTTGACGATGATATCGAGGCCGCTGAACTTTTCCAGCGTTGCTTTGATCAGGCGATCAGGAAATTGAGGATCGGTCACGTCTCCCGGGAAAGCCAGCACCTGTCCACCTGATTTCTGGATAACAGCGGCTGCGTCGTTCAACGGGCCAGGATCAATATCAGACATCACAACTTTGGCTCCGTGCTGGGCGAACAGTTCCGCTGTAGCGTGCCCGATGCCGCGGGCCGAGCCGGTGATGATGGCTACTTTATTCTCGAGAAGTTGCATATTTTTTGTATTTCACCGCAAAGGCCGCTAAGGACGCAACGGGTGCACAGGCATAATCAGTTGTTCCCCTGCGACCTTGGCGTCCTTCGCGGTAAAAATATTATTTCTTGGTCGCCATTTCCGGACGGATGCTCTTCGTTCCGGACCAGTATTTCTTGCGCAATTCTTTTTTCAGGATCTTGCCTGTGCCGGTTTTCGGCAGTACATCCATAAACTCGATGGAGCGCGGGCATTTGTAGTGTGAAAGCCGGCCGCGCGTAAATTCCATCAGCTCGTTTTCGCTCAGCTGCATGCCCGGCTTCAGAGAGACAATTGCCTTCGGCACCTCACCCCAGCGTTCGTCCGGAACAGGGATGACGGCGACTTCATAAACAGCGGGATGCGCGAGCATGGCCTTCTCAACTTCGAGCGATGAAATGTTTTCTCCACCGCTCACGATGATGTCTTTCTTGCGGTCAACGATGAGAACGTATCCGTTCTCATCCATGGTGGCCATATCGCCAGTGTGGAACCAGCCATTGCGCATCACGGACGCAGTGGCCTCGGGCTGTTTCCAGTAGCCTGCCATTACACCGTCACTGCGGGCGACAATTTCGCCAATGCTTACACCATCATGAGGCACGTCGTGATCATCGGCATCGACAATTCGAATTTCCACTCCCGGCAGGGGATAACCTGTTCGGGCCTGCCCTTCAAACCGTTCTTCACCCTCCCATTCCACTCCGGCCTTGACCTGCGCCGTGGTAAGCACAGGGCACGTTTCAGTGAGACCATAGCCGGAAAAGCAGATGCATCCGATTCGATCTTCCACCTGGCGCACCAGCGTGGGCGAAGCGGCGGCGCCGCCGAGCGTGATCCGCTTGAGACTGCTCAGGTCGTATTTGGGCCGCTCAGGGCAGTTCACCAGGGCCGTCGCCATAGTGGGCACCAGGCTGCAGGCGTGAACTCTTTCCTGCTGTATGAGCCGAAAAACTTCGGGTGGATCAAATTTGGCGATCATCACGTGAGTGGCCCCCACGAGCGTGAGCGAATGCGCCACGCCCCAGCCATTGGCATGGAACAGCGGAATGGTGTGCAACTCCACCGTGTCTGATCCGGTATTGAACACGACAATCACGTTCAACGCATGCAGATAAATGTTGCGGTGGGTGAGCATCACGCCCTTTGGATTGGCGCTGGTGCCGCTGGTGTAGAACAGCTCCGCCAGGGCGTTCTCGTCCACCTGCATGATATCTCTATGATAAGGAGCCGCCGCAGAGATCAAATCTTCATAACTCTGTTGCACCGCCCAGCTCTGAGCCGCCGCATGGTCCAGACCCACAAACTTTTTTACGCTCTGCAGTTCCCGATGAAACCCTTCCACCATTGGGGAAAACTGCTCCTGAAAAAGAAGCACCTTTGCTCCGGAATCGTTGAGGATATAAGCCAGCTCATTTGGTGTAAGCCGGATGTTAAGCGGCAGCAGAACGGCGCCAGCCTCAAGCACTCCGTAATAAGCTTCAAGCAGACGGTGGCAATTGCCGCTCAGGTAGGCGACGCGGTCTCCGGGCTGCACGCCCATCTCCCGCAGCGCACCCGCCAGCCTCGATACGCGCGAAGCAAATTGCGAGTAAGTCAGGCGCTCATTGCCGCAGATTACGGCTGTTTTGGCAGGAAATTGCTGAGCCGCATAACGCAGGAACCGGATTGGAGTAAGCGGGATATTCATGGACTCAAGAACCTCAGGCCGTCTGGCCTCCATCGACAACGAGCACGTGACCAGTCACGTAATCAGATGCGGCGGATGCAAGGAACACGGCAGCGCCCTTGAGGTCATGGTCGCTGCCAAAACGCCGCAAAGGAATGTGGGGCAGCAGATCTTCTTTCTTGTGCTCGATCACCCAGGTAGACATATGGGTGGGGAACCATCCCGGAGCCAGCGCGTTTACCTGGATGTTGTGCTGAGCCCACTTCCAGGCCAGATCCTTAGTAAACGATATTACGCCGCCCTTACTGGCATGGTATCCCGTGGCCATTACATGCTCCGGAGGTGCTCCGCGCAAACCCGCGACTGAAGCCACATTGATGATCTTGCCCCGTTTCTGAGCGATCATGATCTTCCCTGCAGCCTGCGAGCAAAGAAAAGTTCCGGTCAGGTTTGTGTCCAGAACTTTTTGCCAATCCGGAAGTTTCATATCTTCCACTGGAGCGCCCCAGGAAATGCCAGCGTTGTTGATGAGGATGTCTATGCGGCCAAACTGCGCCATGACTCCGTTAATCATCTGCTGGACGCTGGCGGGGTCCTTCACATCACAGGCATACGCCCGAGCGCGCACGCCAAGTTTTTCTACGTGGTGGGCAGTCTCTTCACAGCGCTCTTTTTTTCGCGCGGAGAGCGCCAGATTCGCGCCCATTTCCGCCAGACCTTCAGCCATCTGCCGCCCCAGGCCAATGGATCCGCCAGTAATGACAGCGACACGCCCGCTGAGATCAAAAAGCTCTTTTACATTTTTGGATGGTTGGGTCGACATCTTCTCAGCTATTTTTGCTCCTTCATAGAAATTCCGGTCGGCCGCGGAATGGCGCCAACTTCCCACGGAGCCTGCAACCGCGTTTGCCACTCGAGCAGTGCTGGACCCGGCTCATCCAGCCATGAGCTCAATTTGTGGCCAAGGTCGGCAAGACCGGTGACGCGAGTAGCGCTGATTCCGTAAGCTTCAGCAATGGCACAAAAATCAGGATTCTTGAGATCACTTTCATAGCTCTGGCCGAAGACTGAACGCTGCAGGAACCCAATCACGCCGTAAGCATCATCGTTGACCAAGAGAATCTTTACCGGAAGATCATACTGCTTAAGCGTTGCAAGTTCGTGCAAGGTGTACTGGAAGCCGCCATCGCCGGCGATGCAGATGGCTTTCTGTTTCGAGCCGGACTGGCGAATAGCAACAGCGGCTCCAATCGCCGCAGGAAGCCCGTAACCCAAAGTCCCGGATCCCGCGGGATAAAGAAAAGTCCTCGGCTCAAGCGCCGGAAAGAACGCAGAAGCCCAGTAGTTGAGAATTGACTGATCGTTGGCAATGACATCACCTGGAGCGAGCGCATTGCGCAGCAGTTCCAGAGCGCGGTACGCATCAGAGTTGATCGACCGCAATTTCTCCTGTTCGCGGGCAGCGACAGCAGGAATATCGAACCAGCAAGGGCGCGGGTCGCTTTCCTGGACCGCAAGCGCAGTCGCGATGGCCGCGACATCACCTGCCAAGACCAGCGAAGCCGGAAATCTGGTACCGGGATATTCAGAGGAGTCCACGATCTGCAGATGAAGTTGGGGCAGCCTCAGACCGAAGCGGCCAGTATCGAATTCGGTGAGCCGAACTCCCACGGAAATGAGCAGATCAGCTTGCTCCAGCAACTCCTGTACGGCGCCCAGCCGTGACATGCAGCCGAAAGCCAGCGGATGCTTCGCAGGAACGTTTCCCTTCCCCGTAGTGGTGGTTAAAACCGGTGCGCCAAGTTTTTCCGCAAGCTGGCGGACTTCAGCCACTGCGCCGTGAATACCTGAGCCAACCAGAAGTACGGGGCGACGGGATTCGATCAGCATGGCGACTGCGCGAGTGATCTCCTGTGGAGAAGCAGCAGCGGTGACGATCTTTTGGCGCTCAGTGGGAGGAGAGCCAGCAGAAAGCGGCGCTGCCAGCAGATCGTGCGCAATCTCAATGAATGCGGGACCGGGCGTGGGGCCGCGCAGCATGCTGGCGGCATCGGCAAATGCCTGCGGAATCTCGTCCGCGCTGCTCACACGGCAGGCGTACCGCGTGAGAGGCCGAATGATATCAATCTGCTGAGGAGTTTCATGCAATCCGCCACCCTGCTTCAATTGCAAAGCTGAAGCGATATTTGTGCCCACCAACAAAACGGGAGTGTTGGTCTGCAGGCTCTCAAGTAGCGGCACAAGCGTGAACAGATTACCCGGACCTGTGGAAGCGAACACGGCCGCTACGCGCCCGCTCTGCCGGTAAAAGCCATCGGCAGCGAAACCAGCCGCCTGCTCATGCCGCACCACCCAGTGGTGAAACTGCCTGGCCTGACGAAGTCCTTCATAGATGGCGATGTTATGGATGCTGGGGATGCCAAACCCGCAATCAATTCCGGTGCGCAGAAGACCTTCAACGACGGCTTGAGCGCCGACTCCTGGTACTGTTGTCGTCGGATGGGATGAAATGGACATCGTCACAAGGATAGTTTCACAAACGCGCGGGAATCTCTAAGGCAAACCAGTCCTAAAAAACAACAGAACGGCGGACAAGATGGCCCGCCGTTCTCAGAGTTGAGGAGTTAGAACCCGAAGCGCAACCCAAGTTGCAGTTGACGTGCCGGGAATGCAGAGGTAAACGCGAGTGGAGCATTGGTGATCGGCTGAACTGATCCGTGCACGTTAAATGTTCCGGCGCCGAGAAACGCTTGTCCGCCCAGAGCAGCCGGCAGGCCAAAATTCGGACCAACCACATTGTTCACGCTGGCGAAATTGAGGCGGTTGAAAAGGTTGAAGCCTTCCGCCACAAACTGCATGTCCGCCCTCTCGGTAATCTTGAAGCGACGGGCAATGCGCATATCGAAGGACATAAAATCCGGCCCGAGGCCGGTGTTGCGTGCCGATCCGATGGGGCGATCGTTGGTGGAGTGGCGATCACCGTTTACATCAGCTCCGGCCAGCAGGTTAAAAGGATGGCCGCTGTTGTAACGGAAGATGGGGGCAATCTGGAAACCTGAACTCAAACGTCCGAATCCCGAATTTCCACGGTTGCCGGTATCGACCACGGCGCTGGCGACCACCTTGTGCCGCTGGTCAAAATCAGACAGTGAACGCTCGGCCGAGAGATTCGTGTTGTCTACAGGACCAAAATCACTGTTGAAGTCAGTGTTCGTATCAAAAGCCTTGCTTAACGTGTAACTGCCGAAAAGAGACAGGTGATCACTGAACTGTTTCTTCACTTCAAGGATGGCGCCTTCATAAAGAGCAGAGCCCAGCGACGAGTATTGGGGGGTCTGGAGAAGCTGTGGCTGTGCGAAGCAGTTCACGATGCCGGCGCCAGCGCATGCAGGATCTCTCCAGTTACGGAACGTGGCGGTGGCACCATTGGCGAGCGGCACGCTGGTAAATGGAGCAGGAAGAGCATTTATGTCAACGGCGACGGGAAGGCCGATGGTGTGGACATAAATTCCGCTGAGCGAAATCGACATCCTCCTTCCGATCTCGCGCTCAATTCCAAACTCCGCCTGCTGGGAATAGGGACTGCGATAGCCGGGCTGTGCACTGAACACAACACTCAAAGGAGGAACCGTTCCCGTGTGAGTAATGTTGATTCCAAATGGGGCCAGGTCTGCAGGTGTAATACACGACACGTTAGGGGCAGTTGCCTGGGGGCAATTGGCGATTGCAGTGGGGAACAAGCCACCGAAAATGCAGGCCGACGTGAGAGCATTACCAGGACAAACGGGACTTACTCCAGCGGGCGGGGCGAGGGGAACGAATACCTGAGCAATCTGTCGAACACCGTTCACCACACCCAGGGTCTGCACCACATCAGCAATCTGTCCGTAAATTGGCGAGTAGAAGATGCCATAACCGGCTCGAATCACGGTCTTGTGATCACCCATGGGGTCCCAGGCAATCGAAACGCGTGGCGCTATGTTGTTCTTATCGGTCGGCAGCGCGCCGTACTGAGCATCAACTTCATAGCGCACTCCGGCATTCAACGTGAAGTTGGAACTCATCGCCCATGAATCAGCAAAGTAGAACGACCCATATGGGCGCGGATAGTTGTATACGGGATCGCCAAAGCCCTGCTGGTAGAACTGCGGCGCACCGAGAGAGAGCGACTGGATGGCGTTGATTGTAGCCGGCGTCGCAGTAAAAAGCGGGTCAGCCGGATTACCAGGGTTGCCACAAGCCGCGGGCACCTGCAGGCACGGACTGATGACCCCACCAGGCAAGTTGCCGAACACAAAGCGGCCAGGGAAGAACGTATCTGACTCGGTGTGGTTTCCACGATAGAGGAATGTGCCGCCCATTTTCAGCGTGTGCTTGCCGCGAATCAGACTAAGATTATCCGCGACTTCGTAACGGCGCATGATGGTTCTGCTGGGGATGAAGATATTGGATCCGAAGTTGCCGAAACCGGGCACATCCAGCCCAACCTGGCCGGGAAAATTCGGGATCACGTTAAAGTTGCTGTAGTTCCATTGCGCACGCGCTTCATTCTGGGTTTCCGCACTGAACTGATGGAACCAGGCAGCCAGCAACGTATTGTCAATAGCCGGATTGATGGAACTGCCGCGGGAGAAACCGGTCAGCGATTGAACATCCGGGTTCTCTTCACGATCATGGCCGAAGCTGTAGCGCACAAAAATCTGATTCTTATCGCTGAACTGGTGGTCCAAACGTGCTGAAGCGAGATATTCCCTGGTATTGTAGGGGAACAGACCGCCATTGTTCTCAAATTGGTTGATGATGAAATTATTGAGCGCCGTCTGGCCAGCTGTTAAACCGGTGACGGGGCTTACAGTCAGCGCGCTGGTAAGGATTTGTGCACATATCGCGGCTGGAACAGCAGGCTGATTCGTAAGACAGGGGACTGAGTTGCCACCGTCTGCCGCGAGTGCGTCAATAATGGCCTGCTGGTTGTTGAAAACGCTGCTATCCGGATGAAAGATTGAGGTGCTTTGCAGCAGCGGAACCGCGTTCTGGGCGTCAGACATCAGGCCTTCAAAAGAGCCGAAGAAGAAGGTTTTGTCCTTCTTAATCGGAAAGCCGATGCTGCCACCAAACTGCTGTCTGCTGAGTGAGTCCTTAATGTGAGTTCCGCTGACGTTTGGCGCCAAAGGATTAAATGCCTGACCGGGCTGCAATGCCTGGCTGATGGCAAACGGATTGGCGGCATCCATCGCATCATTGCGGAACAACGCAAACAGTGAGCCGTGTACGTTATTCGTTCCGGACTTACTGACAATGTTGATTGTCGCCCCACTGGCGCCGCCCAAATCAGCGCCGTAATTGCTGCGGTTGATTTGAAATTCCTGCACGGCCTCCTGGCCCAGGTTCAAACGGACCCCTCCAGCATCATCATTCGCTTCTCCCCCATCAACGGTCACGCTATTACCGCGTCCGTTGCTGCCGTAGAAGGAGAGTCCGCTCTGGGGTGTCTGCTTCACGCGGAAATCCTGGTCGGATGCAAGCCGCGTGGAATCCGACACAGCAGGAGCGAGCAAAGTAAAGGTCAGGTAATCACGCCGATTGATGGGCAAATCCGTGATTGCCTGCTGATTGATCACATTTGATTGACCGCCCCTTTGCGTTTCCACCACCGGCACTTCCGCCGTGACCTCCACCGACTCGGAGACCTGCGACACCTTCAACTGAAAGTTCATGACCGATGTCTGCCCAATGGTGACCGTCACCGCTTTCGCGATCTCAGGCTGGAAGCCTGTCTTATTTACGCTCACGCTGTAGGTCGAGGGCATGAGTCCGAAAACGTGGAAATCGCCGCTCGGACCGGTTACAACAGTGTGCTTTGTACCCTTCCCCACATCCGTAACAGTCACGTTCGCGCCGGCTACAATGGCGCCGGACGGGTCCGTAACCGTCCCGCTGATGTCACCGGACGTGCCAACGCCTTGCGCGCGCATCAACCCTGTGAGCAGAATACAGACGAAGAAAACTTTGGCGAGATTGAACGACCTCATCGATCCTCCTATCCGAAGCGTAGGACATCGGTCCGTTGAACAACAGCGTTGCCGACCGCGATCAAAAAATCGCGATACTACCTGAATGAGTCCTCATTCAGTACCCGTCTACAGCCGACCACTTGCACCTGACTTGCAGCACTTCTTTCCACCTAACAGTGCGTGAAACCGAATATTGACAATGTTTGTAATCGTTTCGGCGTGGAATTATGTCTCTCTTGGGGCTATTTGTCAAAAGAGTTGACGTACAGCGTATTCCCGCAAGCACTCCCTCAATGTGAGACCCTGCCCTGACCTCACCCACCTCTGCCGGCACATTACCTGCTATAGCTCGCATTTTGCAGCACGCATCGGACGGGGGCGAAACATCTGAGAAGATGCCTCGGCGCCATTGGGTCCGCCTTTTCGGGCGGAAATTATATAGCAAACACAGCCCTAAAAGTCAGCATTATTCTCTGCTAAGGCAACTTTTCCAACTGTGGGAATATTTTTCTTACTATTAGTAAGGATTAATCGTCTTGCTCTGCGATCCGGCTGCTCTGCTGCCATAAGCCCGAGTATACTTCTACCGGCAAGATGCTGCTGCCTGATCGTGCCAGGCCGCAAATCCTGAGTGCATGCGAGGTCCACCCGCTTGGCGCCGCGCCATTCTGAACTGCGAAGCGAAGTCATCGCCCTGAAGCGGAAGCGAATCGTAGATGCCGCTCGCCGCCTTTTTTACGAAAAGGGCTACGAGCGCACCACTCTGGATGACATTGCCGAACTTCTCCAGGTCACCAAACCTTTCATCTACTCCTATTACAAAACCAAGAATGAGCTTCTGCATGAAATTGCCCAGCAGTGCATCAGCCAGTGCCTGGAAACGCAGTCGCGCATTCTGAACAGCAAGCTTCCCATTCCGGTGAAGCTCGCCCGCATTGTGGAAGAAGTTGCGCAGGTGATCATTGAAAATCAGGCCAACACCATCATTTATCTGCGTGAAGAAATGAACCTGGACTGGCGCGT
>DATEJX010000280.1:0-35304 GCA_035277785.1 Candidatus Angelobacter sp. | reverse complement strand
CACATTGCTGCCATTGCGCGCCGCATCTTCCACGCCGCGAATTCCGGCTTCCCAAACCCGCTTATCGCGCTTTTCCCGCAACGCACGCAGCCGCTCCACCTGCCGGCGTTCCAACTCGTCGTCAATCCTCTGGATCGGGACCGCCCTCTCATTTTCCGTCTGGAAGCGGTTCACTCCCACCACCACCTGCTCCAGCCGGTCCACTGACTGCTGGAAGTCATAAGCAGCATTCTGAATTTCCTGCTGGATGTAGCCCTGTTCAATCGCTTTCAGCGTGCCGCCCAGAGCGTCAATCTTTTCGAGGTAAGCCTCCGCGCGCCGCTCAATTTCATTCGTCAATGACTCGATGTAATATGACCCAGCCAGCGGATCGATCGTGTTCGGCGCACCCGTTTCGTACCCAATAATCTGCTGCGTCCGCAGCGCGATCCGCGCCGCATGTTCTGTCGGCAATCCCAGCGCCTCGTCAAATGAGTTCGTATGCAATGATTGTGTTCCACCCAGCACCGCCGCCATTGCCTGAATGGCCGTGCGCACAATATTGTTCTCCGGCTGCTGCGCCGTAAGCGTGGATCCTGCCGTCTGCGTATGGAAGCGCAACATCATCGATCGCGGATTCTTCGCGCCGAAGCGGTCTTTCATCAGCCGCGCCCACATTCTCCTTGCAGCGCGAAACTTGGCCACTTCTTCCAGAAAATTATTATGCGAATTGAAGAAGAATGAAAGACGCGGCGCAAACTTATCCACCGCCAGCCCGGCGTGGATGGCTGCCTGCACATAAGCCACGGCATTGGCCAGCGTGAATGCCACTTCCTGCACGGCTGTGGAGCCCGCTTCGCGCATGTGATAGCCAGAGATGGAGATTGTGTTCCAATCCGGCAAGTGCTCATTGGCATAGGCGAACATGTCAGTAATGATGCGCATCGCCTGCCGCGGCGGATAAATATATGTTCCGCGCGCAATGTATTCCTTCAGCACGTCATTCTGCACCGTGCCGCTCAGCTTGCGCGTGTCCGCTCCCGACCGTTTTGCCACCGCTACATACAGCGCCAGCAAGATGGATGCTGTCGCGTTGATGGTCATTGAAGTGGAAATCTTTTCCAGCTCAATGCCATCAAACAGCCGCTGCATGTCCTCAATTGAATCAATGGCGACTCCAACTTTTCCCACTTCGCCCAGTGCCATCGCGTGGTCAGAGTCCAGCCCAATTTGAGTCGGCAGATCAAACGCCACGGAAAGTCCCGTGGTGCCATGCTTCAGCAGGTACTTGTAACGTTTGTTCGATTCCTCGGCATCGCCCATGCCGGCGTATTGGCGCATGGTCCATAGGCGGCCGCGGTACATGGTCGGCTGCACGCCGCGCGTAAAGGGAAACTCACCCGGATAAGCCACGTCACGGTCGTAATCCCAATCCTGCAGGTTGGCCGGGGTGTACAGCGGATGCGCTTCAATGCTCTTGAGTTCGCCTGCTTCAGCTTCGAGTTTTACATCTTCAGCCATTGCTCTCAGTCGGGCTTTGTACGCCAGCTACCTGGATTTTCCCTTCATGGTCTTCCTGGCTCGGGAAAAAGACACCACCGTAAACCAGAGACACACAAGAAAGAAGATGCCGATCTGCCAGAAGGGCCGGGTGTTGGCAAAGTGGTTGTGATTGGCCCGAAATTGTCTGATCAGAGCTGATCCGGCGATCACCGTAAACATCAGATAAATCAGACCGGACGCCTGCAACCAGAGGGCATACATGGCTTTCCCGATAGCAGTCAGGAATGTCTTGCCGCCCACAAAGATGGCGCCCAGAAGACGGTCTTTTTTGACCCCTGAACCAGCTTTTTGGGCAGCTACAGTGATCTTGGCAGCTGAAGTTACGGCTCTCTGGACAGGACTTTTCGTGGAAATTTCAGGCATTTTGGCTATTGTAGCCCGATTTTTACTCTGGCAAGCTAAAACCAGCCATTCAGGCGGAAAATCAATTCCGGGTAACAATCAAACGGCCCCGCCCCGGAACGCATCTTATTTTACTGCAGAGGAAATCCGTGAATTCCAGGCTTAAGAAGTTAATGAAAGAACTCGGAGACGCCATCAACACCTCACTTTCCGAGTCTGACGATATCGCCCAGGTGATCGCCAGGATCAAAGAAGAAGGCTATGACATCTTCCTGGTGCTTGAGGCTACCATCGGCTTTAACCAGCGGGAAGACCAGCCGGCCAAGACATCGCCGCAACTGGTGGGCTCACGCCGAAAGAATCCTGATCCGGAATTCTCTATCAACGCCCACGATGTGCGCTTTCTGAAGTCGCTTCGCATCAGCGTCGATGACGCTGCTTAAGATCTCTACTCGCCCGGCGTCAGAACGCCGGGTATTTCTTTTTCTGGTAGCATTTTAGCGTTGAGCAGGGATTCGTTTTCACGCGAATCGTCATCTACTTTCTGTTAACTCTGGTTCGCCTTTATTGAAATGTTATGAAAGATACTCTTGGAGTTCTGCTGGCCGGCGGCGCCGGTGAGCGCCTGCATCCTCTCACCCGTGACCGTGCCAAGCCGGCGGTAACCTTTGGCGGTAACTACCGCATCATTGACGTAACTCTCTCTAACTGTCTTAATTCAGATCTGCGCCGCGTTTATATTCTCACCCAGTACAAGGCGTTGTCTCTGAATCGTCACATCCGCGAAGGCTGGAGTTCCGTCGTAGCCCGGGAACTGGGCGACTTTGTTGAGATCCTGCCGCCCATGAAGCGGGTAAGTGACAACTGGTATCTCGGAACCGCTGACGCTGTCTACCAGAACATTTATTCCATCGGCTCTGAGCAGCCAAAACACGTGCTGATCCTCTCCGGCGACCACATATATAAGATGAACTACCAGCTCATGCTGGACCTGCACAACGCCGTTGGGGCGGACGTCACTCTGGCCACCATCCTCATTGATCCCAGTGAGACTTTCCGCTTCGGCGTCATGGACGTGGACCGCCACGGCCGGATCGTCGGTTTTGAAGAAAAGCCCAGGGTCACCAGGCTGCGCTCGCCCTATAACTCTGACATGGTCTCCGGCTCCATGGGCGTTTACCTCTTTAATACTGACGTGTTGCTGCCCGTGTTGCTCAAGGATGCTGAAGATCCCAATTCATCGCACGATTTCGGCAAGGACATCCTGCCCAAGATCCTGGACCAGTACAAACTCTATTCATTCAACTTCATTGACGAAAACAACAAAGAAGCTCTTTACTGGCGCGACGTGGGCACGCTTGAGGCCTATTACGAAGCCAATATGGATCTGGTCTCCGTCTCGCCCGTGTTCAACCTGTATGACAAGCACTGGCCAATCCGCACCCACCAGCGCCAGTACCCGCCGGCTAAGTTCGTATTTGGTGAACCCGGCCGCACCGGCATGGCCATTGACTCCATCGTTTGTCCCGGCTGCATTCTCTCCGGAGGGGTGGTACGCAACAGCGTGCTCTCGCCGGATGTCCGCGTGAATTCTTATACTGAAGTTGACTCCAGCATCATCTTTTCCCACGTAAACATCGGCCGCCACTGCCGTATCCGCAACGCCATCATTGACCGCGACGTCCATATCCCGGAAGGCACCATTATCGGCTTTGACCCGGAGGACGACGCCAAAAATTACATTGTCACCGAAACCGGCATCACTGTGGTTACGCGCGACTACTCGTTGTTTGAGAGCCCGGTGGCCGTGGATTACTTTACTTCTGAGTGAGCGGATCCTTCCGGCGCCTTGTGACCAGCGCATCAGCGAGTCTCTATTTGTGGAATCCCGAATCCGCCGTGTGGGTGAGGGATCCCTGCAAACTGATTTCAACTCAATGAAAAGCGACTGTCATCTCAGCATTTGCAACCGAAGCTGTGGCGCAAAAAAGGGCGGCGTTCAGCCGCCCCATAACTTGCATGAAATGCTCAGGCAGCGGCCAGGCGCTCTCTCCTGTGGTAGTTCTTGACCGCCCGTTCCATGCCTGGAGCTGACTTTCTGAGGTCTTCAAGGTTCATGGCCGGATGAAACTCAACCTGGGCGTTGAAGGCCAGAAACCAGGGCTCGGCCAGAGCGGGGATCTGCGACGTATCTTTCAGATCCAGGAAGATGAAACCGGTCCGTTTGCCGTTGTCTTCGGCGAAATATGCCGCCTCAGGCTTGAACTCATTCACGATGGATTCAATGGTCCGGGGCAGACTCCCGTCGGCTATCGCGGCATTTCCTGTCTCAACCGGAATTGTTACTTTGAGCAAGCAACGCATGATAAACCTCCATGCTTCGAGTCTAGTGCGCATCCCGAGCACGTTCAATTGCTTCACTGCTTAAGCGTGCCTCTGTCGGACTCTCGCGTTACTGAGACCTGGAAGCACTTCCACGCCGGCAAAGATGTGGCCCTGTTCGCCGCCATGGATGCCCCGTTGCCACGGATCATTCGTGTTTCCTGAAGATGGCTTCGTGTTATAAATCCCTTTCAGTGTTGCCGGATTGCTACACACCGGGTGCCGTTTAGAGATCACTCCTAGGAAGCCAAATGCCTCGATTTTTTTCGTCCGTACTGATTTCGGTCCTGTTTGTAACCGCTGCCATGTCCGCCAAGCAGCCTGAGCAGGTTGTGATATGGCCTGACTCCGCAAACCCGGTCCTGCGAATCACCTTTGAGAAGTTCCAGGAGGCCAGTTCCAACAAAAATCTCCGTTATTACACCACCAACACAGTAGTGGAAAACCTCTGGAGCAAAACTATACCGTCGGCCGAGTTCTCCGTTTATCTATTTGACAAGAACAAGGCAAGAATCGGCGAGGGGCTGATCATGCTGTCAAACGTCGGCCCGAAAGAAGTCGTAAAGTTCCAGATGGGAATTGAAGCCTCTGGCGCTCCCGTGAGTTTGTCTGTTTCTCCTCGCAGGGTACCGCCCGAATTGCAGGCGTACGCCGCCCCGGAGCCGCCGATATCTCTGACGATCAACAGCGTCCCCCAGGGCGCAAGCCTGAAGATAGACGGCAAAGACTTAGGCACAACGCCGCGTGTGGTTCAACTCGCCCGCGGCAAGCACAGTCTGGAATTTGAAAAGCCCGGCTTTACTCCCGGCACCTTTCCTCTTGAGATTGGACCGAATGATACCAGCGGCGGCAGCGTGAGCTATGAGATGGGCGCTTCCGCCCACGATACACTTGTACTCCGGGATGGCAGCGTACTGGTCGGCGACCTTGAAAGCCTTACCGCGACTGAAGCTGTGATCCGCATAGGCGGAAACCTTCAACACCTGAATCGCAACAGCATCAAGCAGATCCTCCTCACCGAACGCGATGAACCTTCAACAAAACAGTAGAGCCGAATTACTTCCAGCGCCGGTTTGAAGTAGAGGGCACGAGCAGGTCGAATGCAAGTGCGCCTGGCTGACATTTGCGTTGCTCATGACTGATCTTTGTCCCGTGGCCTATTTGCTGCGAATCAAGCCCCGCTGGTCGCGCCGGTAATAAAGATAGGTTTTCTACTGATTCCTGAGTATTGGGTCATTATCTAAACCTCTAAGGCATCAACGTCGTCTGGAAGGAGATGTCCCCTACGGAACATAAATATTCTTCGCATGCGCCCGAATCAGCATTCCAGAAGCTCTGGGCAACTCTGCTGCTGGGGTGAGCACCTAATCGCAAGTTCCCCTCCTGAACATTATCCAACCAAGAAAGGGTATCCATGCGCATTCGCTCCTTCGTGTCTGCAATGCTATTCGTTTGTAGTTCATTCTGCTTCGCACAAATCACCTTTACCCCGTCACAGGTTTCCGCAGGAGGCGCCGGTTTTGCGGTATCCGGCGATTTCAACCGGGACGGTATTCCTGACCTGGCTGTTGCGCAAGGCGGAGATGCCATAAATATTCTGCTTGGCCATGCCAATGGCACGTACAGTTCCTTCTCCACTGTGGCGGCAGACGGAGACATTACTCAGATCGCCATGGCCGATGTGAACCATGACGGCATACTGGATCTGGTCGCCAATTCCCTGGGAAACGAATTGCAGTTCCTGCTCGGGAACGGCGACGGCACCTTCACGCGCGGCTCCAACCTGCTTTTGAGTTTTGAGGCCGGCGCTTTTGTGGTTGGTGACTTCAATAATGATGGCTTTGTGGATGTAGCCACACATGAGTGCGAAACGGTCGAGAACCCATTTTGCGTGGTAAATGTCTATTTGAACGATCACACCGGGCACTTCAATCTGTCCGCTTCCATCACGCCGGTAAGCGCGGGATCCAACAATGCAAATGCGGTATCGCTCGCGGTGATTGATGCCAATGCAGATGGCAACCAGGACCTTGCCTTTCTCGACGTGGATGGCTTTGAAGTGGCATTCGGCGATGGCAAAGGCGGTTTTTCAACACCGGTCTTCAAAGCCGTGACTTTCCCTGACAGCATCCAAACAGGCAGCTTCAACCATGATTCAAAGTTGGACCTGGCGATTCGCACGACCGATGACTGCCTCGGTTGCAGCCAGCCGACAACGCATGTCGCCATTTATCAGAACGATGGGACCGGACACTTCGGTCTTCGCAGCCGTTTGCTGATGGGCAGCACAGACAGCTTTGGCGTGGCCCAGGCAGCACTCGTCATTACAGACGTTAATGGCGACGGCATCGCTGATCTGGTCACCACGAGCGATAACACCGGGGTCATTCAGTACGCGTTGGGGCATGGTGATGGAACGTTCGCTGCGCCAGTGCAGGTGTCACGCATAACGGATGCCGGTTCGACTGCGGTCCGCGACCTCAATCGCGACGGCCGCCATGACCTGATCGTTTCCAGCGGCACCGAAGGGCTCTTCATCTTAAAAAACAACAACGCCACGGTGAACTGCACTCCGCCATCAGCGGCAACTCGTGGAGTGCATTTCTGCTCTCCTTTTGCCAACCAGACAGTGGCGCGCACTTTTACAGTGGCCGCTGCCGGCAACTCCCCAGCGGGAACCACACGCCTGGAGCTCTGGATCGATGGCAAGAAACGGACCGAAGCTCTTGGTGATCAGTTGCGCAGCAGTGTCACTGTCGCGGCGGGGCGCCATCGCGTTGCAGTGGTTGCTGTGGATATCAGCGGTACTACCACAAGCGCCGTATCGGTTACGGCGAAATAAGTAAAGGATAAAGCACAAGCAGAAGTGAACTCGGGAGCCGGAACAAGTATGTCGGTTGTGGGCAGCCTTGATCGGCTCCCGCTGATGTGACGCTAACGCATCGCGATGCCAAGCTCCTTCAGGATCAATTGCGCTCGCACTCGTGGCTCGACTTTCGGCAGTTCACCGCCGGATGTGCGAACAAATTGGCATTTGAGAAGAAACATTCCGTCCTCGTCGCACCGCGATAACCATCAGGATTTGCTGAGCGCCGCGTCGGAACGATTCTCCGCGATCAGCCTGGCCAGCTCGCGCTCTGACACCTGTGTGGTCTTTTCAATATAGTCACAGACCACTTGCAATTCTCTGTCGCTGTATTGCTCGGCGAGAGCCATATAGGCCTTGCCAATGGCTTCGTATTTCGGAATCAACGGTTTGAGGCTTTCCGGGCGCATACGAACGAAAACCTGACGGCGGTCTCGGGTATCGCGCACGCGCTCGATGAATTTCCGTTTCTCCAGCCGGTCAAGGATATGCGTGATTGCACCGGTAGTGAGACCCGTCATCTCGGAAAGTCTGCCCGCCGTCACGGAGCCTTCAGGGCCGCGCAGGATAAGGTCAATGCACTTGGTGTCTGTGGCATTCAGCCCCACGCTCTGGGCAACGGCCTGGTGAAGAAATACGGTCTGCGTGCTCATGGTCCGGCCAAGATCCCAGAGTTTGTCCAACAGCTCTTGCCGGGTCGATTTTCTGCGTTTTGTGCTTGACATAAAATACCTGCATTATTAAGCTAAATATCTGCATTATTGAGATACTTCAATATTGTGATAATAATTCCAACCTTGAAAAGGAGCAATATGAATTCGACAGCACCGAAAGCATGGAAAGGAAAAGGGATGGACGGATGGATTGCTCGCTGGTATGCGCGTACTCGGCACAATGACATGGAACACTTCCGCAGCGAAGCCAGCTGTGTGGCAGCACGACTGCCTGGCGGTTGCATGGTTCTTGAGGTGGCTCCCGGGCCGGGCTTTTTCGCCGTTGAGCTGGCCAGACTCGGCGATTTCAAAATCACCGGCCTGGACATCAGCCGTACATTTGTTGAGATCGCTACGAAGCACGCGCGCAACGCAGGCTTGAGCATCGATTTCCGTTTCGGAAACGCGTCGGCAATGCCGTTTGCCGATGAATCGTTCGATTTCGTTTACTGCTCCGCTGCCTTTAAGAATTTCTCTGAGCCGGTCAAGGCCCTGGACGAAATGCACCGCGTTCTGCATCGTGGAGGCGAAGCTCTCATCGTGGACCTTTGCAAAGACACTCCGTTGCATGAAATTGATGCCTACGTGAAGCAGAGTGGTCGCGGTCCGGTTGATGCCTGGCTCACAAACTGGACCTTCCGACACATGTTGCTGAAACGTGCTTATACCCGGCAAGAATTCGTTCAGATGGCAGAACGGAGCCGATTCGGCGCATGCCGGATCACAGCAGCACCGCTTTCCACGGAAGTACGATTGACAAAATCAGCCAATGGCTCGGTGGCAGCCGCGTAATACATCAGCCCACTGCAGGTGTTACAAGCCCAGGGTTCCAGGATGCCGGCGCTTCGGGTGCCTGCCGGCATCCTGGGTTACCAAAGTTACTTCAAGCGCACACGAAATTTTAAGCATTTCTTAATAATTTAGGATATCTTCCATTCAATGATGTATTTGGAGCATGTATGACGGATAAGTTTGTAATTTCACTTCCACTGCGCGAACCGGAACAGCATCTTCCGTTCACGCTGGAGGCCGGGGACAAGATCACGGATTGCTCCGGACTTTGGACAGCATCGGACAGAATCGCTGACGCTCTCAGCAAATGTGATGCTTGCGGCCGGCGCACCTTTCGCGTAGTGACGATTACCTCCGTCATCACGAAGCAAACGGCGCTGTGCGGAACGCACTTCATCGTTTCAGCAAAGGTATTCCCTGAATTGCGTTGTGTCCGCGGACCTCAAGGCGGGATCGATCCTCGTTAGCGACCGGCGCGACTCATTTTTTTTCCTGGGCCATGAAGCGCGCGCCTCGTTTTTGCGGGGACTGGCGCTGCCTTCGGCCTCGGCTCATTGCGCAAAACCGTAGCAGCAGGTGGCATCGATGCACCTGCAGGAAAAAATGGAGATCCAGTGCCATGACCATCCCCGAGAATCTCTCTCGTGAACTGAAAAGTCTATCCACCGCCCTGAAACAGCTGGACGGGCGGCTCCAATCGGAAACATCACCTGATCCGGTTGTGCTGATTGAATTTCGGCATTCGATCGACAATGTGAGGCTTACCGCCTGGAGTGTGAGCGAGCTCATCAGCACTCAACGAACCAGAAATGAACCCGACAATGTGCTTGCATTTCTCTCTGCCGAACGTGTCCGCAGGCTGGACCAGTTGGTAAGGAATCTTTGCGGCGACCTCGACCGGAATGTGATTACTTCAAAGAGCTATGGCATGAGTTCGCTATTCGACTCTGTCACCGCCCTGCAGCAACGGCTTGCAAACTGCCTTGCCGCGGAGCAACAGAGCGAAAAAGAAGTCAGCAATACACGCTGACGGGTACGCGCCATCTGGCCGCGTAACGGGGATACGACGGATGAGCCCACGCTTCCCGCAGCGTGGCCCGCGCTCTTTCGCCCCGCTTGCGGCCGGTGGCGCGCTGCTGCTTCACAGTCCTATCGAAGCTGCATGGTTACAAGCTCTCGCTCGGGAAGGCATTGGCCACCTGTCTCTTTGTTTGCGAATCCAATCTGCAGAGAAATTCTTTTCTGAGGTGGGTGCATGAAAATTCCATTTCTGCTGGGCAGGATTGTCTTTGGCGGCTTCTTTCTTTACAACGGTATCAATCATTTCAAGGAGCGCAAGTCACTGGCGAAGTATGCCAAAGGGAAAAATGTTCCGGTGGCTGACATCGCGGTGCCTGCAACCGGAGCAGCCCTGATCGTGGGCGGCAGCAGCATTCTCCTGGGCATCAAGCCAAAGCTGGGAGCGCTTGCCATCATCGGCTTCCTTGCCAGTGTTTCACCGACGATGCACGACTTTTGGAAGCAGCAGGATCCCGTCCAGCGCATGAATGACATGATTAATTTCGGCAAGAACATGGCCCTGTTGGGGGCTGCCGTTGCGTTGATGGCGGTTGAGGAACCCTGGCCGGCAAGCGTACCTGTGGCCCAGCCGGAAGGCAGACGCTATGCGACGGAAGATATTGTGGCTGCCTGATCCTTCGACGAATGAAAACTGATTTCAGCTTATTTTCTCCTGCGCGCCTTCCCGTACGTTCGAGGATTTTGCATGCATCGGAGAGAGTTCATGAAAGGCATGATGATGACAGGTATTTCGGCGGCCATCGGCGGTGGCAGTGGCTCGACCGCGCAGAGTTCAAACGCGACGCAGCGTTCCGGAGAAATGATTTATCGCACACTCGGGCGTTCGGGCGAACGCGTCTCCGCTATCGGCATGGGCGGTTTCCATATCGCCCAGCCAAGGCTTTCAGAGGATGAGAGCCTGCGCCTGATTCGCTCCGCCATTGATCGCGGCATCACCTTCATGGACAACTCCTGGGACTACAACCAGGGCCAGAGTGAAATCCGCATGGGCAAGGCGCTTAAAGACGGCTACCGTCAAAAAGTCTTTCTCATGACCAAACTGGACGGCCGCACCAGGGAAGAAGCAGCCAAACAGATTGATGAATCTCTGCGCCGTCTGCAGACAGATCACCTCGATCTGATCCAGCATCATGAAGTCATCCGCTTTGAGGATCCCGACCGTATCTTCGCCGAAGGCGGAGCGCAGGAAGCCGTGCTTGAAGCAAAGCAGGCAGGCAAAGTTCGCTACACCGGGTTTACCGGCCACAAAGATCCGCAGATCCACCTCTATATGCTCGACGTAGCGGAACGGCACAGCTCCGAGTTTGATACGGTGCAGATGCCGCTGAACGTGATGGATGCTCATTTCCGCAGCTTCGGCAAGCTGGTGCTGCCCCGGCTGGTGGAGAAAAAAATTGGCGTGCTGGGCATGAAGTCCATGGGCGACCACATTATTCTCAAGAGCAACGCGGTGAAACCGCTGGAATGCCTTCACTACGCGCTCAACCTGCCCACGTCAGTAGTCATCACTGGAATCGATAGCCAGCAGATTCTAGACCAGGCATTCGAAGCCGCTAAAACATTTCATCCCATGAGCAAGGAGGAAGTCGCAGCGCTTCTGAGCAAAACCGAAAAGCTCGCCGCGCAGGGACAATATGAGCTGTTCAAGACGTCAGCCCACTTCGACTCGACTGCGCGTCATCCGGAGTGGCTCGGCGGACAGACCCCAGGAGTGACCAGCCTGGCTGGCCCTCCGAGCTAGACGCTCTTCAGCTTACGGGTTGTGCTCAGAGGAGACACACTCCGCTCTTTCGATCTATTGGCTTGGTACACGTGGGAATCTTATTGGAGTGGTCCACTCATGGTAGTCCTGGTCCGTGAGAGCGAAATGCAGGAGCCGCCCTGATGGTTCGCGCACCGTGAGTTGAGATGCGTGCCTTCCCGCAAAGGCCTGATACTTGATCTCATACTGGCTTCCATCGGCGAGAGTCTCTTTCGTTATGTGACCTGTGGGATCATATTCGTTTTTCACCAGCGTTTGCGGCTCTTCTCCTGGGGCATTGATTACTGAGACGCGCGTCATGTGATGGCGCCCGTCGTATTCGTAAACAATGACGCGTCCATCGGGACGATGAACACGCGCCAGACAACCATCTGCATCGTATTCATACTTTACGGTGTTCGAGGCGGTGTCGTAGGCTTCCGCAATGCGGTGCTGATCATCTGGTTGAAAGCTGATTCCCTGCCGGTCTTGGGAAAGAACCTGGAGCAATCCCAGCGCCGGGTCACGTTGAATTGTAAGCTTGTTCCCGGCAGCATCCTGGCTTCCCGTCCAAAAGCATCTGTAGTCATTGCAAGGCAAATAGGTAGCTGAGGAACCGTCCGGATACTGGATCTTGAAGTGGTCGCGCTCCCAGGTCATTCGCGCTCTATATGCACCATCGAAGGCGTTCTCTCCCTCAAATGCAACATTGGCAGAAAAGCCGCGCCCTGGGCTCACACGCTCCACGCGGTCACGAGATGCATCTTCACGGACGATCTCAATGTAGGTCAACGCTGAAGGGCCATCCGATATCAAAGAGGTGTTGAAAGATACATCGGTACCCCATCCCAGTGAGCGTTGGCGCGCGTAGTCTGACAGATAAGACCTGCGATACTCGATAGGTGGTGTCGAGTCGAGCTTCATGTCCATACCATGTGTCATGAAGCGGCCCAGTCCAAGTTCCACCGCAAAGATTTCCTCGTCTGAAGATTGCGGTGCTTTGGTCAGGTTGCAATCCGTGGGATCGGGCGAAACAGGCGTCATCTGCTGAGTCGAATATGAGTAAATGTAGGAAATGCAGGGCCATCCATTTCCCTCCAGTCCGTTGTCCGACTCCTCTGAATGCAGGTCTGATTCGTAGAGATTATCGCTGCCGCCATCAGGAGTGAGAGGCTGACGCATCACGCTGGTGCGGTCGTCACTGACCGGCACATGAAAGTACATGAACGCCACGTACTTGGTCAGCATCTGTTTCGTGCTGGCGAGGCGTACTGAGTCGCTGGGCGGATCACCCCAAAACGCAGGATCCATCCGGCGCGTAGATACGATTCCGAATTGATATCCCGCATGGTAGCTGTAAGTAAAGTTGCTCCCTCCCAGCCAGCGCTGAAAAATATCTTCATCCGTAAGACCTATCACAACCGCGTTCGGGTCTCTGGCCAGTTCCGGGTGGTCAAGCTTCATATCCGCAATCAGGTCCTCAGCGGCATACTGCTTCCTGTCCGGATAGTACGAGGCTGAATTCGGCTCTACAACCGGCAACACTTCTATCTGAATGTTGAACTTCTGTTGGTAATATCCGGCAAGTGTTTCAGCAGGAATCACCTGCCGGCCAAGCGGAAGAAAATAAAGCCGGCCGTGAGCGTTGAGTTCGGCGGGACTGGCCACTGCACCGTGCACCACGGCAGTATCTTTCGGGTGGACTTCCCGAATGATTCGCTTGAACAGCAAAACTGCGCCGAACGAGCACACACTGATCATGACGGCCAGGCACGCGACAACCAGCAGCGCCGGGTGGCGGCTGCCGAACGAACGTTGCGCTCCCGAAGCGGCGGAATCAAAAGTTCCACAGTGCGGACAAAACTGCTGCTGTGGTGGCAATTGGGTGTTGCAGTATGGGCAGATCATCTCTCGCAATGAACGCTGTTTGGATTATTGCAACCGAGAATATCCAGAGTCCAAACAGCTCGCAAGAGAATACCTGAGTACCGGCGTAGCTTTAGTACATGCGCTGAAAGGTTACGTTCGAAGACGCGAGCCAACCAGCCTACGGCTGAGTTCCCAGCGGGACAAATTCCGTTCGCACGTCCCCGTCGTGGCTGATCGTATGTATGGCAAAGCCGAGCTCTCCGCCCATGGGCAGCCAACTGGTTGCATCCCCAACATGCCATGTGATGCCGTCGTGCTGGAACACGCGCCCATTATGCCAATGCCCCACCAGCATGTGCTTTACGCCCAGCTTATGCAGGATGTCCATTTCCCGTGAACGATAAGGATCGTTGATCACCCAATAAGGCTTGGAATCGGACGGGAAGTTGCCATCGCGAAATACGGGAATGTGCTGAATGCCAATGATGATTCCCTGCCCGCGGTCATCGCCATCGTTGTCACGATTGCGACCCCGATCCCGGTCATGGTCGTGGTGGCGCTCGCCACCGCCCTGATTACTCAGCCAGTCCAGCATTCTTTCTGACTCCTGCTCCGTATTCGGCGGAAGAGGCGGCAGTGGCCGCGCATCAAATTGATCGTAGTTACCAAGTAGCTGGGAATCAATCACCAGAAACGTTACGTTCTTTACCTGAAAGCGGTAATAGTCCTTCCCGAACGCGCCCCGATATCGGTCCACATCGTGCGAATGCACATCATGGTTGCCGGGCGCGTAGTACACCGGAGCCTTCAGTTTCTTGAGGATGGATTTGGCTTTGTCCCATTCGCCCGGATTCTCTCCGATATCGCCACTCAAAACCACCGCATCCGGATGACGTGAGTTGATCATGTCCACGGCACGGCGCAGGTTGTCGGCGGCATGCGGCGAGTGCTGCTCACCCAGATGCGTATCACTGAGCTGCGCAATCGTCACTTGTGCGTGCGCGGGTCGCGCGAGCCCAAACAACGCGCCAATCAGAAAAAGCACAGCCATCTGCTTCAGGCCGGTGGCAGGGTAAACCATCGAGACTTTCAGCGTTCGTTTATTCATTTCCGCTTTAGAAGCTGCTCTCGCCTTGCGAGTTGCAGGCCCGCGCTGGACAAGCGCCCTGCTGGAACTTATCTTTGTGTGTCGCATCTAACACCTATGCCAAATTTACAAACAGCCGTTCTGGGCGGCGGTTGCTTCTGGTGCCTGGAAGCCGTCTTTGACAACCTTCAGGGCGTAAACTCCGTTGAGTCGGGATACATGGGAGGAACCGTCAAGAACCCCGCGTATCGCGAAGTTTGCGAAGGCAACACCGGCCACGCGGAGGTCGTTCGCATCACCTTTGACGCGGACGAAATTTCCTTCCCCGACTTGCTCGAAGTGTTCTTCCTCATCCACGACCCCACCACTCTGAACCGCCAGGGTAATGACATGGGGACACAGTACAGGTCAGTAATCTTCTATACGTCTGACGAGCAGCGCCTTGAGGCCGAACAGGCCGTTGCTGCGCTGAATGCTTCCCACACGTATCCCAACCCGGTGGTTACCGCGGTTGAGCCGGCGAAGGCGTTTTTCATGGCAGAGGACTACCACCAGGAATACTTCGCCAACAATTCCTATCAACCGTATTGCCAGTTCGTAGTTGCTCCCAAGGTGAAAAAATTCCGGGAAAAATTTGCTGAGAAGATGAAGGTGTGAATCCAGCGGCTCTGCCCGGCAGCCCCGGATTCCAGCTGCTCTGCAACTCCCACAGTTTGCATCCAAAAGATCAAACGCCTCAAATGTGTCTCATTTGAGCTGAGGGAGAAACTCTGAATGAAACGCGTATTGACAGTTCTTTGTGCCTTCTTGTTCAGCTTCTCAATGGCCCTGGCTGCCCAGTCCACTGCTGCGCAGTCAGATGATAATTCGGCCAAGCAGGACAAGAAGGTCGCCAAGGCAGAAAAGAAGGAAGCCAAAGCCGCCGAAAAAGGCAAGGACATGAAGTTGACCGGCTGGATCAAGGACGACGGCGGCAAGACAGTCTTTGTCAACGATAAAGACAAGAAGTCGTGGGATATCGCCAATCCTGATGCGGTGAAGGGCCACGAAGGCCATCACGTGAAGGTAAGCGCGAAACTTGACGAAGCCAACCATTCAGTCACCATCGACAAGCTGACCATGATGCGCGCCAGCAAACAATCGGGCGGTAAACATAAATCAGGAAGCTAGAACCTGAACCGGTCGTGCGTCAGTGGCGGAAGCCCTAGTGCTTCCGCCTTTTATTTTTGTCCCTCTGTTCAAGTCGGGCCTGCTGCGCTAAGGTGAAGAGATGGCGCTGCCTTCCGGAGACCAGCAGCTGGTACAAATTGTTGACGCGGCCCTTGCCGAAGCTGCGCGCAAGAGCGGCACTTGGCTCGTGTGCCGTCCCGGATGTACGCAGTGCTGCATCGGCCCATTTCCCATTTCGCAGCTGGATGCTGAACGCCTCCGCGCCGGCATGCGCGAACTGGAAATATCTGATCCCGTGCGCGCATCGCGTGTTCGCAAACGCGCCCGCAACTCGGTTACGCGATTGAAGGAGGAGTTTCCTGGCGATTCCGCAACCGGGATTCTGGCCGAAGACGATGCCGCCCTGGAAAGATTCACTACCTTTGCTGATGAAGAGCCCTGCCCTGCTCTCGACCCGAAAACCGGCACGTGCGACTTGTACTCCTCTCGCCCCATGACGTGCCGGACGTTTGGCCCTCCAGTGCGCTCCGGCCCTGAAGGCGGACTGGGCGTCTGCGAACTTTGCTATCACGGCGCAAGCAATGAACAGATTGCCGCCTGTGAAATGGTTCCCGATCCTGATGAGCTTGAACGCGGCCTGATTGAGGAAGCCGAGCAAATGACCGGCAGCAAAGGAAACACAATTGTGGCTTTCTGCCTGGCTTCTTCCTGACGTCTAATCGAATCTCTTACAAAAACTAAATCCAACCTCTGCTCTCCTCACGTAATTAGCCCGAGGAGGTATTAACCATGTTTCGCAAAACGCGTCGGATGGCGGCGCTGGTTGCTCTTTCTCTGCTCTCGATCACGGCAGCTGGCGCCCAGCAATTGAAGGTCAACCAGACAGAAGGTTTTGGCAGAGACCAGTTGCTGGTCTTCACCTATGGCCAGAATTTCTCCTGCATTCACCAGCCCTTTGACGATCTGGACAACAACGGAAAAAGTGCCGCCGTAGATCCTGATGAATTCCAGCGCCCACGCTGCGTAGTGGGACGTCAGCCCACCATCGAGCCGACGGGAGAGCCAATCAAAGAAGTGCTGAAGCTTTACGTCATTGCACCTTTCTTTGAAACCAACACGAGCGAACCCGCATTCACGCCGGAGTTGGGGACCGCGCTAAAAGGTCTGTTTGGCTTCGTCCCGGATGCTTTCAAAATTCATCCCGGTGTTGCGGTGCAATGTCCTGAACCGGGCCCGCCCACAACGGCTCAGATCGGAGCTCCGGGTACCTGCACCATGCACACCAGCCTGATTGACCTTGGACCCGTGCTCGCCCAACTGGGCGCAGTGCCAAAAGGAACAGCGGTAGTCACGCCAACCATTAACCACAGCCACATCATTGATCAGGAGCTTCATACCGATCCGGTATGGTGGCAGGTAATCTCTGTCCTGGTGACTGATCCCAGCGTCTGGCCAACCGCAGATGGAAAACAAGGAATCACGTCACTGGACAAGCTGCGGCGCGCGCAAACTCTCGGACAAGCGAGCGCTGATGTTCCCACAAACTTTTTTCTCTTCTTCGGATCGCAGGACAAGAATCATCACTAACCACGCTTATCCAGGCGCAAAAAATAAGCCCTGCGTGGCGGGCAGGGCTTGATTTCGCAATTGTAAAAAGATCAACGAGCCGGAGTCTGGAAGGTTCCTTCCTTGCGAAGATCGCCATCATGAGTCATGATCTTCCAAGTACAGGTCGAGCTCGGCTTAAGTCCGTTAAGGGTAACGGAGTGATTGGTGCCGCCGCCCCTGTGATAGGCAATCTTGTCCTTGCCCCATCCGCAGTTGTAGTGAACATCATTGGCGCCCGGCTTGTTGGTAGTCCAGTCCAAAGTTGCTGAAGTTCCAGTAAGGTTTGCAACATTCGGCCCGGAGGTGATGTGGACAGCTCTTTCACCGGCGTCCTCTCTTGCGTCAGCGGCCTTGGACTGATCTTTGTCTTTGTCCATCTGGGCCGTCTTGGCCTTCTGGTCCTTATCTTTATCCTTGTCCTTATCATTTTCCTGAGCCTGGACGATGCCGCCAGTCAGGGCGAGTGTTAACACAAACAGCAAAATTTTCTTCATTGCAATCCCCTCAGATGTTTCAGTTGGACGAGAGTGGCGACCCGGCAAGTGTGATGCTTCTACTTTCTCGCGTGCTGCTCAGCCCTGGTTCCGGCTCAGGGCATGCGAGATAGTTACTACCTGGTTATCATGCTGAACACGACGCAACGGGGCGAGTTGCGGAAGAAAGTTAAGAATCGTGCTCTGAGCAGCAGCTCCCGTGAGCGCAGGCGACGAATCTTCTACTCTGGTTTGGCCACTAGCATGCTTTTATTCGTATCTGAGCGCAACCATGGGATCCACCTTTGTCGCGCGGCGAACAGGGATCAGCGCAGCCAGCAGAGCTATGGCAGCCAGTCCGGAAACGACGGCAACGAACGTGGCTGGATCGTACGCGCTCACCTGGAATAACATGCTCTTCACCAGCCGCGTTCCTATAAGTGCAATTAAAAGTCCGACGCCAAGTCCAGCGGCTGTGAGCAAAGCAGCGTGTCTCATCACCAGCCGTAAAACATGGCCGCGCTGGGCGCCTAATGCCATGCGGATACCAATTTCCCGCGTACGCTGCGTGACGAGGTAGGAAAGTACGCTGTAAAGTCCGGTGCAGGCCAGCAGCAAAGCCAGACCAGCAAAGCTGCCCAGCAGCATCGTTTGCACGCCCGCGTCTTCCACGTCATTGGCAATCACCTGCTCCATGGTCCTAGCCTGATAAACTCCCAGAGAACTATCCACTGAACGCAGAGTGGCCCGGACCGCAGGAAGCAGCGCCCTGGGATCGCCGCTGGTCTTGATGGCAACTGAGGAGCCAAAGCCTGCCGGGTTGAAAGCGAAGGTCAGGGGATAGTACGCCTGCGGATGCGGTGGCAAACGAACACCCCACTCGTTGACATCACCTACAACGCCGAGCACCCGAACCGGGAAATTTCCCCAGTGATAAATTTTCCCCACGGGATTCTGTCCAGGCCAAAATGTCTCCGCGGTAGCGCGGCTGATGACTGCGTCAAAGCTCACGTCCGGTGGAATGTGTTTGAATTCAGGATCGGTCTTGCTCAGCTCCTGCAATTTTTCATTCATCTGCCAGGCGTGCTCCAGGTCGGCCGGAGTGAAATTGGCGCCCTGAAGAAAAGGTATGCCGTAGGTTCGGAAGTAGTCCGGGGTGATGAGATTCTGTTCTACCAGCACACTGTTATGCGCAGGATTAGTGTCGCCATCAACCTTGATCGGGCCATTGCTGCCGCTTTCCAGAGGAATGGCGGAAGAAAAAGTCGCACTCTTGACGCCGGGAAGCGCTTGCAACTGTGAGAGGAACCTCTCCGTGAATGTGCGCTGTGAAACTGTAGTGGGATAACTTGCATGCGGCAAATACACCGAAAAGGTGAGCAGGTTCTCTGGATCCACTCCAATATCAGCGTGGCTCATGCGGGCAAAGCTTTTGATGAGCAGACCGGCGCCCGCAAGCAGGCTGAGTGACAGAGCAATCTCCACGATGACTAATGCGTCGCGCAGTTTGCGTGACCATCCTGAAGGACTAAGCACGGATTGCGCCCCGGACTTCAATTCATCGGCAAGTTTGCCGCGTGTGGCCTGCAGAGCCGGCGCCAGCCCGAAAAGCAATCCCACGAATAGCCCGGCCCCAATTGTGAACAACAACACATTAAGGTCAATCTGAACTGGAGATTGTCGCGGAATGGGCAAGGTTCTGGCAGACTCAATCAGTCGTGCGCACCAGTAGGCTCCCAGCAATCCCAGGGAAGCCCCGGTCAATGACAACAGCAGGCTTTCAGTGAGCAATTGCCGAATGATCCTTATGCGGCTGGCGCCCAGCACGCTGCGCAATGCGATCTCGCGCTGCCGTCCTGTGGAGCGGGCGAGCAGCAGATTCGCAAGATTGGCGCACGCCACCAGCAGCACCAAAGCAACTGCGCCCAGAAGCACCAGCAGTCGGGGACGGACATCGCCGCTGATCTGCTCATGCAATGGGATCACGCGCGCTTCCACCTGCTTGTTGGAGTCGGGATACTGCTGCTCCAACCGCTTGGCGATGATCATTAGATCGGCTTGCGCAGCTTCGACTGTGACTCCAGGCTTGAGGCGGGCTATGGCATGGAAGCTGTGGTTGCCACGTTGCCCCATGCCCTTCGGCCCCATATCCAGCGGAACGTAGAGACCTACAGAGGAGAAGCGGTACCACTTGGGCAAAATCCCCACAACGGTATATTTTTCTCCGTCCAGCTCCACCGCGTTGTTCAGCACGTCTTCACGACCGCCGAAAAAACTCTGCCACAAGGGGTATGTGAGAATGGCAACGTGGTCTTTTCCTTTTTGGTCCTCCCCGGCGGCGAAGGAGCGGCCCCGCAACATGGGAACGCCAAGCGTGGCAAAGAAATTGGCCTGAGTCGCCATTGCTCGCGTGACCTGTGAGTCGCCAGTGCGGCTCAGATTAAAATACGCGTAGTCGTAAGATAAGCTGCTCGATTCAAGGGTTTTGTTTTGCGCCTGCCAGTCCAGATAGTCTGGCCCGGCAAACGGAAACACGCCGGGAGCAGGTTCGGTCTCCCAGAGTTGCACCAGGCGGTCAGCTTCACGATAGGGCAACTGGCAGAGTAGAACTGCGTTGACCACTGAGAACATCGCCGTATTGGCGCCGATGCCCAGCGCCAGCATGGCGACGGCTGCAATGGTAAAGCCGGGGCTTTTGCGCAGGTTGCGGATGCCGTAGCGAATGTCCTGGAGCAAGGTCTCAAGGAAGGGCAGCCCGCGCTGTTCGCGGTGGCTCTCACGCGCTGAACTCAGTCCGCCGGATTTGATCATGGCCGCGCGCCGTGCCTCTTCAGGAGTCATCCCGGAACGCATCTTGTCTTCAAGCTCCATCTGCAAATGGCTTTGAAACTCCTGTTCCATCTCCCAGTCTTTCTTGCGGCGATTGAACAAACTTGCAACTCGGAATATCCATGCGCGCAAGGTCCTCATGCTGGCTCCTCCGGCGAGAGGAAGCGGGCCAGGATTTGGGTGGCCTGCTCCCAGTCACGCGTTTCTTTCTTGAGCTGGGTTCTTCCCGCGCGGCTCAGGCGGTAAAAGCGGGCACGACGATTGTTCTCAGAAGCGCCCCACTCAGATTTGATGAATCCCTCCTGCTCCAGCTTGAGCAGCGCGGGATAGAGCGTTCCGTAGTTTACGGTCAGCTGGCCGCCGCTGATCTGTTCAATACGACGGGCAATCCCATAGCCGTGCTGTGGCCCCATGTTCTCCAGCGTCTTAAGCACCATCAGCGCCAGCGTTCCCTGCCAGACTTCAATCTTGTCGCCCATTATCCTCTCCTATGGGTAATCCATAGAAGTATGCTCCTGCTTCTATGGGAAAACAATAGGACACAAAACTTTAGACGGGTATTGGAGCGAGTGGATAGCAATCATCTTTTTGGGAAATGTGAATACTCGTGTCTGGCTGAAAGGGCATCAGTTCATTACCTCATTCCCCGTCCGGAGAGCTTCCGCTACAATCGCTTGGATCGTATGCAGGATTGGATCAATAATCACCCGTCAGCGCTCTGGGTAATCTTTCCGCTGTACTTTGCCACTCTCTGGTTTGGAGTATCTGCGATCCTCAGTTTCGTCGGGGGCTGGGCGACGCTCGCCAAAAGGTTTCGCTACACAGGTTCCTTTCAAGGAGTTCGTCTCAGTTTTCAGAGCGGTAGGATGGGCATGACTAGTTACGGCAGGTGTCTTACACTGGGTGCGAGCGCGGAAGGTCTCTATCTTGCGGTAATGTTTCCGTTTCGAGTCTGCCATCCACCTCTATTGATTCCCTGGAACGAAGTTTCCGTTGCGCCACCAAGAGGACTTCTTTTCAAGTTTGTACGCCTGGGCTTAGGGCGTGAACACGATATCCCGCTTCGGCTTCGACCTAACATTGTAGAAAAGTTGAAGCAAGGTGCTGGAGAGTATTGGCCAACATCAATGATGCAAGTCTTTGGGACGAC
Source organism: Candidatus Angelobacter sp. (assembly GCA_035277785.1). Classification (GTDB taxonomy): domain Bacteria; phylum Acidobacteriota; class Terriglobia; order Terriglobales; family Acidobacteriaceae; genus Angelobacter. Next base: position 13,660 of record DATEJX010000280.1, on the reverse strand, counting down.
CGGTGATCCGCGCGTGATGTAAACACAGCGTCCGAGAGGGCCAGCAAAAATTCTCATGATAAAATTTATTCAAGGCCGACGTAGCTCAGTTGGTAGAGCAGTCGATTCGTAATCGACAGGTCATCGGTTCAAGTCCGATCGTCGGCTCCATCCTTTTAGGCCGCTTCGCGGCAACCCGCTTCGCGATCCCTTCCCCTAACCAAGCACAATAAGGCTCCTTACGCAGCGGGCTCCCACCCCACCACGGGAACAGCGCCCGTGTTGGGGACCCTGGGAATCGGCGCGCAAGTCGGCCTCGCCCTGACCATTTCCTCTCTGGGCCGCTTCGCGGCAAGCCGCTCATCATTTCCTCTCAGGTTAACTCTCAGGTTAAGTCCAGCAATGCTCCTCAGACGGTGGGTGCAGGGCGGAAGTACGTGAAAGCTAAAACTCTGAATGTGCCCAGTTTTCCACATTTGTTCGCAGTTTGCCCTTGCAATTTGTTGACAATAATGACAATAATGCAGTGTAGCGCTTAAGGATACGCTCGCACTAACAGGGCTAAGAGTGGACCGATATCATCGAGAGGACGTCCTAAGAATCCTTCGCATTACGGCGCGACAGCTGGCTGGCTGGGAAAAAGCTGGCTTGTTCCCCGTAAAAGATCTCTATTCCTTTTTTGACCTCCTGCAGATAAAAAAGCTTCGCGACCTTCGTGCCAAGCGTGTGCGCCCGGCTGTGATCCGCGATTCGCTGCGAGCCATGCAGCAGCAGGTTGCGGGCATGGAAAATCCGCTGCTTGAGGCGGGCACCTTTACTTCCCGTTCGCGGATTGTCTTCCGTCATCAGGGAGCTGCCGTGGAACCCATTGCCGGCCAGTTTGTGATGGACTTCAACCAGCCGCAGGTTGTGGAGCCGGCCAAGATTCACGCCATCCGTTCTGCTGAAACTGCGGCCGAGTTTTTTACCCGCGGCGTATCGCTGGAAGAAGATCCCAAATCGCACAATGACGCCATTTCAGCCTACAAGAAGTGCATCGAGCTGGATCCCACGCATGCGGCCGCTTTTATCAACCTGGGGACGCTTTATTACAACCAGCACGATTACATCCTGGCGGAGCACCACTACCGCAAAGCCATTGAAGTGGACCCGCGGTATGCGCTGGCGTATTTCGATCTTGGCAACGTGCTGGATGAGACCGGTCGACTGAACGACGCCATCAAAGCTTACCAGGCAGCCATCTCTCTTGCTCCCACCTACGCCGACGCGCACTACAATCTGGCCCTGGCGTTTGAAAAAGGCCGGCAGCCGCGCAAAGCTCTCCATCACTGGCAGGTTTACGTCCGGCTTGACACCATGGGTCCGTGGTCAATCCACGCGAAGAACCAGGTTAAGAAAATCCTGGCTGCTGACCGGCTGAAGATTATGCCGAAAAAGAAGTAGCTGCTTTCCCCTAAAATCCAAGTTTGTGTGGCACCGGCACTCCTGCCGGTGCTTAGCTTTATCTCGATAACAAAAGGTCTTGTGGGAACGTCCGCGCAGGCAAGAGTGCCTGCGCCACACGATCTTTGGGTGCTCAAAGTGGCGCCTGCGCTCCACTTACTCAGGTGCTATGCTCTTTTCTCATGGATGCCGGCTACGCCTCGCAAATTCAGCGCTGCGAAAATCAGCTCAAAGACTTTTTCACGGAGGTATTGTCCGGAGTCTTTGGCGATTTCAGCCACAGGCTGACTCCCGACAAATGGTCAGCTCATGAGAATCTTGGCCATCTTGCCCGCTATCATGAAATCTTCCTGGAGAGAATTGATCGCATTTTGAACGAGGATCGTCCTGTGTTTTCTCGCTATCGAGCGGAGGAAGATCCGGTATGGGAAGTCTGGCAGCAACGGACATATCGTGATCTGGTTGATCGTTTGGCGGCACTCCGCGAACAGCTCGTTTTGAAACTCAAGTCGCTCTCGGCTCAGGACTTTGAGCGCGTTGGAGTACACCCGAAATTTGGTGAAATGCGCCTATCGCAGTGGCTCGAGTTCTTTCTGGTGCATGAAGCTCATCATCTTTACTTGATCTTTCAGCAGGTGAGGATTCTGATGCAGGGAAAACGATAAATGGGATGTAGAGAGGCGGGAGTATTGCGTCGGTCCCAAATTCTTGTACCAATAGGGATCCCTCGCTGCGCTCGGGATTCCAGAGTGAGCTGCGCTCGGGACTTCGGAAAAAGCCTCTAATCGGAAAAAGCGTCTAGTAAGCCATCAGTATCCGCACATCTCTCACGTTGTTTCCGGTCGGGCCGGTCTCAATCAAATCGCCCAGCTTTTGGAACAAAGGAAAAGCATTGAAACTGCTCAGATGCTGCACCGGATCGAGTCCTGCCGTAAGAGCACGCTGCGTTGTAGTTCCGTCAACCACGGCGCCCGCTGCGGGGCTGGTGCCGTCAATACCATCTGTGCCGGCGCTCAGAACCACAATGTTTTCTCCAGCAACCCTCTGCGCACAGTAAAGGGCAAAATGCTGGTTTCGGCCGCCGGTTCCAGCATCGCCGCTCACCTTTACTGTGACTTCACCGCCCGAGACAATACAGGCCTTGCTCACGCCTTTTTTCAAGTCGCGCAAGCGGCCAAGAAGATAGTCGGCTGCTTTGGCGTAATCCCAGTCGTCACATGAATGGTCGATCTCAACGGCAAAGCCGTGACGGGAGGCGCGCGCTGCGGCAGCTTTTTCCGCCGTCTCGTTGGAGAGAATCTTCCACCAGCGCGAGCGCGCGAATGCTGGATCATCTTTCTTGGGTGTTTCCGTAAGGGCGTGCCGATCAAACAGTTCGCGTACAGAAGCTGGGAAGTCGGGCAGCATATTGTACTCGCGAACGATGCGGTGGCAATCGTCCAGCGTCGAAGTATCCGGCATAGTTGGCCCGGAGGAGAGAGAATCAAGAGCATTCTCCGGCACGTCAGATACGAGAATGGAAACCTGCTGCGCGGGATGGGCTGCCCGCGCCATGCCTCCGCCTTTGGTGGCAGAAAGATGCTTGCGCACGGCGTTGATCTGAGCAATGGGCGCGCCGGAAAGGACCAGCGCCTTGTAAGTGGCGATGAGGTCCGGCAAGGAGATCTCATCATCCACCGGCTTTTCCACCGCTGCCGAACCACCGCCACTGATGAGAAAAACGGCGAGGGACTGCTCGTTGAGAGCGCTCAGTGATTTGAGAATGGCTTCTGCCGCCCGCACTGACTCCTGATTGGGCTGGGGATGCCCTCCGTTGAAATAGCGGTAGCCGGGAAGCTGGTAAGCCGATGGATTGGGATCTGCAATGATTCCCTGCACCGTGGAACCAAGCTGGCGAGAAAGAATTTCTGCCATGCGGTGCGCGGCTTTGCCCAGTGAGATCCCGAGCACGCGCGAGTATGATTTGAGATCATACAAATCATCGCAGACGCGCAGCACGCCACGATCATAGGACACATGCCGCTCGAAGGCCTCGCTGATCCCTGCTTCGTTCAGGGCATCCAGGAAAATCTCTCGAGCCAGCGATCGCATGGTGTGTCCCAGTGACATCAGCTCCCTTTGGCTTGCAGATGAAAATTTGTGCTCACCCAGTCCTGAATGGCCTGATGCAGTTCAGGCAGATGGCCTTCAAAAAAGTGGTCCGCGCCTTCCACCAGCACCAATTCTTTGGGATCGTGCGCCGCCGCCACCACTTCACGCAGCTTCTCCTGCGGGCTGAACTGGTCAAGAGCTCCGCTCACAAACAGCTTTGGCTTCGCGCACTCTTCCAGGAACTGGTAAGTATACACACGGCCTTCCGCTGCCACCGGCGTTCCCAATGAGATCAGTCCTACGACACGCGAGTCAGGGCAGGCTGCGCGCAAACCAGTGGCCGCACCAAAAGAGAATCCGCAAAAAAGGAGGGAGAGATGAAATTCCGAGTCGAGCCAGTCGAGCGCTGTACGCACGTCGTCTACTTCGCCAAGGCCGCGGTCGTGTTCTCCTTCACTCAAGCCCGCGCCGCGAAAATTAAAGCGAAGCACGGGAAGCCCGAACCCGTTCAATGCCTTCATCGCCCGATATACGACTTTGTTATGTACAGTTCCACCATATAAAGGATGAGGATGACATACCAGCGCCGCATACTTCGCATCTGGCTGACCCTGGTTTAGGAGGGCTTCAAGGCGGCCGGCTGGACCTTGGAGAAAGAAGGATTTGATTCCGTGGGGCACGTTATTTTTTATCACATGAGGACAGGCGGAAGTTCGAGATGCCTATTTCTGAAATCCCGAGCGTAAGCGAGGGATCCCTATCATCGAGAGTAGTTTAAGGGGAGCATGGTTCTGCATACGATTCGACGGCAGCTGTCACCTCGTAGATGATAGGGATCCCTCACCCGCAAAAAACGCGGGTTCGGGACTTACGGAAGAAGGCTCTGAGTGTTCTTCGGAAGCAAGTGTCCTGTGCGGCAAGCCTGATTTATCCTGTATCGGCGAGTTTATGGACCCAATCAAACTAACCCGCAGGCTCATTGATATTGAATCCATCAGCGGCAACGAAGGCGCCGTGGGCGCAGAACTGTACGATGAGCTCTGCCGCCTTGGCTACACCACACACAAGATTCCCGTCGCGCACGAGCGCTTCAACGTGCTGGCCACGCTCGATGACCTTCCGCCGCAGGTTGTCTTTTCCACGCACATGGACACCGTGCCGCCGTTCATTCCTTCATCAGAGGACCACGACAATATCTACGGGCGCGGTTCATGCGATGCGAAAGGCATCATCGCCGCCCAGATTGCCGCCTGCCAGCGACTGCGCAAAGACGGCGCTCCAGTGGGAATGCTCTTTCTGGTGGGTGAGGAGAGAGACAGCCTGGGCGCAAAGGTGGCCAACGAATCGCCGCTGGGAAGCCGGTTCCTGATCAACGGCGAGCCTACGGAAAACAAGCTTGCTCTCGCGTCGAAGGGCGCTTTACGCGTGGAAATTATCTCGCGCGGAAAGATGGCGCACTCGGCCTATCCGCATCTCGGCGAGTCAGCCATTGAGAAGCTTCTCACAGCGCTTGAGAGATTACGGGCAATGAAGCTGCCGGAAAATCCTGAGGTAGGGCCCTGCACGCTCAATATCGGGCTCATTGAAGGTGGCCGCGCGCCCAACGTGATTCCTGATTACGCCAAGGCGCAGCTTCTCTATCGTCTGGTGGGTGAATCTGAGGGGCTGCGAAAAGAGATCGCTCAGACAGTGGCGGGAGTAGCTGAAGCCGAAGTGGTACTGGAAATTCCATTCATGAAGCTGGGCACAGTTCCGGGCGTGGAAACCATGGTGGCTGCTTTCACCACTGACATTCCCGCGCTGGGCAAGTGGGGGACGCCGCTACTGCTCGGGCCAGGATCCATACATGTGGCGCATACAGATCGGGAGTTTATTTCCAAAAAAGAAGTCCATGCTGCGGTAGAGCTTTATTGCAAGATGGCGAAGCAGTTGTTGGCCTCATAGTTTTATTGGCGCCGGCAAAACCTTACCGCTGATTACACTGATCGAACTGTTTGCGCTGCTCAAACAACGGTATTCGTTGGGCGTGGGATTCAAAGCATATCTTCTTCTCCCCTTGACTATTGACAAGAGCCGATGTAGCCTCTTGTCATTCATTGACAGGAGTGGCTCTCGTGGGCAAACCGACTGACCTCATCCAGGGAACTCTGGACCTGCTGATCCTCAAGACGATCGCGCTTGAACCCATGCATGGCTGGGCCATTGCGCAGCGGATCCGGCAGCTCTCAAAAGAAGTCTTGCAGGTAAACCAGGGAGCGCTGTATCCGGCGTTGCACCGCCTGGAACACAACGGCTGGATCAAGGCGCAATGGGGCGACTCAGACAACAATCGCCGCGCCAAGTACTATTCCCTCACCCGCTCCGGTGAAAAATATCTGCGCGAGCAACAGGCCAGTTGGGACCGGCTCTCAATGGCCATCAACGTGGTCCTGGAAAACGCCTGATTTGAGGAGCGCACATGCGGTGGCTTGTTAAACTGACGCATCGTCTCCATTCCATCTTCGCCCGGAAAAAGGCTGACGCCGAACTTTCAAGTGAACTTCAGTTCCATCTGCAACTGGAGATCGAACAGAACATTGCCAAAGGGATGAACTCCCACGAAGCACGTTGTGCGGCTCTTCGCGAGTTGGGCGGTTTTGCGCAGCTAGAGGAACAATGCCGTGAATCGAGACGTGTGAACTGGCTGGAACACATCTTTCAAGACTTGCGTTTTGCCATCCGCGCGTGGCGCAGGAGTCCCGGATTCACACTGGTGCTGGTCCTGACACTTGCGCTCGGCATCGGCGCAAATACCGCGATTTTCAGCCTGGTCAATGGAATCCTGCTTCGGCCTCTTCCCTTTCCCCATCCAGAGCAACTGGTGAATGCCGGATACACGGGACCGGTGCCTGAGGGCGCATTCATAGAATTCCAGCAACGCCTGAAGGACACGGAAATCGCAGCCGATACCTGGTCCGGCTTCAATCTCAAAATTGATGGCAATGCCGTGCGCATGAATGGCTCAGAGGTTTCTTCCAACTGGTTCAGTCTTCTTGGTGTGAGTGCGTTGAAGGGGAGGATCTTCCACAAGGGCGATGAACTTCCCGGGCAGGACAACATTGCCATTATCGGTTACAACCTCTGGCAGAACCGCTTTGCCGGAGATCCGAACATCCTGGGGAAATGGATCACCGTAGATGAGAGAGCCCGCCAGATTGTGGGTGTGATGCCTCGCGACTTCACCTTCCGCATCGCTACGACACAACTCTGGATTCCGGCCCGAGTTGACGCACAGCACATGTGGGAGGACTTCCGGTTCTGGATGGTCGGCCGGACCAGAGCGGGCATAAGCGTTGACCAGGCACGCGCCGAATTCAAAGCTGCTGCCCCGGAGGTGACACGGCAGTTTCCATGGACCATGGGCAAGGATTATTCTTCCATGTTTAATATCGGCCAGCTCCAATACGACAGCGCGGGCGGTGTCCGTTCAACCCTGCTCCTTCTACTGGGCGCAGCAGCGTTGATCCTGCTGGTTGCGTGCGTTAACGTAGCCAATCTCCTGCTGGCAAAGACCGCAACACGAGAACGCGAGATTGCTATCCGCGCGGCGCTGGGAGCAAGCCGCCGGCGAATCATCCGTCAGCTGCTGACAGAGAGCATTTTCTTTGCGATCAGTGGCGGAGTGGTTGGGATCTGTATTGCGATGGCCAGCCTGAATGCTCTCAAGTCGGCCCTGCCCTCTTACACGCTTGGCCTGCAAGCGGTGCGAATCGATTTACGGGTTATGGGCTTTTGCCTGATGATTTCGCTTGTGACAGGAGTGATGTTCGGCATGGCTCCGGCACTGCACGCGGCGGCTCCGGATCTGGACCGTTCTCTGAAATCCGCTACACAAAACTCGAGTGTCAGCCGCAGACGCAACCGGTTCTCCTCGGCCCTGGTAGTAGCGGAAGTTGCCATGGCCGTGATTCTTGTCACAGGAGCGGGTCTGCTGATCAAGAGTCTGTATGTCATGTTGCAATCCACAACCGGCCTGCAAAAAGAGCATCTTCTTACAGCTGAAATCACTCCATCGGCTGCCTTTTGCAAGAAGCACAACGCGTGCATTGATTTCTATTCCCAGGTGGTGCAGAACATCCAAGCCTTGCCCGGGGTAAACAGCGCGGCAGTGAGTGATGGGGTTCCGCTGTACTACGTCGGCCGCACAGTTGTGGCGGTGGAGGGCCGCCCGGAATTTTCCGAACAGAAGCCGTACTCGGTCTGGGAGTTCAGTGTAAGTCCCGAATATCTGGAAACCATGGGGATTCAATTGGTGCGCGGCCGAAACTTCAATACAACAGATCGAGGTCATTCCGAAAAAGTCGTGCTGGTGGAGAAGGCACTGGCTGACCTTTTCTGGCCCGGGCAAGACCCAATCGGCAAACATATGAAGCCATCATGGATGAAGGAGTGGCGCACGGTTGTGGGAGTAGCCCAGAACGTGCGCAAGTACAACGTGATGCCGGACGATTACGCTGCCCGAATGCTGGGCGCGGTCTATTTTCCTGAAGCCCAGGGCATCATCAGCCCTCCCGGTGAAATGGAAGTGGTGGTGCGCGCTGCCGGAGATCTCTCATCGACCAAGCAGGAGCTTGCACAGGCCGTTGCGGCTGTGGATGGAAATGTCCCGGTAAGCAAAATAAGGACCATGGATGAAGTGATTCAGCTTTCAGTAAAGCAGCCGCGTTCCACCATGTGGCTCTTCACGGCTTTTGGGGCGCTCGGGATGCTCCTTGGCATGGTCGGGATCTACGGGATCGTCTCCCATAGCGTGGCTCAACGCACGCGCGAAATTGGAATTCGAATTGCCATGGGTGCCGAGAGTAGCGATGTGTTACGCATGGTGCTGCGCGACAGCAGTCAACTCATCATCGTGGGGCTCACAATTGGTGTTATGGGCGCGCTGGCGCTCACACGCTTTATGGCGTCGATACTGCACGGAGTCCAGCCGAATGATGCGCCCACATTTGCTCTGGTTTTCGTGCTGGTTGGAACTGCGGGCATATTGGCTTCGCTTCTCCCCTCGCGGCGGGCCAGCAAAGTGGATCCCATCATTGCACTGAGATGTGAATAAGAAAGCGCACCCGCTCGAAAAGAGTGCGCTTTCCCGGCTCATCCGTCTTACATTGGCCGTATTCCGGACTTCAGTACTGGCCGTAGATCAAAACGTCTACTGCGCCTTGTGTGGTGACGGCGCCAACGCCGTCAATGGCAATCTCCAGTTTGGTTCCAGGCACGTCATACACCCGGGTGAGTTGGGCGTGTGGCGTGAGCAGAATATGATCGAGAAAAGCCACCAGCTCATTGCCTTCCATGATTGTCAGCCGGATAAACACATTGCATGTGGAGCCGATGCGTTCGTCGGCCACCAGACGAATCTTGTCAAAGCGGCTGGTATCAACAATACCCAGAGTTTTGGATTCGCCACCTTTAACAGTTTCGGCCCCAACCCTGGTGCGGAACGCAAGAACGTTTTCAATCTCATGTATGGGAAGAGGAATTTTGGGTGCAGTTGCCATAAGAAACTCCGATCTCTTACTCCGATCTCTTGCGCCAGAATGGCACGCTGGGAAATTGAAGGGACAGCAACAGCTTTGCAAAAACCGTTGGATACTTGATTTACTTGCGCCTCCGAGGGAGTGGCTGGGGAACTGCCGCTCGGAAGGAAGCGGTTCTTGCGGTGCGAACTCGGGCTCCTAACTTGCTGCTTTTTCTGAGAGACGCTCATTACTCGCGCAAATGAAACCAAGTCTGCCTGTGGGCGAAACGGCGATTAGCGTCTCAAGCAGAAAAAATTGCTGAAGTCCTGAGCCGGGCAGTTTCCGTCGTACTGGCCTGCCGTTTCGTATCCGGAGAAAAAGTATATGCCGAAGCCGTCAAGGGAAGCCGGAGCTAAGGCAAAAAAATTGTAAATTCTTTTCAAGAAAAGCAGCGTTAAGCCCTTTTCAGCTCCTGCTCCGGAAGCTTCACGTCATGGGCGATCATAGGCAAGCGCGCCGCTCCAAGCAATCCGGCGTCACTACCCAGCAGGGCACGCGTGATGATGGTGCTCCGCCGGGCGGGAAGCGCATCATCATGAATCGGCGTTCCCTGCACGCCGGGCGTCGCCTGGACGGGAGCGGTGGCGCGATAAACAAATGAATTTTTTCTAACCTCTTCAAGGAGTGAAGGTGCGAATGCTTCCCAAGCCAGGGAGACTCCTCCTCCGATGACATACATTGGAAGATTAAAGATATTTACAAGATCGGCAATCACTGTTCCCAGAGCTTTGCCCACACTGGCAAAAATCTGCCGTGCCGGCTCATCTCCCTGGACTGCCATTTGATAGACCACCTTGGAGCTGAACTCCGGATCTTCATCCATTGCGCGGGCCAGCTCCGGCGCTTTGCCCATGGCCACTGCTTCCACGGCCATGCGCTTTACGGCGGTCGCCGAGGAGTATTGCTCCAGACATCCATAGTTGCCGCAGCCGCAGGGAGGGCCATTAGGATCAGCGGTGATGTGGCCCAGTTCGCCGGCCATCCCGGTCATGCCGTGCCAGATGCGGCCCTGCAGCACAATCCCGCCTCCTACGCCGGTGCCGAGCGTGATCATGCACATGTCATCTACATTCGACGCAGCGCCCAGCCATTTCTCTCCCAGCGCGGCGGCGTTGGCATCGTTTTCCAGCACTACATTGGTGCCGAGCCGCTGCTCAATCTCCTGGCGCACCGGGTAGTCCTGCCAGCCCGGCAGATTGGGCGATTCGCGAACCATGCCAGTTTGCATCTCAATGATTCCGGGAACGCCAATGCCAATCCCTGCAAGATGACCTGTGCTGCTGCGGTATTTTGTGGCCAGTCCCTGGATGGCGCTGCACATCTCGTGGATCACCCGGTCACGACCGCGTGTGACCTCAGTGCCCAGCGTGATTTTCTCCAGGATTTTCCCGTTGGTATCGACTGCCGCAACTCTAAGGTTTGTGCCGCCCAGATCAACGCCAATGGCAAATGGAATCATTTGAGATTGAGCCTCCCCGGCAGTAGGTATGATGCCTTAAGCCAGTGTATCGAAAATAGGTTTGCCCAGAGCAGTGGAAGCGACTTTTCCCCAGAACCTCAACTCAGACCAAAGACTGTTCTGGTCCGCTTGTGATTGGCTGCACACGTTGCGGTGGGCCTGATTGTCCTTTATCTTTCTTCGCATGCAAATACAGGACAAAGTAGTCATCGTAACCGGCGGAGCCAATGGAATTGGAGCGGCGCTGTGCCGGAAGTTTGCCGCGGAAAAAGCCAGAGCTGTTGTGGTCTCAGACATTGACGTGCCCGGAGCTGAGCGCGTCGCGGCCGAAATTCATGGCCTGGCAATCGTAGCCAACGCAGCCAGAGAGGCTGACGTGCAGACGCTGGTGCAGGAAACCACGGAGCGCTTTGGCCAGGTGGACGTCTTCTGCTCGAACGCAGGCATCGGCGTGGCAGGAGGGCCGGAAGCTTCCGACAACGACTGGCAGCGAAGCTGGGAAGTGAACGTGATGGCGCATGTTTATGCCGCCAGAGCCGTGCTGCCGCAGATGCTCGCGCGCAAATCGGGTTATCTGGTGCAAACAGTCTCAGCCGCCGGACTGCTGACGCAGATTGGATCAGCGCCCTACACGGTGAGCAAGCACGCGGCGCTGGCGTTTGCCGAATGGCTCAGCATCACTTACGGCGATCAAGGCTTGCGCGTGTCTGCACTGTGTCCGCAGGGCGTGCGCACAAACATGCTGGCCAGAGCGGAATTTGCCGGCGGCGCTTTCCTGCTTGATACAGCCATTGAACCTTCGCAAGCGGCAGATGCCGTAATCCAGGGCATGGCGGACGAGAAATTTCTGATCCTGCCGCATCCTGAGGTGGCCAGGTATTTTCAAAACAAAGCCAATGATTACGAGCGCTGGCTGCGCGGCTTGCGTAAACTGCAGGCTACTGCGCAAATACTCTCGCCGAAAATTTGAGTTGCGCGATTTAAGGCGACCAGAGCTGAAAACGCTCACGACGAAAAGCTCTGAGAAGAAGATTGTGTGCGCGATGCAAAATCATCAATGATCGCGTGGCTGGTCTGCATCGCCTGTTCCATTCCCTGTTCAATGCCCCACCCAAGCACCTCTTTGGCGCCGTGCTTCTGGACAACATAATGAAAAGCCGTGGCCGGATCAAAGCGGTCAGCCACAATGTCCGCAACATATTCGCCGCAACGCATGGACAAAGCGGAGTGGTTGGTGCTGATCATGGTCTCCTGCAGCGCCATACGATGATTCGCAATCACCCTCTCCAGCACACTGGGAGAAAAGCCGTGCACCGGATACTGGCAGATTCCAATGGCAGCCTTCTGAGGAAAAGAAGCATTCACCATTTCCTCATAGGCAGAGAGCTGATCACATCCCTCGCGGCCGTTCAGGGCCCATGACATCTCGCCCGCGGTACGGAAGCCGGCAAAGCCCTGGCGCAAAGATTCGTCGACCGAGCACTCCAACATCTCCATCATTGGCTGCGGCTCAAATTTTCCGTCAGGAAAATAAACTTCATCTTCGCTGTGGATTTCCAGCGCGCCGCGCCTGATTTCCTGATGAGTGTCCACGCCGCGGGCCTCAAGCGCCAAACGCAGACGCGAAATGATTTCCGGCTTTTGCGCGCAGAAGCAGCGCTCGCCATTGCGCAGGCCGTCCACCAGATACGGAACCAGAGTCTCAACCAGGGTGGCAGCGTCACGATAAAAAATGCATATGTGGTCGCCGCGCTTGAACTGAAATACTGACGAGGAGGTGAGCATATCCTAAGGCCTCCGTCAAACCCTTAAAGTTAGAGAATTCTAAAACACAAGCCGAGTTTGTAAACAATTAAAAATCGAGAAACTCACCTTAATTCCACCTGATACATCTGCAAGACCCGCCAGGCATCTTGCCCTGATTGGCGCAGCAAAAAGAAAATCCACAACTCCAGACACCTGGGGCAGAATAGATGCATTTTCAGCAACTAAGATTGCCCAGTTGCGCACGATCCCGCGAGGAACTCATGCAGCCACAGGTACAAGTTGAAGCCACATCCGCCAGTGCGGCCGCGATTGCTCCAGTACAAACCGAACAGGCCGTCGCAAACTGGTCACTGCTCCGGCGGCTGGCTTTCCGCTTCGGCTTCATCTATTTCGGTCTGTATTGTTTTCCCTCCCCTCTGACCTTTCTTCCCAAAGCCGACGTCATATTCGGCTGGTGGGACAAGCTCTGGCAGAAGCTGGTGATCTGGACCGGCGCTCACATCCTGCACCTCAGCCAGCCGGTGCAATACCCTTTTACCGGAAGCGGCGACACTCTGCATGACTACATTCAAAACATGCTGTTCCTGGTGTTTGCCGTTGCCGGCGCTGCCATCTGGTCTGTGCTGGACCGCAAACGCCGCAATTACACCTATCTGCATGAGTGGCTGCGCTTTTATGTGCGGCTCTACCTGGGCGCAACACTCCTGGGCTACGGCGCATTCAAGGTCATCAAAGCACAGTTTCCTTATCCTTATCTCAGCCGGCTGCTGGAACCCTACGGTAACAGCTCTCCCATGGGACTGCTGTGGACCTTCATGGGCTATTCCCGAAGCTACAACATCTTTACCGGACTGGTTGAGATGGCCGGCGGCGCGCTAATTATTCTTCCCCGACTCACGACTCTGGGCGCTCTGATCTCCGCCGCTGCCATGACCAACGTCTTTCTCCTGAACATGAGTTATGACGTTCCGGTCAAAATCTTTTCCCTGAACCTGCTGCTGATGAGCTGCTTTCTTCTGCTGCCCGAGCTGGGACGGCTCAGCAACGTTTTCGTCCTTAACCGGCCCGCGCCTCCACTTGAGTCTCCAAAACTGTTTCAGCGGCGCTCGATCATGCTGGGGCTTCTGGCGGCGCAGATCCTGTTCCTGGCATGGTGTGCCGGATCGAGCTTGCACCAGTCTTATCAGCAGGAGAAGCAGTCGGGCGATTTTGCCGTTAGGCCTCCTCTTTATGGCATTTACTCCGTCGATGAGCTCAGCGTGGACGGCCAGGTCCGCGCGCCGCTGTTCACTGACGCAGGGCGCTGGCGCTGGGTAACATTTGATTTGAATAACAGCATCGTCATTGTTCCTCCGGAAGGCCC
>DATEJX010000279.1:0-6920 GCA_035277785.1 Candidatus Angelobacter sp. | reverse complement strand
GGGAAACAGATCAGCCAGGATTTTACAGGCGAATCGGTGGTGCTGATTGGCGTGCTGAAGGGCGCCTGTCTCTTCCTGAGTGACCTGGCCCGGCAGATTGAACTGGATGCCACCTTTGACTTCATCGCTGTGCGAAGCTATGGAAGCAAGAAGGAGACCGCCGGTGAAGTGCAACTGATCAAAGACGTAACCACTCCGTTGCGCGATGTGAATGTAATCCTTGTGGAAGACATTCTTGATACTGGCTTGACCCTGACGTTTCTGCGCAAGCATCTTTGCGCCCATCAACCCAGGGCCTTCAAGATCGCCACGCTGCTGGACAAGCCATCGCGCCGTGCTGTTCCCGTCCAGGCTGATTACGTGGGGTTCCAGATACCTGATGAGTTCGTGGTTGGGTACGGGCTGGATTTCGCAGAGCGGTACCGGAATTTGCCGGACATCTGTGTTCTGGAATCGCAGTAACAGAAGCAGTCAGCAATCAGTCCCGAATCATGCTCGCGGTGATCAGAAAACCGATCGGTGAGGCAAACCACGCAATTTACCGCAACGGGCGCGAAGGTCGCAACGAAACCAAGGCTTTACCGCGGATAGCGCAGAGAGCGCAGAGAAATCAGTCGGCAAAAAATTTTCCTTAGTTGCGGGGCAATAAAGCACGCTTTCGCTTTTTTTGCATTGCATTCTCTTCGCCCGAAGCGTATAAAACAAGCGGGCTACGCCGATGTTACTAGCATCGGACGCAGCCCTAACCACATCGCCTTACAAGGAGGCAACAATGGCTGTACAGAATTTTACCAGCGCGCAGAAACCCCACCTCTACAACCTGATGAGTAACCTGAACGAGTCCTTTGCCCGGCTGTATCGCAAACTGACCTTATTGGAAGAAACCGGGGTGTTCCAACCCCGCTCTCTGAAACCTTTTTTGCAGCAAATCAGCGAACTACAGGCGCAGACCAACTCTCATCTGCTGGCCACGTTTCAGAGCGTTGAGCAGCGACACGCAAGTGGTAGTGGCATACACGTGGTAAGAAAAAAGAAGAAGTAGGAGTTATTTATTAGAAGTGGAAAAGCCCGCCGCGAGGAGCGGGCTTTTGTGTTGTTGCTTGTTGACTTACTCAGTTTCAGCTCATGGTTTTACCACAATCGTCGCGGTGCCGATGATCGCTGCTCCCGTGAGTGTCCTGCCACGACAGGTAGCCGTCTTGGGGACCCCGCCGGTCCGCGCTCGGTTAATGGTAAGTGAAAGTTTTTTGTTGGCTCACGCCGGGCAGCAGCGGAGCAGGCCCCTCACCTTCGCCAAAAGTGTCTCAGCAATGACAAGGCTCTTCACGCTCAGGTTCGGGGTGCAAGCGCGATGGGGAGTGGATGAAATGGCAGATGTCCGGAATGTGGGTAGCGCCATTTGTTTCGCCTTGTTGATGGGCGAATAAAAAGTGTATAATTGAAATCGACTGACTTTCGTAGTGCTCAGGCATGCCACCGACTAAGCGGAGAGGCGAGAAGGTATTTGAAAATCAGCAAATGGCAATTAGCAGTTGGCAATTAGCCAAGGCAGTAATCGCCGAGATCGCCTTCTCCACGGTTCGCTGGGGCAGGTCGCGCGTGATTGGAAGGCCAAAACGCAGCGTTGCGTGACGCAAGCAAAATCTTGGGTGACCCAGTGGAAAAGTCTGGGTGACCCAGTGGAAATCTCGGCGTGACCCAAGGGTCGATTTGTGAGAAGTCGTTTGCTTTCAACAAAACGGTCGAAATGCCCCGGCACCCCCTCGGAAAATCGCCGAGATCGCGCGTGATCGCCGACATCGCGCGTCATCGCAACGTGATCGCAGCGATCGGAGACCCAGGGGTCTCACCGCAGAGAACGCAGAGATCGCGGAGGAATGGGGCTCTGCGAAAGAGGCAGAAAGAGATTACACCGCAAGGGGCGCGCAAAGGTCGCAACGGAACGAGGGTTCTATTGAGCGATCTTTGCGGCAAGGGGAAAGTCTCTTAAAACGAGCCCAAATCGCCGTTGCAAAGCACTGGATAAGGACCCGGAAAATGGTTACAATCCCCCTTGGATGTCACACGTTCTGAGTGTTCCCCAGCTTCTTGTGCGCCCGTGGCAGGCCCTGGCCGGCAGTATCGACCATACCCTACTCAAGCCTGAGACTACCCGTGAGCAGATTGTCCGCCTGTGCGATGAGGCGCTCTTCTTCAACTTTGCCGCTGTGTGCGTGAGCCCGTGGTGGATTGGGCTGGCGGCGTCGCGGCTGAGCGGATCAAGCGTGAAGGTGGCGGCGACCATTGGGTTCCCTCTCGGGGCCAACCACACCACGGTCAAGCGGTTTGAGGCTGAAGAAGCGATCCGGCTGGGCGCCCAGGAGCTGGATATGGTTCTGAATATTGGAGCGCTGAAATCGGGCGAGCGCCAGGCGGTACAGAATGACATTTCTGCCGTAGTGACTGTGGCACACGCCGCCGGCGCGATTGTGAAAGTCATCCTGGAAACGCCGCTGCTCACGCTGCAGGAAAAAATCCTGGGCTGTGAGCTGAGCCTGGCAGCGAAGGCCGACTTCGTGAAGACTGCAACGGGCTTTCTGGGCGGAGCCACAAAAGAAGACGTTTCTCTGATGCGCGGAGTGGTTGGAACCCGCGCCGGAGTGAAAGCTTCAGGGGGAATTCGTACTGCGGCGGCAGCGCAGGACATGATGGACGCCGGGGCGAACCGCATCGGCACCAGCTCCGGAGTGGCGATTGTGCACGAACTGGGCGGGCCGGAATTTCAGGAGCACTAGGAAACCCGCAGCAACGCTTCCCTTCTCATTTCAAAGCTTCTCACTTCATGCGCCTCGCACTTCACAGTGGCCGCACCACCTTGGTAATCACCCACCGAGTTCTCTATGGCCCGCGACGCAACAGATTTTAAGTAAGATGGAATAGCCGCAAGTCACCTCGTCAAAATTTTTATCTGTAGTTTTCTGGTCAGTATCTTCAGGAGGAATCATTTCAGAATGCGCAAGCTGCTTTTCGCCATTGCAGTTCTAGGATTTTGTGCCAGTGCCTCAGCCCAGAGGATGAGCCGTGATCACAGCCCGGGTGACATCTATATCGGCTATTCCCTGCTTAACGGTGACGCTTTTTCTACCGCCAGCGGATTTGAGGCTGCTCTGACCGGCAACATCAATGACTGGTTTGGACTGAAAGCCGATTTCAGCGGCAATTACAAATCAGAAGGTGGAGCGCATGGGCACGAATTCAACATGCTGTTTGGGCCTCAGGTTTCTACTAAGGGTGAACGGCTGCGTTTGTTTGGGCATGGGCTGCTGGGAATCGCGCACACAAACGTTGATCCGGGACCGTCTGACACCGGCGCAGGCTGGGTGCTTGGAGGCGGAGCAGACTACGCATTCAATGATCAGGTGGCGTGGCGCGTGGCGCAGCTTGATTACCATGGCGCGCATCTTTTTGGTAATACGCAAAAGGACTTCCGGTTTTCCACCGGAATTCTTTTCCGCTTCAGATAGCAAGAAAACTGGTCCGGCGCTCGGGTGAGTTTCCACAACTGCGGCCTTTCACCCGAGCCAGGAGCAGCTCTCTTAGCTGATATCATGAACTGTGGACACTGTAATCACTTCCGCTCCTGATCAACGCGTGGATGTAGAAGCTCTGCTTATTGAAGTGGCAGATGTGCTGAACACCACGCTTGACCTGGACACCCTGCTGCAACGTGTGGCGGAGGTGGTGAAGCGGGTGATTGATTACCAGATCTTTTCCATCCTGCTTCTGAATGAGCGCCATCAGGAGTTGCGCTTTCGCTTCCAGATTGGGCATGTGCCTGAGGTGGCGGAGCGCATTCGCGTGAAAGTGGGCCAGGGCGTGACCGGACGCGCGGTGAAGGAGCGGCGCACCATCCTTGTAGACGACGTGAGCAAAGACCAGAACTACATTGAGGCAGTTGCGCGGGTCCGCTCTGAACTAGCCGTGCCGCTGATTAACAAAAACAAAGTGATCGGCGTGATGGACCTGGAAGCGCGCGAGCCAGGGTACTTTAAAGAAGATCACGCACGGCTGCTTACGCTCATTGCATCGCGCATTGCTGTAAGCATTGAGAATGCGCGGCTGTACACGCGCATCGTCCGCCAGGCCAACAACCTTGCCCTGCTGAATGAGATCAGCCGTGATCTCACATCCATTTTAAATCTTGACCAGTTGCTCAAGCGCGTTGGCGATCTGCTGCTGAAAATGATCGACTACCAGATGTTTTCCATTCTTCTGCTGGATGAGAGCAAGCAGAAGCTGGTGCACCGGTTTTCTGTGCGCTTTAAAGAGAACATCCAGCTCAAGCATGACATTCCGCTGGGACGCGGCCTGGTGGGCGCAGCGGCGCTGGAGAAGAAGCCAGTCCTTGTGGCTGACGTGAGCAAGGACCCGCGATACATCAAGGCGAACCCGGAAACACGCTCAGAGCTTTGCGTTCCGCTGATCCATAAGGATGACGTGATCGGTGTGCTTGACCTGGAGCATACGCGCAAAGGCTTCTTTACTGAAGAGCACGTCAGGACGATGACAACGCTGGCGGCGCAAATTGCCATTGCGGTGGAGAATGCGCGGCTATATGAACAAATAGCCCGCGAAGAGCAGCGCATGGAGCGCGACCTGGCGATGGCGCGCGAAGTACAGCATCATCTGCTGCCGCCCACAGTCCCTAACCTGAGAAATGCCCAGGTGGCTGCACGTTTTAATCCCGCTCACGCCATTGGCGGCGATATGTATGACTTTCTTGATTACAAGCCGCCGCGCGCCTGTCTTGTAGTGAGTGACGTCAGCGGCAAAGGCGCTCCTGCGGCACTCTACGCGGCGCTGGTCAGCGGCATCATCCGCAGCGTTGCCACCGGTGAGCCGGCTCCCGCAACGTTGCTGGGATCAGTGAATCGTGGTTTGAACCAGCGCCGGCTGGACGCCAATTACGTTGTGCTCTGCTGCGCGCTGTGGGACGACGAAAAGTTGACCATGCGCGTTGCCAATTCCGGCCTGCCTCGGCCCATCTATTGTCATGAGGGCCACGCTCACATGATTGAGGCTGCGGGTCTGCCGCTGGGAATGTTTTCTGATGCTGGATACGACGAAACCACCATCCACGCCAAACCTGGTGATGTGTTTGTGTTCTTCAGTGACGGAGTGGTGGATGCAAGCAACGAGAAAGACGAACAGTTTGGCCGGGTTCGCGTGGAACATGTAATTGACAAACACGCCGGCGAAACGGCCCAGGAAATTGCGGATGCTATTTTTCAGGCGACTTCCGATTTTTCCGCGGGAGCCCCGGTTTTCGATGACCAGACCGTGGTGGTTTTGAAGGTAAAGGCGTGAGCTTCTCCAGCCTTCTGAAAAAATAGCTGTTGCACGTCGGCAGAGGCTACGGACGTCTCCGGAACCGGATAAACAGCTGGTTTTCCCATCCCCCACTCTTCAAATATGCAATCCGTTGCACCGCTGCGTGCATGGAACAACGCCTCGAAATAGTGGATTAAAGACTTTAATGTGATTTTTGTAATTTTCTAATAGCGTGACGAGTATTCTCGCTCCCAGGCTGATGTCGCTAAGCGAAAACCTCGAAGCGAACGCATGACTGATACGCATGCTCATGCGCAGGTGTCGCTATAGAGCGATGTAGCAATAGACCAGGAATCATAATCTGGCAATGCCACTTCCGGGCAGCCGCATCCAATCCGCGCTGACAGAGCACCATCAACCTGCGCAGCGGGATGTACGTATTACAAAGGAGCGCAGCCAATATGAGCTTTATTTACCTGCCTAAGGACGCGTCCAAGGCACAACTGAGAGCGGCCGAAAATGCCCGCAAGAACCGTGCGGAGATCATGAAGGCTTACTCTCAGGGAAAGGTGTCGCGCCGCGAACTTATTAAGTGGGGACTCATCACATCCGCCGGAGCCATTGCTCCCATTGGCGGATTGAGCCCCTTCGTTCCCAGCATGCATGCCGATGGCGGCAGCGGTGGAGGTGGGAATCTCGGCAACGGCATTCCGACTGGCGCACCACCCAGCCCGCTTTTTGGCGTTCAGGCATTCAGCACGCCGATGCCCCGCTTTGATCTGATCCCGCGCGGTACCAATCCGCTGGGCGGAGATCTCACACCCGTTCCGCAAGCACAGTCAAACCAGACGCAGCAACCCGTTGATCCCGCTTTGGGCGGTGGATTTGGTCCGATTGAAGGCCGTCCTCCGGGGCCAATCTGGGCGCACCAGCAGTTCAACGCTTTCCCGCCGAGAGTTTCGGTGGAAATGTCCCAGGCCCAGGCGCAGGCCAACACCGTTTACAATCCGGGCGTTGCTTCGCAATTCAACTCCGGTATCGATCCGACTTCGTCGATTCCGCTCAAATTCCATCCCCAGTTCCCCACGCAGAACCCGAACTCGGTGTGGACATTCAATGGCACCATTCCGCCGAAGTTGGTCCAAGGCCGGTACATGGAACCCATCTTGTTCCGTCATCACAACCGGCTGCCCGCTGATGTGACACAGAACAACGGCTTCGGACGCAACACCATTTCCACGCACGAGCACAACGGCCATCATGGCGCGGAGAATGACGGCTTCACTGGCGCGTTCTTCTTCCCCAATCAGTTCTATGACTATCATTGGCCTATCGTTCTTGCCGGTCTGAACAGCATCAACACGAACGCCACCGATCCCAAGGCTGCGACGCCGGACGACAGCGGCGGATCCACCAAGATCCCTGGTGACTGGCATGAAACCATGTCAACCCACTGGTTCCACGATCATATGTTCACGTTCACTTCACAGAACGTGTACAAAGGCAACGCTGCCATGTTCAACATCTACAGCGCCCTTGATCGTGGGAACGAAGCCATCAATGACGGCGTAAATCTTCGTTTGCCTTCCGGCACACTCAAGAGCTGGGGC
>DATEJX010000278.1:0-14136 GCA_035277785.1 Candidatus Angelobacter sp. | reverse complement strand
GATCCATTCTGCCTGCTTCGATTCCGGCGGCAGCAGCGGCAGGATTGCCTGCCATTCCTGATGTGCCTGCTGGAAATCTCTGCCTGATTCCAACGCGCGTGCGCGCGCCGCTCCGCGCTCCATCTCTTCCGCATGGACCAGGGTCTTGCAGGCGGGGCAGGCCAATGCGCCTGGCTCCAGCACGTGGGTGCAACGCTTGCAGGTTTGATTCAGTTCAGTAGTAAACGTCGACACGGCTTCAGCGGGTCTGTTCCTTCTCTGTATAGTCTACGCTGAAGCAGCGTTTGCAAGTTGAAAGGGCCCTTCAACCTTGACATTGCCTCGTCCAGCGGTCATTTTCCAGGCAAACCGAATGCCTACGAACAAGATGACCAGTCCGATTAAGCCGGAAGCTCCCTCAGTCAACTCCAGAAACGGGGAAGCAAGACCAATGATCGTGAACGTAATCGCGCGGGCCAATAAAGGAGCAGTAGGGGTTGAGCCAGTCTCTTGCGCTGTTCCTCCTGCGTGAACCTGTTGTGCTGTGGTTGAAGCCTCGTTTGTAGCTACTTGGGATTGGACACGCGACTGCCTCGGCGGCTCCTTCTTCTCATAGTGGAGGCTAATGGGTATGAAGGCCATGGAAACGGAGGCATACGTGAGCAGCACGGCAGCGATCTGATAGCGCCGCCCGCCGATTCCCTTGGAACCAATCATCATGGCTTTGCCCACAATGAACCCTACCGCCAGAGCAAGATATCCAATCGTGATTCCAGTAGCGATCGCAAATGCCGCATAAATCACAAGCCCGATGGCAAAGCCCACCAACCCACACAGGATCGCCCGCACGAAGGCAGCATGGCTGTCCTGCGGCATCTCGCGCCTGACTCGGTCTGCGCAGCGGCCGCAGATCATGTTATTTCCGGCACGATAATAGTTTTGTGCCAACGGGTTTCGGCAAACCTTGCAGATTGCTCCGCCAGGTGTTGATGTTTCCAGCGTGCCGAATTGCGGCACCTGCTGTGAAGTCAGGTTTTCTGGCATAGTTGCGGAAGATAGCATGACTGCAATTTCCTGAAACATTAATTTTTTTCTTATCGAAACTTCAGTATCTGCACTTCCGGACGCCATCGCGCTCGATTCGCACATCGCTCGATTCATATGATCATCATTCCAGTTCCGCATGAATCAAATATTCTCCTGCGCTCGTGTCCCATGAGACGTGCAGCACATTCGGCTTGCAGCAGACCTGGCAATCTTCCACATAACTCTGTTTGCTGCCGGCCGAGGCGT
The DNA here is from genome assembly GCA_035277785.1 of Candidatus Angelobacter sp. Taxonomy (GTDB): domain Bacteria; phylum Acidobacteriota; class Terriglobia; order Terriglobales; family Acidobacteriaceae; genus Angelobacter. Next base: position 12,864 of record DATEJX010000278.1, on the reverse strand, counting down.
CAACCGTGGTCTCATTCCACTCTCCACACCCGGCACACTGGAATCCACTGATCATGTCAATATTTATCGCACATGATCTTATAGCTGGGATGGAGTTGCGCCGGGATCAAGTCGCTCTTCATTGTGCCGCGTCAGCACTTCCCTGATATCCGCAGTGGACAGACTCTGTGTTGCTTCGCAACTCAGCAACACAGAATGAGCCTGTCACCATAATGTCTGACTGCGAAATCGGCTGTGTTAAACTGATAAGGTCTTCCTGGAAGCGTTCTTCTTTCCCTTCCGCAGCATCAGGGGCGCGTAGCTCAACTGGCAGAGCAACTGACTCTTAATCAGTAGGTTGAAGGTTCGATTCCTTCCGCGCTCACCATCTATTTTCAACAGTTTACAGCCAAGCCGGAATCCTCAATTTTTGGCCGACTGTGGACGGCCTGGTTCCCTACCTCCGAAGAAACCAGAGTGTTGGCGGGCGGACTCCCGCGAGCCAGCCCCCTGGCATCGTTCCGTTGCGGCGAACGACAAAACTGGATCCCGTGCTGGTTCTGAGGCACGAATAAATCTCTCTACCGGACCTCGCACACTCCACTGCGACCCGACGATCGTCAATCTCGGTCGCGGGCGCACCTAAAAAAACCCCGCAGTCTGCGGGGTTGGTGTAAGAACAGTTGGCGGAATGTGGCCGATTTCAATTAGGGAACAACCAGTTCCTCCAATCAACGAATGAGTTCGGCCCTCAGTACTGCCGCGGCAGTGCGGCTAAGAAATCGGTCTGTTGTCCATTCTGAAATAATTGGAGATTCCTGAGTTTGAATCATGCCTACGCCGAATGCCGAAGAAAGATAGCGCCATTGGGCAAATGTCGTTCGACGTCATATTTTGCAAGAGTACGCTCTCTAAGGAGGTGCTGGATACACTCGGAAATGATGTTTTCAGCGGCGGTCAGGACCTTGCAGTTGTGGGATGTCCATGCAATCGGGCCGGGCGCTGGATACTGTTGACCGCAATAGTCGCAACTCTGCTGGTTTAGGGTCCGGGCTGTAACTTGATAAGTGAGTGCCGAGATGAGAACGGAGATAGCGTCATTCGCTCTCCTCAATCTGGACACAGCCGTCCTGAGGTCGTGCGAAGCTGCATTGATATATTTCATCGTGTCCCTTCATCTTTGAATGCTCGGGCCGATGCATGGCTGATACGCCCTCCCGCTGCAGAACGAAGCTAATTGTTCGCAGTCCTCGGGAGTGGCCTGCTAAGGGAAGACTTGCGCAACCGCAAAACATTCGGGTTAAACCCTTGGGAAATAACTCAGCACAGCGGCCGATTTGCTGTGAACTCAGACTGCGCAAACCATCCTGCCTTCCAAGCGCGCGGAATGGGTTGGCCCTGAACGCCTGCTTGCCTCACTGTTTGGGGCGGCAATAGGTCTAGTTTTGCGAGTTCCGATTGCCTGCAAGAAGGATTGTTGCCCTCGAGTGTCGAACACCAGAACAAACCGACGAGCTCATTGTCGGTAAATCATACGAGTCTGATTGTTCCAGCGTTACAGATTTGGCCAGTTAGGTGGCTTGTCCACATCGCCAATTTCACAGAGGCGTACCGGGCAAGCAGTAGCAGAGCAATGACGTTGATAAGAGGCGCGAGCATTTCGGGCAGATAACAGGTACAGCATGTGATTCCCGCATTCTGTGATGGCTTTTTCGTCTTCGTTCGCTTGTTGAGTGAGACCCGGCCAGTGCGAGTCTTCAGAGATCGTCTGCTCCTGTGACAAGAACAGGATTTCATGAATCGCTAATCGCTTCTCGGGCTGATGACCAGAAGTGGTCGATGAGGGTTGATAACGCGATCTACATAGCGCCTCTCCGTTGCGATTTCAAGAATGTTCGCTGTGCGTTGGACCTGGATCAACTCTCGATTACTTAAGTCAAAAAGTCTTGCGTTACTGGGTTGTCCTCCCCATTCGATTTCCCCGTCCGAACAAATACCTTAAACACCAGAACGCAGAACGCAAATACCCGCCTGATGCGCAGTTGACCTCGGAAAGTCCCCGCCCGCTGCGCACAGCACTTTTTAGGAGAAAAGAAGTAATGCGATGGACACTTTCCATTGTTCTGTGTGTGATTTTGTTACCAGTGTTGGCGTCCGCGTGGGTCAACGTAACGGTCTCAACACCCGCAAATAATTCCACATTAACCTCACCCGTTTTGATCGCCGCCTCCGCGACCTCCGACAAGAACATCACAGGATGGCGCATTTACGTTGACGGCACTTCGGTGTACCACACCGGCTCGACGAAAAGCATCAGGACCAGCATCAGTATGGCGCCAGGCACACATCACGTGATTGTTCGGGCATGGGCCAGCAACGGCACGAATGGATCGGTAACTTTGACAGAAACCGTTGGCAGTTCCACACCGGGAACGCCTCAGGGCGCCGTCACGCCAACCTCGCTGGCGTTCGGTTCAGTCGCTACAAATACGAGTAGCTCCTCTCAGGCCGTAAGAATCACGAATACGGGCAGCGCCACCCTGAACATAAGTGGCGTCTCCATGTCGCCGTCTCAATTCGCTGTATCTGGCCCCACTTCAACGAGCATTGCTCCAGGCAGCTCTGCTTCCTACAGCGTCACGTTTTCACCAACGGCGGTGAGTGCATACTCAGGGACGATGTCCTTCAGCACGAACTCAGCGACTGCGGTTCCTGCAGTCACTCTGAGCGGCACGGGTGTGAACCCGACTCCGACCCCGACTCCAACCCCATCTCCGACCCCGCCAGGAGCGAATTGCTCAGGAACGGAATATTACGTGTCGAATTCCGGAAGCGATAGCAACAACGGCGTCTCGACGAGTTCACCGTGGAAGACCGTTGCACATGTCGTGGGGTTCGAACCAAGTCTCAGGGCAGGCGACTGCGTCCTGTTCCAACGGGGAGGCGTCTGGGCGGAACAGTTGAACATATCGAACGTCCACGGCACCCAAACCAACCCAATCACCTTCGGTAATTATGGCAGCGGAAATCTACCTGTCATCGATGGTGGTTCCAGCCGGCAATATGGCATAGTAGGCGCGAGTGCTTCTGGTCAGACGGCGAATTCCTATGTCACGATAGATGGCTTTGAAGTTCGGAATGCGACGAGCGGCGGCATCATCTTCTCGTACCTCGTCCAGCCAGGTATTACCATCCAAAATAACTATGTCCACAACAACGGGTACGGTGCTTATCCTGGCGCGTGCTCCGGATGTTTTGGCGTTGACAGCGGCAGTTATGGATACAACTCGGGAATCGCCTTCGTGGCCTATCCCAACGGCGCATATGGCGCAAAAATCCTTAACAATACGGTAAAACTTGAAGGTGGCCACAATGCAGTCGTGGTTGATCAAGACTCTGGTAGTCCTGTAGTCGAGGGTAACAGGGTCGGCCCGGGCTGCTCACACAACTGCATCGACTTCAAACGCTCGACTGGCGCGTTGTTCAAGCAGAACATCGTGAACTGCTCGACTTCGGCTGTGGTGAATGGCCAGACCTATCCCGCCTGTAACGGCAATGCGTTCTACGCTGAACAGGATTCGTCGGGTTACACACAAACCGGCACCTATGAGGAGAACGTTGCCTATGGTGCAGCGCCCAACTACGCCTGCTTTGAAGGCATAGGTGTATCTGGCCCACTTTCATTGAAGTTCTACAACAACACCTGTTACGGAGGAAGCACAGGAGCTCTTGGGGTTAACTTCAATGGTTGTGGTGGAACATTTACTTTCAAGAATAATATTTTCCATACCGCCAGCATCCAGATGGGAACTAACTGTGGTTCCTATACATGGGATTACAACGATAAATACAATTCATCCGGGCCTACGGGCACACATGATATGACCGTCAATCCGCTCTTCGTAAATCCGGGCGCGATGGACTTCCATTTGCAATCGACAAGTCCTGTTCTCACGACAGACGACTCAAGCGTCCTGGGCCTGTCATTCATGGGAGCGTGCGGTACCTCGGGGACCTGTCCTTAGCCAAGAAGTTAGGTCAGGTATCCAAACAGAGCCTGAGCCATACCATCAGAGTTGGCTTAGCGACGTTCGTAAGCTTTTCTTGACATTGCGGCAGGCGCCTTCTCAGGAACCTGCCGCGATCCCATTTTATGAGTTCATTTTCCGGACTGTGAGCGCCTGGCAACTCCTGGTGGGCGGTCAGTTCCGCCGCATGATCAACGAGTAACTGTCAGGACGGCTGACTTCGTCACACCGGCGCTCGTGCCGGAAATCGTAACCTTACTTGTATTGCGGACGGCGCTTGTGGTGACTGAAAAAGTGGCTGTGGTCGCGCCCGCCTGGACGGTTACGCTGGACGGCACTGTTGCCACTTTCGTCCTGTTGCTCAAAAGTTGGACGGTTACCCCCGCTGAAGGTGCGGCACTGCTCAGGGTGACAGTGCCGGTGGATTGCCTGCCTCCCACAACAGTTGATGGGTTCAAGCTTAAAGCCAACAATGCAGGCGCCGGCGTTATAGTCAGCGCGGTAGTCTTTGTCACGCCGTTAAAAATGGCCGATATCGTGGCTACAGCCGATGTAGCGACGGGTTTTGTGCTGACACTGAAGCTGGCAGTCGTCGCGCCTTGCGGCACGGTCACCGACGGCGGCACTGTGGCTGACGCGTTGTTGCTGGAAAGAGTGACTACGATATTGGCTGTGGCTGCGCCGGTCAGCGTGACCGTACCTGTGGGCGAATTTCCCCCGACTACACTCGTCGGGTTCACGGAGAGCGAGGACAGCGCGACATTAGAAGTGGAGTTGAAGGTCGCGCTTACCGACTGCGCCGAATTCATTGTTACGCTGCAGGCTCCAGTTCCGCTGCAGGCGCCGCCCCAACCAGCAAACGTGGAACCAGAGTCTGGTGTCGCGGCTAAGCTCACAACCGTTCCGCTCGCGAAGCTCGCCGAACACGTTGTCCCGCAGGAAATTCCGGAGGGGGTGCTTGTGACTGTACCTGTACCATTACCGGTCTTCGCCACGGTAAGAGTGAAGGGCCCGACGTTCGCGCTGAAGTTTGCGCTTACTGACTTCGCCGCATCCATGGTCACGCTGCATGCGCCTGTACCGGTGCAGGCGCCACTCCACCCAGCAAATGTCGAACCGGAGTCAGGCGTCGCTGTTAGGTTCACGACCACGCCACTATCGAAGTTTGCCGAGCACGTCGAGCCGCAGGAGATCCCTGCCGGCGAACTTGCAACCATTCCAGTACCTGTGCCGCTCTTTGAGACCGTAAGGGTAAAGGACGTGAGTGGCGCTCCCGTTATAAATCTGTTAAGAACATTCGCGGTCGCTTGCTGAATCCTCGAATCTGCAAGCCCAGATGCGCTTAATCCCGAAGACCAGGACATCGTTCCGGTAGCAAATACCCAGGCTCCGCTCTGAGCCTGGTAAATCGATGAGTTACTGGAGTCAGCGCTTCCCGCGTCTGTGACAGTTGGCGAATTCCCGAGCAGGGTCCAGCTGCCGGCAACAGCCGGTGGAGGAGGATAGTTTGAATCGAAACGGTCCCATTCATATCCGACTATGCCTGGCACGCTGGAACCGTCAGTAAATCCTGTGTTCGCGTAGACCCAACTCGAGCTGTTACTCACGACATAGGGGAAGTTTTGTGAACCGTTTTCTTCGCTGAACTGCACACCCATGAGCGCCTGTTCCGGACGGCCCAAAATAGAATCGCGCCACAGTACGGTTGTAGTGGGGCCTTGCACAGGGTCAATGCTCGGATCCTTGTAACAGACCAGGATTCGGTTCGGCACTCCGGCCGCAGACGGCTCGTAACGGACCTGCCAGTAAATTGCATTGGCGCCAAAGAACCCGAGATTCACGCCATTGTCCCGCGCTGCCTGCACATTGTCGTACATCGCCTTCGACCAGTACTCGTCGTGGCCGGCTGAGATGAATCCCTTGAAACTCAGAAGGCGCGAACCATTGAGGTGTGTATCGAGATCGGTGGAATATGCGACGTCATAACCATTCTTTTCCAGCCAGTGAATCAGGTGGAGGTCCCAGAGTTGCCAGTAAAAGAATCCGCCGCTGCCATCGTCCCGGTAAGGACGATCGAATGAAACCTTCGCAGCGCGGGTAGTTCCAGTGATCGTCGTTGCGCCAAAGCTGTTGAAATTGTAAAGACTCTTGCCTGTCTGATTGTCATTGGGCCAGTTGTTGTATGCCTGAAGCGTATTCACGCCCAGTTGGTAGAGAAGATCGGCGGTGCGGGAATCGTCTCGAACTACGAACAGAATGTAGTTTTGAAAGCCTGCAGCGTTGGTCAGAACAGCCACAAATACTCCGCTGGTCCACGTGCCAGGCACAGCGAGCGTGAAACTTGGGTTCCAGTCGCAAACAATCGTTCCCAGAGTCGGATCTGTCGGGCACGTTGCCTGCTGCGTTCCCTGAAGAGCGTCAACATGTTGCATCAGCCTGCCGCCGGCGCCCCCGTACCATCCCAGGCGATACACGTCAATCGTAAAGGCCTGCGCGGGATTCACAGATACAAAAAATGTGATGCTCTCTCCTTTATTAATGCTCGCCGCTGATGCGTATCCCTTGATTTGGCCAACCGCATCACTCCCGCTGTTGCTTAAATTCCAGTTTGTGGAACCCGGGTTCTGATTCTCAACCACAACCGGATTCTGCCCCCACGCCGGAATGAGCGTGATAATCAGGAAGATAAGAAGAAGCCCTGGAGAATTGAGTGCACTGCGCCTCATGGCGATCCTCTTGAGAGGGGCTACAATCTGGAGTTCTCTCTTCGACTTAATGCCCAAGACTGACGTGAAGTCAGAGAGCTGCCGGCACTTATTCCCTTATCCGACGATTCGTTCGGGCACTCTGTACGCGGGTACATTCGCGGATCGCGGCCGTAAGGTTCCTGGCTTCAGCGGCGAAAAAGGAGTTTTAGCTATACTGCGTTTGTCCCGTCGCGACTACTTCGGCAACCAGTCCTTGTTCTTCCAGTGGGCGAGCAGCAGGTTGAGATAACGCTTCGCGCCCGCATCCATCCAGCCGCCGCTGTAATGCGAGCTCAAACAGGCGAATGCAATATATTCCAGATTGTTGGCATATTTTCCTGTGACAGGATCCCAAAAGCGGTGAGGCGACTCATCGTAAGGGCTGGCCGTCGCGTTCTCGACATCGGTCAAATAAGCCTCGGCAATCCCCTTCCCTTTGAAATAACCGGATTGATCACCGTTCATGCATGAGCGCTGGGACCCGTAGCGGTAGTCCGCGGCAAAGGCCGTACTTTCATTAATCGCCGGCCAGGTTGTCCAGGCCCCGCTGTCCGGACTCGCGTAAACGACCTTCGTCTGCCAAATCGACCATGACTGATAGCAGGCGTTGGGAATGCGATATCCCCAGAGATTTGTTGAATTATGGTCGGGGTCGTTGCCGGCTCGACATTGATTAATCGAGAGTCGTTTGTCGCCGCCAGCATCCCACTGGATCCATGTCCCATGTTCACTCGTCGCCTGCGCGCGAATCATGTCTTCATCCATTCCCCACTTGCACGCGGCCCAGCGGATAATCATCTCTGTGGTCCCGATATACTGCCCATCCACCAGTTTCATCCACGTGTAAGGGGGATCCATCTCTGACGAGCGATAGCCGTCGCTTGCGTAATATGCGAGCTGAGTTGAATTCGGCTTGGTCTGGTTGACAGGCGTAGTGATACCATCCGCGGGGTAGCCTGGGGAATGCGGTTGCTGGTTCTGCGGAACGGTTTCCAGGTTAATTGGGTGGCCGTTATACATATCAGAGGACGCATTGCGGTCAAGAGCAGCCGCGCATTGAGCGCTCGTATATCCGCCACCTCCCTCGGCAAATACGCCAGTTGCGGGCTGCGTCTCGAAGTGCGGTACGTCGACAGGATCCGAACCAGGCGATTGGGCTACCGTGAGATCCCCGGAGTTTCTCGACGGTTGCGCGGAACCGCCCGCGGACATCATATGCGGAGCCCGACGGAAGTTGTGTGGCAGATTCACCACCACGCCGGCGACAATGCAGGCAAGAATGGCTGCCAAAAATAGAAGTTTCATTATCACGCTTCGGACCTGCCGGAGGTCCTGATCTTGGCGCGATATTGCGACGCTGGCCCAATTACGGATTGGTATGCATTCAGTGTGAGCTGTGCCAGATCCTTCCAGTCGAGTCCTGCCCAACCGGATTCCAGAGCGCGGCATCGCCCGCGCCTTGCAGCTCCTTCAATCGCAGCATCGAGGTGTTGCTGCAACGTCATCGAGGTCAGTTCACCCGAGTACAGGCGGACCCACTCAGCGCCGGCAAACTGTTGCAGCTCCATCATTGCTCCCTTCGCCGGCACAAGCACGGGCCGGTCGAGGGAGAGCGCGAGTACTGCAGAGCCGGAGTTCAGAATCTCGCGAAAAGGCAGTAAGACAAGGTCAGCAGTACGGATATAACACGCGACTTCTGCATCTGGAATGTATTTGAGCTGCAGAAGTACACGCCTGTCGTGTGAGGCGATGTGCTCGATGTGCTCGCGTTCCTGCGGCGTCAGGTAACTTTTTCCGGCCACGCAAAGAAATGCTCGGGGATCCCCCAGGGCCGAGAACGCCTCCATCAGCTCCGTTATTCCCTTGTACCGCTCGACAGAACCGAAGAAGCCCACTACTCTTGCCGATTGAGCAATGCCCAACCGCAACCGCGCCTCTTCGCGCAAAATCTCAACTCCCGGATATGCGTCTCGAATGTTGCCGTGGGGAATGACAAATCCGCGCTTAGTGCCGAGCGCAGGATGCCGCTGACGGGCCTGTTCGAAACCGGTATCCGTCAGGCTGATGAACGCATTCACAAGTGCAGTCAGTATTCTCCAAAAATAGCGCTCCAATAGGGGGTGTTGCTGCTGATGACTCTGCAAATTGTGAACTGTCCAGACGACTTTCCCGCCGAGCATGCGAACCCAGCAAATTGCTCCAAATAATGCACAGCTCCAGAACAATGATGCCAATGCTCCCCGTCCGTTGACGCAGTATTCCGGCCAGTGCAAATGCACAATGTCATACCGTTTCGATAAAACTCGCCAGGCACTAAACTCTTCCACAGTTGCGCCGAGCTCTTGCATTTTTCCATAAAGCAGCACGTTGTAAGCGCCGCGATTCTTGAAAGCTGGCCAGGCAAGGATACGAAGAGCATTACTCATTTCATTTTTCTCTGGTCTGATCCCTGCCCATGAGGAACGAACCAGGCGGGAATAAACCTGTGCATCTGGATGGATAGGGGTTTCGGATGTTACTTGGTATGCCAATGATGTCATTCTCCCCATCACGGAGAGAGGATGGCAACGCTTCGAGTGTCGTTACATTTTTCTGGATTCAAGAGCCTGCCCAACAGTCGTACAAGCTCCTGCTCTTCCTGCTTCCATGCGTGCTTTTTGTAGACTTCCTGTCCTCGTGCGGTGATGGTCAAAGTCTCGCCGGGATGGGAAGCGACAAATTCGATCTTCTCCGCAAGTTCATCCGCGTTTCCGGCCTCGAAGAAGAGAAGTGAATTTTCATCAAAGTAATCCTGAATGCCGGCTGTGCGTGGTGCAATCACCGACTTGCCACGTGCGAGGTACTCAAAAATGCGAGTAGGTGTATTGATACTGGTAAATGCATTGCTACGGTTCGGTATGACACCTACATCGCATGCATCAATTGCGGCAACAATTTGCTCCAGCGGCTTTTCTCCAAAGTGAAGCACGTTTTGCTGCAGGCCGTTTTGCCTTGCCGATTGCATCACTTTTTCCAAGAAAGGAGTTGCTTTGCCGTATATATGCAGTTGTGCCGTGGGCAGCTTCTTGTGAAGACGCTCGAGGGCTTCTACCGCCACGTCCAGTCCGTTTCGTTCAACTAATGTTCCGTGATACATGACGATGATTGGCCTGGTACTCATGGGGTTCGGCGCCAGGCGCGTGTGTGCGGGCCGTAAAGGAAAGATCGATTCATCGGGCGAGTTCATCATGACGGCGATCTTTTCCTCAGGGCAACTACGCGCAGCCAAAAGTCGCAGGCACGCCGCGTTGGGAACCAGCACCTGGTCCGCACGCGCGGCGCTCCATTTTTCAAAACATTTCAGCATCTGAACGCTTTTGCTGCCTGGATCCTTGCCGAAAATTGTCATCATGAGTTCAGGCATTGGATCGTGCAAGTCCAGAATAATTTTTGCTCCGAACATCCTTGGCAGTAACGCGCTCAGGACGAGGATGTCAGGCATATTGTTGATGTAAATCAAGTCATAGAGGCGACGAAGTGAACGCGCCGCAAGAATCGCAGTGGAAGCCAGAATGAATGCCGAATATTGATAGGCATAGCCAAGTTTTCCGCCGCGCTGGTGATTGATAGGCACGCGGAATACATTTATGCCGTTCGTTTTCTCGTGCGCCGGACCCTTACCGTCGCTCACGCATATGTAATCGACGATCATGCCTTGGCGTACCAGTGCATCAGCGGTGCGACGTGGGCGCGGATCAAACGGGTAGGCCGACAGAACAGCAATTCCCACACGTTTGCCCTCCAGACATTTGTACTCCCGTTGCGTACTCGGCCCACGGCGTAACCCGGACATCATCGGGGAAACAGCGAGATCAGAGTGATCGGGCAAAGTGGTTCTCAGGTGTGACTCGATGAACTTGTTATAACGACCGCTCACAAATGATGAGTTACGTGGGCCGATGCCGTTCATGCGGCTGTTCTCTGAACTCACCAGCAGCTGCGGTTCCCTCGGCGGTCGCTAATGTGCGAGCTTCACGCTGGATTTTTTGGTTATTGGAAGTTTGGATGGCCCTCAACAAACGTGAGGGGCCAATTCTGTGCAGGATTTCGATATTAGGCAGCACGCAATGCCCTCCGATGATCCCGGGAAAATACTTGACTGGTGGAAAGAAGGGGACGTCGTCGTACAACGAGATTACCTCGTTGTAGTCCGTGCCCACTCGATCGCAATACCTTTCCACCTCCTGTGCCCAGGCAATCATCATTCCGAAATACGTGGTTTCGGTGAGTTTGCCGAGTTCGGTGGTTTCCGGAGACGAAAGGGCTCTCGTCTTGAAGCCCGACAATTCGAAGTGTCTGGCAGCTTTGTGGGCAGCTCCAGGGTCAAGAGCTCCGATGAATTTCGTGTAGTGCTGTATTTCCTCCTCCATGTGCGCGTGCTTGCCGCGCACTGGACTGTGTACAACATCGGCTCCCGAAAGTGCCGCAATCTTCCTCGTTGTGCCGACTCCAACCGTGCTGTTAATTATTGTGAGCGCAGGCTTCAAACTGGCTATGTACCGCACGGACTCACCTACGAAATCCTCGATTTGGAAGGGGTAACAGATATGCATTACGTCAACATGATCGACTGGCTGGGCAGGAAGCTTAATGTCGATCCCTATGGCGGGATAGTGTCTTGAAAGGATTTCCAAAAGGGGTTTGCCCACCTCTCCGAGCCCGACAACCAACACTGCTTTGTTGCAATTCATGAGTTACTCTCCTGCGCAACTGTCCGTGCGACGTCCGCACCACCCGCCTGCAGCGGGCCGAAATGAAGTCAATCGCCCATTTCCGGTTGCTCTATAGCAGTCGCGATTCTGCCGGCACTGAAGGCATCCGTCACTTGACTCCTTGCCGCCGAATTCGCATCTCGTGGACTCGCATCTGGAATCGGCCATCCGCGGAGCACTCGGACGATTCGCTCGCTCGCGTGCCCATCGCCGAATGGGTTGGCAATTTTCGCCATACGGTCATAAGCCGAGTGATCGCTCAGCAACTCGAGCGCAGCCGAAGCGATGACTCGACTGTCGGTGCCTACGATCCGTGCGCAGCCCGCCCGGACGGCTTCGGGCCGTTCCGTCACCTCGCGAAGAACCAGGACAGGCTTTCCGAATGTCGGTGCTTCCTCCTGTATGCCACCAGAATCAGTCAAAATCAAAGTCGACCGGCGGATCAGGCGGACCAGCGAAACGTAGTCGAGCGGCGGGAGAAGCGAAATCCGTTCATGGCCGGTCAGAATGGACCTCGCGGCCTCCTGCACGTGTGGATTCAGGTGCACGGGGTAGACGCATTGGACATCTGGAAGGGCATCGGCAATCTCACGCACCGCCACGCAAATATCTCGAAGACCGTGCCCAAAGCTCTCGCGACGGTGTGCCGTCAGCAGTACGATACGCCGGTTCGGAGGTAGCCAGGCCAGCGGGCCGCCAGAACCGTTCTCGGACAGCCTGCCAACCGTGAGTAGTGCATCGACGACCGTGTTGCCAGTCACATAGATAGTGGACTCATCCGCCCCTTCTCGCAGCAGATTTTGTCGAGCTAACTCCGTTGGCGCAAAGTGAACGGTGGCGAGCGCGTCAGCTATGCGACGGTTCGCTTCCTCAGGAAAAGGTCGAGCCAAATCATGGGTCCGCAGCCCTGCTTCAACGTGTGCAACTGGTAGATGCCGGTAGAACGCGGCCAACGCCGCCGACATGGCGGAGGTCGTATCACCCTGGAGCACCATCCAGTCGGGTGCTGTGGAATCTATAACCTCCTCGAGCCGCATCAAGGCGGCGGCGGTCAGTGAAGACAACCGCTGGTCCGGTGTCATTAATGCGAGGTCGATGTCCGGACGCACGTCGAACAACTCCAGGATCGTTTGAAGCATTTCCCTGTGCTGACCCGTCACGCATACGCGGGTGGTCACGTCGGAGTGACGGCGCAGTTCCGTGATCACTGGCGCAAGCTTGATCGCCTCGGGGCGAGTTCCAAGCACGACAAGAACAGTGCGATGTCGCCACGAACGCACCGGCTGGGTGTTCATTGACGTCGCTCCTTGATCAGCCCGGCGAGCGTCTGCTGCACGGTTTGGGCAAGCCTGGCCCACT
>DATEJX010000277.1:0-3831 GCA_035277785.1 Candidatus Angelobacter sp. | reverse complement strand
GCTGTGAGCAGAATGTAAAGCGATTCAGGCGTGGTGACCAGGATGTGCGGAGGACGCCGCAGCATGGCCTGACGTTCATGCGCCAGCGTGTCACCGGTGCGGACTGCCACGCGAATCTGGGGCATGAGCAAACCTTTTTGTCCGGCGAGCGTGGTGATTTCGGCGAGAGGGCCTTCCAGATTTTTCTGGATGTCGTTTCCCAAAGCCTTCAACGGCGACACATAAAGAATTTCAGTTCGGTCAACCAGGTCGCCTGAGAGTGCAGTCCGCACCAGAGAATCTATGCAGGCCAGAAAGGCAGCCAGGGTTTTGCCGGAGCCGGTAGGAGCCGAAATGAGCGTTGTTCGTCCGGTCAGAATGGTGGGCCAGCCCTGCTCCTGCGGTTCTGTTGGAGTGCCGAATTTGTTTACAAACCACTCCTGAACTACCGGATGAGCCCAGGCAAGACTTTGGGGGATGGAGTGCATTATTTGATTATATACGGTTTTCGTAAAGGATTCGCCCAGTGAAATTTCTACCAATCATATTGGGGTACTCTGGAAGAAAATTCTAAGAAGGCTCTAATTCTAGCGCTGCTGGGTACCATGCATGATTCCGTTTTGGCACGGTTTCGGCGGACAAGATGCTGTTTCTTATCAATCAGATACCTATGATCTCCGCCCACGATGGCACCTTAGAACCGTCGTAACCCGATGGTTGGCGTTTCAGGTGCATCTCACATCCATGCCACTAAGGTCTTCAGTCGGACCAAAGCCTTCCGGGCGTCTAAATGGGTCGAATATGCAAGTAAGGACGAAAAATGAGAGACCTTTCGAATCAGGTAGACCGCTTGACTGGAGAACTCCGCGCCCTAAGATTGCAATTGCAGTGGAGTACTTTTAGACGTTCCAGTCACAAGGACCAGGACGACATCCTTAACAATCTTTTGAATGCAGGTCTGGTGGAACATCTCAGGACGGTGGTGGACCAGTTCAGCCATTTCCTGTGGTGCTATATCGAATCAGCGGCCACGAATGCCGATACCAACATAGATTTCGGCTTGCAGAGCAAGCGTCTTGATCAAGTGACGGAGATGCTGCGCTTGCTGCGTCATTCGTCTTGTCCCAGCAATGAGCAACTGGAATTTGTTGCCCGCGTGACCAGAACTGTTGACCGTCACCTCCAGGAGGTGGAGGGAAAGAGCGATGCGCGGCTGGGGCAGACTGCTTAGAGTTGCTGAATCCGTGGGCAAGAGCTGAAGATGTGCTGCTTGTCTGCCTATGCTTGCGTGCCCGGGAGGTTGAATTTGTTTACAATGTTCGGCCATGCTGAAGCACATCCGCTGGAACGACGTTGAACTGGAACCACTGAATCCTCTACTTGATCGCCAGATGATCACAGGTGAGAACCTGATGATGGCGCGCGTGCTCCTCAAAAAAGGCTGCGTGGTGCCCGAGCACAGCCATGTAAACGAGCAGCTTACTTACATCCTGGAAGGCGCGCTGAAGTTCTGGATTGATGGCAGGGAAATTGTGGTGCGCGCGGGCGAAGTTCTTTGCATTCCTTCCAACATGCCGCACAAAGCTGAAGCCGTTGAAGACACGGTGGACCTGGACGTGTTCTATCCACCGCGCCAGGACTGGCTGGGCAAAACAGATTCTTACCTGCGCAATGCCGAACCGGCCCGTCGCTGAGCCACTTTGGCGACTTCGAATCCAGCAGGCGAAGCCCAGAGCGGTACGCCCAACTCAACAGTGGGTTTGGCCGAAATTGCATGGGCTTTCCTCAAGTTAGGTACGGTGGCTTTTGGCGGTCCTGCGGCGCACATTGCTCTGATGGAAGAAGAGTTTGTGCGTCGCCGGCAATGGCTTACCCACCAGGAATTCCTTGACCGGCTGGGCGCAGCCAACCTGATTCCGGGTCCCAGTTCCACAGAGATGGCCATCTACATTGGCTATACGAAACGTGGCTGGCCGGGGCTGATTGTTGCCGGATCGTGCTTCATTATTCCCGCCGCCATTCTTGTTACAGCCATAGCCGCTGCGTACGTGCGCTATGGGCATCTGCCTCGGGTGGGCGGCGTGCTGTATGGCGTGAAGCCAGTGGTGGTCGCGGTGATTGTGCAGGCATTCTGGAAGCTGGCGCGGTCTGCGGTGAAGAGCGTCTGGCTGACTGCAATCGGGTTGATGGCGGCTGTTTTGTGCGCGATCGAGGTCAACAATCTGCTTGTCCTGGTGCTTGCAGCGGCGTTGGCGGCAATCCCGATTTTCTGGAGCACTGTGAGGCAGCGTGGTTTGGCTGCGTTGTTGCCCGCTGGAGCCGTAAAGTGGAAGCTTACTGCGTGGTTGGTTGGTGCTGGAGCCGGCGCAGCGGTGGTTCCGTTCAGCATGTCACGCCTGTTTCTGACGTTTCTCAAAATAGGATCAGTTTTGTTTGGCAGCGGCTACGTTCTTCTGGCGTTCCTGCGTTCTGACTTTGTTGTACGTTTGCATTGGCTCACCGAACAGCAATTGCTCGATTCGGTTGCGGTGGGGCAGGTAACTCCAGGGCCGGTGTTTACGACGGCAACCTTTATCGGCTACTTGTTGGGCGGCGTGCCGGGAGCCGCTGTGGCCACCGTTGCGATCTTCCTTCCTGGTTTTCTACTGGTTGCCGCCAGCGGACGTTTTATTCCAAAGATCCGATCATCTGCAATTGCCGGAGCGATGCTGGACGGCGTCATTGTAGGCTCGCTGGCGCTGATTGGCGTGGTGACGTGGCAACTAGGCCGTGCGGCACTGATTGATCCGCTCACGTACGCCATTGCGATTGCCAGTGTGGTGTTGCTGCTGTGGAAGCGCGTGAATGCCGTGTGGCTGATTGCGGCGGCGGCGGTCGCGGGAATGCTGCACGGTGTGTAAAGACGCAAGGTGATCATGGCGCAGGCTGTTGTTGCGTGGCGCAGTGGATGGCGCCGAGTCCCCAGATGAAATCGCCGCAGTGGATACCGACTATCTCGTGCCGGGGAAACACTCCCGAAAGGACGTTGAGGGCGACGCGATCATTGGGATCGTTGAACGTAGGCACCAGCACCAAGTTGTTGGCGATATAGAAATTCGCGTAGCTTGCGGGCAGGCGTCGTTTTTCAAATACAACAGGGCGGGGAAGAGGCAGGTCGACGATCTGCAGCTTGTGCCCGTTGAGGTCAGTGGCTGCGCGAAGGCGGCGAAGGTTTTCTTGCAGCGGGGCATGGTTCGGGTCGCTGCGATTGACTTCAAGCAGAGTGACGACGGTATCCGCCGCGACGAAGCGGGAAATGTCATCCACGTGCCCGTGCGTGTCATCACCGGCGATGCCGCAGCCGAGCCAGATGACCTTCTCCACGCCAA
Organism: Candidatus Angelobacter sp.; assembly: GCA_035277785.1. Classification (GTDB taxonomy): domain Bacteria; phylum Acidobacteriota; class Terriglobia; order Terriglobales; family Acidobacteriaceae; genus Angelobacter. Next base: position 484 of record DATEJX010000277.1, on the reverse strand, counting down.
GATAGTCAGCAAAGAGTTGCTCCAGGTCTTTGCGCGAGAGTCCCGGATTGCGCTGCTGAACTGTGCTGAGCAGGCATTCTTCCGTGGTCAGCATCAGGCCCTGGCCGTTCACGTCAATGCTGCCACCTTCGAGCACAACGTGGTACGGCTTGCCGTTGCGCGTCACCGTGGGCGTGAACTGTTTCAGCTTGAGCTTCTTCGCGATGAGCGAGGGTAACTTGCGGTCATAATTGCTGTCAGAATACTTGGCCCAGGCGTTGAAGCGCCAATTGGTGGTTGCGATGGGATCCGGCGCGGTGTTGCCGCGAACAAAAATGGGGCCGGAGTCGCGCGTCCATCCGCGATTGGTGGGCCAGAGGTGAAACTTCACACGCTTAAGATCAGCGCCGCTGCGTGCCAGCACGTTGCGTGCTTTATCTTTCGTGGTGGCATTGCGCACGATGATGTTCACATATTCCACGCGGGCAAGGTGGCGGACGATATC
>DATEJX010000276.1:0-2582 GCA_035277785.1 Candidatus Angelobacter sp. | reverse complement strand
CGGACCTTGCGGTGCTGCTGGTCGACGCGCGGAAAGGCCTGCTGGAGCAGACGCGGCGTCATGCTTACATCATCTGGTTATTAGGTATACGCCATATCGTGCTTGCGGTGAACAAAATGGACCTGGTGGGCTATGACCAGCGGACGTTCACTGCCATCTGCGATGTATTTGAGCAGTCCACCGCGTTCATGGACAAGGTGAAAAAATATTTTGTGCCATTGAGCGCCTTGCGTGGGGAAAACATTGTCCAGCGCAGCTCCAATCTCGGGTGGTATGACGGCCCCACATTGTTGGAGTTACTTGAAACCGTGCCCGTGCCACAGGGCAGCGGTTCCGGAGATTTCAGGTTCCCGGTGCAGAACGTCGTCAGGCCTGGTCCCGATTTCCGTGGTTATGCCGGCCAGATCGTTTCCGGTAAAGTACAGGCGGGGCAGGAAGTCATTGCTCTACCCTCAGGACACAAAAGCCGCGTGGAACAGGTCCTGCTATACAAGCAAACGCTGGGAGAGGCCATCGCGCCCCAGTCTATTGTTCTTACCTTGCAGGACCACATCGATCTGGGCCGTGGGGACATGCTGGTGGATCCGAACCGGATGCCTGTCGTCGCCAACCAGTTTCTGGCTGAGCTGATCTGGATGGCAAAGGAACCGATGAAGAAGGGGGTGCCTTACCTGATCAGGCACGCAGCCCAGGTGCTTTGCTGCACCGTGACCGAGGTGATTCATGGGCTCGACTTCCAAACATTTGCCAGCCATGAAGCTGAGACGCTGCAGCTGAATGCCATCGGTAGGGTTCGGATCATCACCCATAAAGCCATGTTCTTCGATGCCTATTCATCCAACCGGGCGATGGGAAGCTTCATCATGATCGACCCGGCCACCAATAATACGGTGGGCGCGGGAATGGTCTGCGCAGAAAATCTCCCGGTGCATGACTTCGCCCAATACCAGCCGGCTATGCCTCTGCCTGGGACGCACTCTACCGGATTGACTGTATGGTTTACCGGACTGAGCGGCGCAGGTAAAACGACGATCTGCAATTCCGTGTACACGGAGTTACTGGCGCTGGGATTCCGAGTGGAAGTGCTGGATGGCGATGTAATTCGCAGGAAACTAAATAGTGATCTGGGGTTCAGCCAGAAAGATCGCGATGAAAATGTCCGCAGAATCGGATTTGTTGCCCAACTGCTGGCAAGCCATGGCGTCATTGTTCTGGTGGCTGCTATTTCTCCCTACCGCGCCGTGCGTGAGGAAATCCGCAAGGACAACCCGAATTTCATCGAAGTCTACGTAAATGCCCCGCTGGAAATCTGCGAGCAAAGGGACCCGAAAGGACTGTACAAACGCGCCCGCAATAAGGAGATTCAAGGGTTCACCGGAATTGACGATCCTTACCAGCCGCCGCTTGTGCCTGAAGTGGAATGCAGGACCGACCGAGAGACGGCGAAGGCCTCCAGCGCGCGAGTGGTTTCCGCAGTACAGTACTTCTTTGCTTCACGTTTGAACAAAGATAAAGGTCAAGCCATGGGTTGCCCTGATGCTGGCAGGACAGGGGTCGCGGAGCAAAGCCATATTCCATCCAATCAGGAGGACTATCTCTGAATGGCAGTACAATCTAATGAACCGCTGGCTGCCGTGAGCGCGTCCGATTCTTCAGACCGCCAACTGACCATCGCCGTGGATTTCGATGGAGTTCTGGCGGAATACGAAGGATGGAAAGGGAGCGGAGTCCTGGGAACTCCGCGTAAAGACGTGGTGGAAGTACTGCGCATTCTGCGCGGCGATGGCTGGAAGATCGTAATCCACACTACACGCTCCGCGACGGAGATCACCGGCTATCTGGCGCTCCATGAGATTCCTTTTGATGAGATCAACCGCAACTCGGCTTACAACAATCCTGGGAACAAACCAGTAGCAACTGTCTACTGGGATGACCGTTCCCTTTGCTACTCCGGCGACGCATTCCGAGACCTTGCCGCAATCCGAAATTTTCGGACCTGGAACGGCCGCCGTTGAATGCTGTTTGTGATCCAACACGTCCGGGAACTCAGACTGTGGCAGGCAGCTCCCGTTTGCCATGCCTGTTAGCAGCCTATAATAGGCAGTCCATCGAGCTCTGAACATCTGTTGCTTCATTCGGCAAGTCCTCGCTTCTCGGGCCGCAATGATTGCACAGGCGGTCGCAATGGAGGACATCGAACAACGCATATGTCAAAAGACGTTCTATCGGTCGGTACGCTTTCAGCTCCACACGGCAGAAAGCGGTATGGTGTGAACGAGTTTCTGGTCGAAGGTCAGCCTTACCGGCTTCCGATGTGGCTCATCAATGGAGTTGGCGAAGGGCCAACGCTCGTCGTGACAGCTGGCGTCCATGCGGCTGAGTATGCCAGCATCGCGGCCGCGCTCGAACTCGGACGCTCTCTTGATCCGGAAAGCCTTTCTGGGCGCGTGATCGTGGTGCCGGTTTTGGATATGCCTGCGTTCAGCGCACGTTCTATTTACGTCTGTCCTCTCGACGGCAAGAATCCGAATCGCGTATTTCCCGGTAATCCGCATGGTAGTGCTTCCGAACAGATCGCCGAT
>DATEJX010000275.1:0-2960 GCA_035277785.1 Candidatus Angelobacter sp. | reverse complement strand
AGAGGAATATTGAAAAGACCGGCACCGCTGCCAGAGAAAGCGTTGGCCGTGATCTGATTGGCTTGAAAACTTCCGTCGGAGTCGCGCGCCACGACCGAGTTGGGGATGGTGATCGCTGTGGCGTTTATCGCTGGCAAAGGAATATTGAAAAGACCGGCACCGCTGCCGGAGAAGACGTTGGCCGTAATCTGATTCGCCTGAAAACTTCCGCTAGTATCACGTGCCACTACCGAGTTTGGGATGGTGATTGGTGTGGCGTTTATGGCGGGCAGAGGAATATTGAAAAGACCGGAACCGTCGCCAGAGAAAAGGGTCGCCGTGATCTGATTCGCCTGAAAACTTCCGACAGTGTCACGTGCCACTACCGAGTTTGGGATGGTGATTGGTGTGGCATTTATGGCTGTCAGAGGAATATTCAATAGTCCCGCTCCACTACCGTTGAAGGTGCTGGCAAAAACCTGTCCAGTTGTAGTGATGTCCCCGTTTCCCTTGACTGTCGTTACAACGTTTCCGGTGTTACGGAGGCTCAGTATGGCGCCGCCAGCCGTATTGTCAAAGACACCCGCGATACCTTCAATGCTCGCTACCTGGACAAGAATTCCGGTTGTGGTTCCACTGGCGGCGCTGGAGAATGCTTTCAGAGCGGTTCCGGTTGTGCTGCTGTTTTCAGCTAACAAGGCGGCATCGCCGGCTGAGATGGCGTGAATCGCATAACCTGTACCCTGCTGCGTAACCAGCAGCACTTCGCTTGTGTTGTTGTCAGTGAAATCCGTAGCCGGTTGCGGTGTAGTCCCCGTGGCAGCCGCGGTTTGGATGGGACTGGTGGTCTGAGTACCCGGAGCAGGCGCGATGCCGCTGGCCGCCTGATTTTGCAGTATGGCCTGAAGCTGCGCAGTGGTGACGTACTGCGACGGCAGCAGCCCTCCGAACCGTTCTGTCTCCACCGCCTTCAGGGCATAAGGCACACTTACGAGCAGATGACGCGTCTCCACGCCGTTCGCCTGCACAGCCAGCCATTGCGGCTGGTCGGCTGCGAACAGCCCGGCAGGGATTCCATTGGGATCGGTTGAGCCAAGCAGTGCGGTGTATTTTCCGTTGGTGATCTGGACGATCTGGGTTTCCATCCAGAGCGCCGCGCTACCCTGCTGGTCGGGATAAAGGGCAAATGTGACCGTCAGCGCGCCATCCGGCTGGCCGGGGAGCGTATCTGAAAAGGAAATCAGCCGCGCTGAATTGCTCTGCCGCGAGTTGGAATCGATCATGGCAGGAGAGACGATGGCCTGCTGCGCAGATAAGAACAAAGATGAACCGACAAGAACTACCAAGCAGAATACGATACGCCGAGCACGCACCATTGCATCTCCTGGCCGATTGGCTGTTTTTCAGTTTTTGGGGACAAAGCTTACAGAATGGGTATTGGACAGCAGCGAGAATGTAGCTTTGAAAGAGAAGAGCTACAAGTTACTTAGGAGGTTCATTGAGCATCCTTTGGTAATGGAACGTGATACAGACGAGTTGGAGAGAGCCGGGATGCGAAGCCATGCAGCAATCGTGCAACTTTGAGCGGCCCGCCCGTAAAAGCTTGGGAGCCGGCCGGAAAACATCTGCTTCCATTGGTTCTTGCTAACCTCATCCGGGTAGCATAGTCTAACTAGGTTAGTGACATAGGCAGCCTATGCCAGGGAGGTTTGCGCGTGCGGGATGAGATCCCTCCAGGAACACTCTACATGTTGATTCTTCGCGTGCTGTCGCGCGACAGAGAACTCCACGGATTCGAGATTGCCAAGGCAATTGAGACCCTTTCAGAAGACGTGCTTCGTGTGGAAGAAGGATCGCTCTACCCCGCACTGCAGCGCATGCTGATTAAAGGATGGGTGAGGGCTGAATGGGGCGCCACGGCAGAGAACCGGCGCGCCCGCTACTATCGGCTGACCGCGGCGGGCCGTAAACAGCTTGAGCAGGAGATTTCACGCTTTGACCGCGTGATGGGAGCGGTGACCCGGGTCATCCAGACCGCCTGAAGGAGTGGGAAATGCAGTTGTGGCAAAACCTTGGTGAGATGCTGCGGCGTTCAAGCAGGCTCTTCTACCGCCGTGAGGCATTTGATCGCGAGTTGGAGGAGGAAATGAGACTGCATCGCGAGCTGCGCGCGCGGGAAATCCGGGATGAAGGCGCAATTGATTCTGACAAGGCGAGGAACGCGGCGCAGAGAAAGTTCGGCAACACTTTGCAAGTCCGCGAAGAGATCCACCGCGCCTGGGGCTGGACCTGGCTCGATGACCTGGGCCAGGACCTGCGGTATGCCTTCCGCCTGCTGCGGAAGGCACCCGGATTCACGCTTGTGGTGGTGATTACATTAGCCCTGGGGATCGGCGCCAATACTGCAATCTTCAGTGTGGTAAATGCTGTACTGCTGCAGGCGTTGCCATACACTCGCGCAGATCAACTGGTAAGCATCTTTGAGAGCAACGTCCGCAGGGGAGTAAAAGCCACAGGGTGTTCATACCAGGATCTCAAAGAGCTGCGCGGCAGCGGGGTTTTTGCAGATGTGGCAGGAGTGCAACGGCACGACCTGACCCTTACCGACGCAGGCGAGCCCACCGTGGTTTCAACCGTAGTGGTTACGCCGGAAATCTTTTCAGTGCTGAACGTGCCACCTCTGGCCGGTCGATACCTTTTTTCTGACGACGACAAAACTGGCGCCGCTCCGGTCGTGGTGCTGAGCGAAGGGCTATGGCGCAACCGGTTCGGCGCTGATCCTGGTCTTGTTGGACGGTCCATCCATCTGGACCAGCAGGGCTATACGGTAGTGGGCATCATGCCGGCTGGATTCAGGGTTCCGGTTTTTGGCGAGCATCAGGAAATCTGGATTCCGCTGGCACAAGATCCGCTGTTCGGAAGCTGGATGCCAAGGCCGGGCGGGCACTGGCTTCAAGTGATCGGGCGGCTCAAGCCTGGGA
>DATEJX010000274.1:0-13463 GCA_035277785.1 Candidatus Angelobacter sp. | reverse complement strand
GGCGAACTGAAGGTGCACATGATGACCGGCAAAGGCTATGACGAGCGCGGACCGATTGGCTTGGGCGAACCGCCCACAGTTGGGCCCATGGCGGCAATCTCCAACGCCGTGGCCAACGCGATTGGGGTGCGTGTACCCTTCATGCCTATCACGCCGGATCGTGTTGTAGAGGCCTTGAACCCGAATGAAGGAGGCAGCCATGCGGGCATTTAGCTATGCTTCCCCAACCAGAAAAGAAGAAGTGGCGCCTTTGCTGGGATCAAGCTGGGGAGAAACAGAGATCCTGGCTGGCGGCAGTGACCTGCTCTCACTGATGAAGGACGACATCACTACGCCGAAGCGGCTGGTGAACATCAAGCAGGTTGCCGGCATGCACGCCATCAGCAATGAAGCGGGCGCGTTGCACATGGGATCACTGGTCACGCTGGACCAGATTTCCGGCGCATCACAAATCAAACACAATCATCCCATGCTGGCTGCCACCGCCGGAGAGGCGGCGAGCCCGCAGATCCGCAACGTAGCCAGCATCGGGGGCAATCTGTGCCAGCGGCCCCGCTGCTGGTATTTCCGCACTGGGCATGGCTTGCTGGCTCTGGACAAGAATGGCAAGTCCCTTGTGCTCCAGGGAGACAACCGGCATCACGCCATTCTGGGTAATGACGGACCAGCATACTTCGTCAGCCCGTCTACGGTTGCGCCGGTGCTGATCGCCTACAACGCGCGACTCCGGATTCTGGGCCCGCGCGGACAACGGGAAATTGCGGTCGAAAAGTTCTTCGTGATCCCGAAATCAGAGTCAGAACGCGAGCACGATCTGCAGCCGAATGAGTTCATCACGGACGTGATCGTGCCGCCTGCTCCCGGTGTGAAGACTGGGCATTACGAGATTCGACAGAAGGAAGCCTTCGATTGGCCGTATGCGACCGCTGCGGTTGCGCTCAAGATGAACGGAAGAACCATTGAAAACGCGCGAGTGGTGCTGAGTCACGTTGCTCCCATTCCCTGGGTCTCTGCGGAAGCAGCGGAAGCACTGAAAGGCAAAGCCATCACGCAAGCCACGGCGGATGAAGCCGCTAAAGCTGCCGTGAGCAAGGCGAAGAGTCTGGGTCACAACAGCGCAAAAATTCACCTTGCCCGCGTGGCAGTGAAGCGGGCCATCTTGAAAGCGGCAGGTGCTGAAGGAGGCGCAGCATGAGCAAGATTTCTGATCGTTTCAACACGGAGCGCTCCGGCCTGTGTTCGGCGCTGCATTGGAAGAGCCAGTACATCTGGTCAGAACCCGATCCTACGGTGCCTCGCTCCGGAGACGGCCTGTTCTGGTGCGGCATCACGCAGACCTGCATCGGGCCGGACGGCAAGCTGGCCGAGCCCGGCAACTGCTGCTCAGGCGAGCGTGGCTGTCATTGCGGGGCGAGCAAGTAAGGACTAGGCCAAATCTGGCTTCAGTTTGAACGCGTGGCACAGGCGCCTCGCCTGTGGCTGTGTCCTTTTTTGCCGAAAACAATTGACAGGAGCGGAAACATGCATGTGGGCTTCCGTTCGCCAATCTACTTCATCAAAGTGTTATCCCGAGCCCTCGCATTTGATTCCGTCCATTGATGTGCTGGAATGCGGGGGAGAATGATCTGCTCCTGGTACGGTTCGCGAGAGTCTTAACAACGAATATTCTGCTGAAAACCAGAGTAGCAACAAAGTACTCACAGCCGGGGCGGCTGTGCCACACGAGCATGCAAATATCGCACTGTGCTTAACGCGCCTCTCTTCTCAAAGTTTGGTTCGGCTTACGCGAGACGGCAGCGGAGCCGACCCCTCACCTTCGCCGAAAACAGTTCTACAAAAGCATGAAGCATTTTGGGGCTCGGTTCGGGATGAGGGCTCCCTGAGCGAAGTTCCGTCGAGCTTGTGTCCGGGATTACAATAGTCTTTTGGAGTCTCCCATGCGCAAGCTCAACGTGTTTCTGCCTCTTTCGATTTTGCTTTTGACTGCTTCTCTCTTTTCCCAGCAAGGCCGGGCCCAGCAAGCCCGTCCGGCGATCCAGGGTGAGTACCTGGAGACTCGTAGTGCTGACGTTTATACGGGTCAGTGCTTTGCCAACGGTGAGATGAACCTGACCGGAAACGAAGCCATCCTGGCGTGGCACATCACGGAAGGGAAGTGGGATGGAGTTGCGCTCAATGGACTTACGGTGGGCGCAGCCGTGAAGGCGCATGCGACGCTCGGTGATCCCTACGGCAAGCCTTATCCTGCCAAGGCGGTGATGTTCGTGGACAAGAGTGCAACCCCGGGCCAACGGCAGGCCCTGATCAACTTTGCCCAGGAGATGGGCGGAGAACTGCTTCGACATGTGGTTCGCGTGGTGGACGTTCCGGTGGACATGGAAGTGCTGCATCAGCACAGTGCGCGGGCACGATTGCAGGCGGGCAACTTTGTAACGGTTGAGACGCGCGCCATCGGAGCCAACGATCACCTCTGCGGGAACGAAGACACGTTTTATCCGCCACTGACCAAGACGACACATGCCATGCCGGCTGTGGCGGTCAACAACGCTTACAGCGGCAAGGATCTGAACGATACCTGGGAGTTGCACGATAAGCGGAGCGCGTTTGTGGGGACGTTTGCTGCAAATCAGCAGGTGGCGAGCCGCTAGCTCCTAGCAAATCGTATTTGGGTAAATGGGCTCTTCCCATTCGCGTCCTTCTAACTTGTAGAGCAAAGTAGTTCCTTGCGGCGCCTGAAGCCGAATCAGCTCATGACGCAGCAGATCCATGCCTCTTGCCAGGTCGTATATATCCACGTCTACGCCGGAAAACTGCACTTCGTCCTCACCGTCGTCATCCGGGGGCGAGAACATGGTGCCTCCTCCCGTGACGGCGCCCATGTCTTCTTTTTCCAGGGCCTCTTGCAGCGGCTCGGCGAAAAGTTCATGGCGGTCCTCGGGGTCCAGGTCAACTGGCATTCTGACATAGACGAATAACGGGTTCTCCTTGCTGATTTCAGCCCTGGGCACGGCAGATTCCTCGCGCACAACACTCTTCAGATCCTTGAGAAAACTCATGACTCACCTTTCGCATGAAAATCCTGAACTCACGTCGACAAATGTTGCAATCTGTAGATCCATTCCGCACATCGCTGAAAAGCGTCACAGCCGAGGGCGGCTGTGCCACTGAGGAAAGCATACTTTGGGAGCCCCGGGTGATTGATCAGTGTAAATTTGTCCAATCAGCGCGATCAGCGGTGAGGTTTTCCTGCTCCCGCTGACATTGCTTCAGGTTCTGATCTCTTCAACAACTCTGCCAAATGATCTTTCCAGATGGCTGCCCATGTGTGGGTACCATGCCCGCGCGTTTCAGGCGTGATTGGCAACAACACGTATTTGCCGTTTTTCACCCGCTGAATGTCTTTATCCAGGATTTTGAGTTCCGGTGGATTGATGGTGTCATCCGCAGAGTTCACGGCTGTGAGAGGCGCTGTGATTTTCTCCAACTGGGGCTCGGGGTTGTAGTTGCGCGAAGCGTCGAAGGCGTAAAGCACGTCATTCGCATCGTGTGTCTTGTCCGCGCGGGAGACGTAGTCTTCAAGGAATTTATCAGCTTGCTCGCGTGTCGGGTCTTCTTTTTGCATGCGTACCGGGGCGCTGACCATGACCAGCAGGATTTGCATGGCTGCTTCCAGCCCATGTGGCTGCTGCGTGTAGTCGCCATTGTTGTAGTCGGGCGAGTTGCGGATGTCATCAATCACCATGCGGCGGAACATACGGTTGCGCCCGGCGATTTCTACCGGCTCGCTCGCCAGCGGCATGGCAGCATCGATAAAGTCAGGATGCTGTTCCGCCCACAACCAGCTATGCATCCCTCCCATGGATGTCCCCATGACGAGCCGAAGGTGGTTGACGCCGAGCCCCTGTGTCAGCAACCGGTATTGGAGTTCGATCATGTCGTCGTATTCATAATGAGGGAAACGCGCGTGCAGACCGTCGCTGGGTTTGGACGATTCGCCGTGTCCCACGTTGTCCGGCAGAATGATGAAGTACTTTGTCGCGTCCAGAAGCTGGCCGGGGCCAAAGAGAACGCCCGCGAAATACGGCGCCAGGAACTGCCGGCCTGAGCCGGTGGTTCCGTGCAAAATTAAAACAGCATTGCGCACCTTGCCGCTCGCGTCTTTCTGCGGGCTGCCCAGCGTGTAATAGTGCAGCTTTACTTCTGGGAGCTTTTCTCCGGATTTGAACTGGAAATCCTTGACGATGAAGTTGCCCTGCTGCGGCTGGGGATAATCTTGCGCATAGCTCATCACGCTGAGAAGTGCTGCTGTAAGAAGCAGGAGGGATCGGCGCATGGTCATGGGGGCTCCTTGAAAACCAGTAAGCTTAGCGCACCGTTGCTGCTCTTACAACCACTTGGTCATAAGGAACCGGTCTTCTGCTTTGAAGCCCTCAGCCTTGTAGAGTGACTGTGCAGTTTGATTGCCGGTCCAGACCTCAAGCCTGATGGCCTTTATGCCCGCGTTACGGCAGATGCGCTGCGCAAATTCGACGGCCGAACGGCCAAACTTTTGACGGCGAAAGGGCTCACGAATGTAGAGTTCGTCCAGGAGAGCAAATTTGCCACGAAATTCAAGGCTGAAGCAAAAGGTCAGAACGAAGTATCCGGCCAGTTCCTGTCTGCGAAAAATCAGGTAAGCCTGGCCCAACTGCGGATTGACGATTGCCTTCTTCAGCGCGCCCCGAGCCACGCTTTCATCGAAGACCATTTCCTGCTGGCTGTAAAATTCGCGCATCAGTGGCAGGACGTCTTCAATCTCGGGCTCCGAAACAAGCTGAAACAGAGCGTTCATACGGCTGCCTATTGTACAGGCGGAAGACGAAGCACGCTCTTCGGGCTTCAACAAATCTGACGAGTGCAGCTATAATTGCCAGCCATTTTAAAAAACATTTCCTTAGGAGAATCCATGCTGGATCGCAGGGCCTTTCTTGCCGTTTGCTCACGATTAGGTATTTCCGCCACATTATTGCCCGGTGTGCTGTGGGCCATGGCAGACGACGGCGGCAAGATCACCGGGGAAATGATTGACAAGGCAGCGGCCCTCGCGGACGTGAAGATTCCTGATGAAGACAAGGACATGATGCTGGAATCGCTGAATAACATGACGAAGGGTTACGATGCGATTTATGGCCTGCACATGAAAAACGACGTGGCGCCGGCCATTTTGTTTGATCCCGTCTTGCCCGGCATGAAGTTTGAGACGGAACGCCGGCCTTTGCGGCTGTCGGTGGCGCCAGCAGTGCATGCGAGTGGCGCGCCAAAGAACCTGGAAGAGGTGGCGTTCTACTCCGTACGCCAGCTTTCAGAGCTGGTGAAGAGCAAAAAAGTTTCGTCTACGGCGCTTACGGAGATGTATCTGACGCGGCTTAAACGCTACGATCCCATGCTGAAGTTTGTGATCACGCTAACGGAGGACCGCGCCAAAGCACAGGCAAGAGAAGCGGACAAGGAGATTGCGGCGGGAAAATATCGCGGACCTTTGCATGGATTGCCGTGGGGCGCGAAAGACCTGCTGGCGGTGAAGGGATACCGCACAACCTGGGGCGCAGGCGGTTTCCAGGAGCAGGAGATTGACGAAGATGCAACGGTGGTGCAGCGGCTCGACGCGGCAGGCGCAGTGCTTGTGGCAAAGCTCACGCTGGGTGCGCTGGCACTCGGCGATAAGTGGTTTGGCGGCATGACGCGTAATCCCTGGAACCCAAAGCAAGGCTCCAGCGGGTCTTCCGCCGGTTCGGCATCTGCCACGTCAGCGGGCTGTGTTGCGTTTGCGATTGGATCAGAAACATTGGGATCTATTTCATCTCCGTCCACCCGTTGTGGCGATACAGGCCTGCGGCCGACATTTGGAATGGTGCCACGGACTGGGGCCATGGCGCTTTCCTGGACCATGGATAAACTCGGGCCTCTCTGCCGCGCGGTGGAAGATTGCTCCATCGTGCTGAGTGCTATCCACGGCCCGGATGGCAAGGACCGGACGGTGAAAAATGTGGCCTTTAACTGGGATGGCGGCGGGGATTGGAAAAAACTGCGGGTGGGATATCTGGCCAAAGACTTTGAGCTGCAGCCGCCACAGTCCGAGCAGCAACCCAAGCAGGAAAAGAACCTTACAGAAGCAGAAAAGAAGAAGCACGCCGATGACGCGGCGCAGCAGGCGGCCTTCCGCGCCATGCGCGAATATGACCATAAGTATGATGAAGCGGCGGTAGCCAAGCTGCGCGCGATGGGAGTGAACCTGATTCCTTTGGAGTTGCCAAAGCTACCCTATCGCCCCATGGTGGTGATGCTGGAGGCGGAGGCAGCCGCAGCCTTTGACGAGCTCACGCGTACGGGCAGAGACAAGCTGCTCACTTCCCAGGGCAAAGATGACTGGCCGAATAGCTTCAGGACGTCACGATTTATCCCGGCTGTTGAATACATCCAGGCGAGCCGCGCGCGCATGCTGGCGATGGAGCAGGTGGCGAAAGTCTTCGACCAGGTAGATGTGATTGTGGCGCCCACCAACAGCACGCAGTTGGTGGTGACGAATTTGACCGGTCACCCGGCACTGATCCTGCCTAACGGCTTCCGTGGAGACGATGCGCCGAAGCCGAAGCTGGATGAAAACGGCGACCTTCAGCCGGGCGGGCCGGGAACGCCGGTGAGCCTGACGTTCCTGGGGCACCTCTATGGGGAGGCAAAACTGCTGGCGTTGGCCAAGGCCTACCAGGACGCAACGGACTTTCATTTGAAACATCCGGCGCTGGGAGCCTAAGCAAGCGGACGGGAAAAAAGGACGCGCCGGCACTGAGACGGATTCAGTGGCCAGCGCGAACCTTGTGGGGATATCGGCTACCAGAGCTCAGGCTTGCAATCAGGAGCTACTGTGGACAGCGATTTCCGTCTCGCGGGAATGCGCGTCCGGGTGATTTCGATCACGATCTTGTCTTTGTAGCGGCGTACAGTCCATGGATAAGCCGCGAGCTTTCGCAATTTGAGGTTGCCGGTACGAGCCATTTCTTTTCTCCATTTTTTGTTGGTGAGTTGAACGTTGCTCTAACGCCTGAAACAGGCAGAACACTTGGAGAAGAGAAAGTCAGCAGCGAAGAGAGAATGGAGCGCTTTCGCGTGTCGTTCGGTCACGCGCGTTCCGCTCAAGAACTGCGAAAGAGCAGGTGACATTGGGCAGCAACCGAAGAGATAACAGGGCAGTCCCAAGGACTAATAAAGAGATCTGCAGAAGCAGGAAGATTGATTCTTCCAGCGTGGTGGTGGGCCCATGCGTCGCCTGGAAACTCCCGACCTTCACCGGAAACAGGAACAGGAGGCAGACCAACAGCACCAGCAAGGGAACCAGACCTCGACTTTGGCCAGAGGCAAACATTCTGCAGATTCGTTTGCCATTCTACCCCCGGGGACGGGCGCCGAACCAGGCAAGGAAAACAATTTCAGGCAGAAGGAAGAACTCTGATAACGTTCGGATTCTAAAATAAACTTGTGCAACACTGACTGATTTTGTATGCGTAACGCCGTTCCCAGTTAAGATTCTGCGTTTGCGAGCCTGTGAATCGGTCACCCGAAAGTGCAATCTGCTTCATGTCCGAAATCGGCGCTATATTTTTTGGCGTTCTCCTGTATCTTTATGGAAAAGATTCACAGTTAAACTGAAAGGCAAAACTGGAGGAAAAGAAAGTTATGAAAATCACGCTGCGTTTGTTGGTGTTGTTTGCGGCCGTCGGAATCGGCATACAGGGATTCAATCTACCTGCGCCGCCAACGCCCATCCCAGGAGTCGCCAACCTGCCCGCGCCACCAACGCCCATCCCGGGGGCTCAAGCCGTTTAACACGCGACGTTTAGGGAACGGGAGCTCTCAGACTTGCGTATAAAATACATATCATTCATACGCTGGCCACAATTACGATTAGTGGGCTGCTCCTCAAGCTGCTCTTCTGGTTTCCAGTTGTCATATTGACGCTGCTGTCGGGAGTGTTTCTGTGGAGGCGAATCTGGTTTGATTTGCCTTTTTTCTTTTTGTACATCATTTCCGCTCCACTGATTGGGCTTCTCCGGTATGCGACTGCGGCATTGAACCAGCATGTGTACCTTTATGTCTACTGGATCTCTGAGCTCGAGCTCGCAGTTGTTTTCTCACTTGCAGTTTACGAAGTTTTCCTTCGTCGCCTATTTCCGCGTTTTCAGAAGGTAAGGCTCTATCGCATGCTCTTTCCCGCCATGGCGGGATTGGTACTGCTGTTAACTATTGTGGTTGTGCTTGAGTCATCGAACCAGAGCAAGGGATTTCAAGTGGCTTCCAGCGCATTTGATTTTGTGCGCACCGCCTTTCTTGTGTTCTTCATGTTTCTCATGCTGCTGATGGGCAGGCGATGGGGCCGTTACGATCTTGGAATCACGCTGGGCTTTGGCATTCAAGCCGCCGCTGCGCTGGCGAATGCCGCGGTGCGGACCCGCTTGGGCCATCGATCAACTTTTTTTGACAATGCGGAAATTGTCACCTTCGAAATTGCCTGTGTAATCTGGCTCATCACGTTTTTGAAGCCGGAAACGTCTGATCGGCTTCGGCCTGCGGAACCGCTGGATGCCTCGGTGCTTCCCGAGGCGCGAAAATGGGAATCAGTGCTGAAAGACTGGCTCACACCTGGCAAGAAGTCGCTGTAGGAAAATTCAGCAGCACGCGGAAAGTTCAAATAAGAAGAATATCTATAGGCTCTGGATCAGAGCTTCATGCTGAGCGGAAAACTTGAGGCAAGTGAGATTGCCGGCTTTGTCCTTGAGCTGCTCATAGGCAGGGATCAGGCTTTCCGACATCATCTTCTGCAGTTCCGCCAATTTCACCGCTGTGAGCAGTTCCAACGATGTGAGGCGGAAAGCGCGGCTCGCGCGCAAAGCGATCAAGCCAACAAAGGTGTACAGCCGCACATGCACCCCCGCGTCAATCATCTGCTGGGCCAGATCACTGATCAGCGGATTGCCGCTTTGCAACTGGCTATAGCCGAGGCGCTGCAGCAGCGCCGCGTTGTGGGTCATGCGGCGCAGATAACAGATGGCCAGTTCCGTGCGCCTGCGTTGCAGCCGGAGGACCTGTTCCCGCGAAAGCTCCTGACTGGATTGCTCTCTGGAAGAAATCAATTGGGCAAAGGCTTCCACGTCCACAGGCACCAGGCCAGAAATAAGTTCTTCCATGGCGACCGGACGCGATTGTCTATTGCGCAGGCTGGCAAAGGCTGCGTAAAGGAACAGCAGCACCATCGCTGCTGAAAGGCCTATCCAAAGCGCAAATAGAGTATCTGACATGGTCACCTGACTTGCCCGATGAATTTAACCCTGCTTCTAGACATAATCAACGACAATTAGTGTCAGTTTTCTGCCTTTCGTAACCACCTTTGAGAAAATTAATTTAAACGGGCAGGCCGGCCGCAGCCGGCCCTTGTAAATCATCGAGTTGCAGATGCCTCCGGGACTTTGGGCTTGCCCAAAATGATGGCCGGAACCGCTTGTTTTTTGACCACATCATCGTATGCCGGTACGTCGGTAACCAGAATCTGCTTCCACTTTGCCAGTTCGTCGTCCAGTTGCTTTCTCAGCATATTAAAGACGTCATAAGAAGCCTGCGTAGGCGCCGAGTCCGCGCTGCCTACCACTCCACCTAGCGCAACCAGATAGTTGTTGAGACGGATGGGGTAGTTCAACACGTCCTGGTTGCTTTTGGCCTTGGTCTGGATGAGCACTTCTTCCACGGCGGTCATCTTCTTATCCAGCTGTTTCCCGGCGTCAGCGACGGCGGCGGCTTGCGGCTGGCCTTCCAGCCGTTTATTCAGGGCGTTGATCTGCGCCCTGATGTCGCGGATCTGGTTAATGGTGTCATGCGCCTGGGTGACGCCTTCACGGATCTTCATCAGCAGGTCAAACTGCTTCTCCAGGTCCTGCTGCGTAATTTTCAAGCGTGGATCAGGCTGGATCTCCAGCGGCGCGGTGTAGCTCTTGCCCTGCACGGTGAGCCGCACCTGATAAGTTCCGGGCAGAGCCACGGGACCATCCGTGCTGCCGCCCCACAGCGGCGAGTGAGGCACGCGAGACGAGCCTTCATAGCGCAGGTCCCAGACAAAACGGTTCAGCCCGGCTTCCGCGGGAAGCTTCTGCGCCGGACGAGGACCGAAATCTTCGTCCTCTCCTCCACCGCCCTCAGCCTGCTGCTTAGGCGGGTATTTGCGGATGACCTGGCCTTTCTGGTCGAGGATCTCCAGAGTGATGGGGGGAATCTTCTCTTGAGGTTTGGCCTCAGCGGCTGTTTCTTCTGATTTTTGTAGAACCTCCGCGCCTGAAGGCTGCTTTTCTCCCGGTTCTTTGCCTGTGGGTTCAGCTTTTTGTCCCTGGGCTGATTTTTCCTCAGCAGCTTTAGCGCTTGCGGTTCCAGGCTTTTTCTTTTCCGCGGGTTCGAGTGAAGTTTTGAGCGAGTAATAAACGACTGCGCCGCTTGGCGGGTTCTGGCCCGCGAACGAGCCACCAAAAAAGCCGCCGAAGAAGCGGGTGTGATTGGCCGGGCTTGGCTGATAGAGATGAACGTCAGCGTTGGCCATTTGCGGGTTGTATTGCCGCAACGGAGCCAGGTCATCCAGCACCCAGAAGGAGCGGCCATGCGTTGCCGCAACAAGATCGTTATCGTGCACGATCACGTCCCAGACGGGCACAGGAGGCAGATTGGTTTGCATCAGTTCCCATTTGGTTCCGTCATCGAATGAGACATAAACACCCTTTTCGGTTCCGGCGTAGAGCAGCCCTTTGCGTTTTGGGTCCTCGCGCACGGCGTGCACGTAATTGCCCGCCGGAATGCCGCTGGTGAGAGTGCTCCAGGTCTTGCCGAAATCCGTAGTCTTGAAAATGTAGGGAGCAAAGTCATCCAGCCGGTGCCGCTCCACCGCGACATACGCCGTGCCAGCATCAAACGGTGATGCTTCAATCATGCTCACAGTGCCCCATTCCGGCATGGCTTTGGGTGTGACGTTCTGCCAGTTCTTGCCTGCATCGGTGGTGATGTGAAGCAGGCCGTCATCCGAGCCCGCCCAGATCAGATCTTTCTGCTTCGGCGACTCGGTGACAGAAAAGATGGTGTCATACACTTCCACGCCGGTGTTGTCCTTGGTGATGGGACCGCCGGCAGCCACCTGTTTCGTCTTGTCATTGCGTGTCAGGTCCGGACTGATGATCTGCCAGTGCATGCCTTCATCCGTGGTGCGGAAGAGCACCTGGGCAGCGAAATAGAGCGTGTGCGGATCATGCAGAGAGAAGACGATGGGCTCGGTCCACTGGAAACGATACTTCTGGTCCGCCGCTGCTGCGCCAATGGGATTGATGGGCCAGGGCGTAATGTTCTGTTCTTCGCCGGTGTGGTGGTCATAACGCGTGATGTCGCCACCGTAAGAGCCGGCGTAGACAATCAGCGGATCGTGGGGATCAGGCGCCACATAGCCGCTTTCACCGCCGCCCACTGGATACCACTGCGAGCGATTGATGCCGCCATCGGCCGCCGTGGCGATTCCCACCGTGCTGTTGTCCTGCTGCGCTCCGTAGATCCAATAAGGGAAGCGATTGTCCGCGACGACGTGATAGAACTGCGCCGTGGGCTGGTTGCTCTGCTCGGTCCAGGTGGCGCCGCCGTTGCTGCTCACGTTGGCTCCGCCGTCGTTCGATTCAATCATCCGCTGCGGGTTCTCAGGATCAATCCAGAGGCCATGGTTGTCTCCATGCGGGACGCGAATGGGGCGGAAACTCTTTCCGGCGTCGTTCGAGTGATACATGCCGGTGTTCAGCACGTACACGCCATCGTTTGACGCCGGATCAGCAAAGACGTGGGTGTAGTAAAACGCGCGCTGGCGGTACTGGCGATCACTATTCACCAGCGTCCAGTGGTCACCGCCATCGTCTGAGCGGAAGAGCCCGCCCTTGTCGGCTTCAATCAACGCCCACACACGCTCTCCGTGATATGAAACCGCAACGCCGATGCGGCCGATGGTGCCATCAGGCAGGCCATTGCCTGTCAGGTGTTTCCAGGTTGTTCCGCCATCAGTGCTGCGATAAAGTCCGCTGCCCGGGCCGCCGCTATCCATACCCCAGGGCGAGCGCCTCGCCTGCCACAGCCCGGCGAATATGGTGTTGGCGTTCTGAGGATCAAACGCCAGGTCGATTCCGCCGGTGTTCTCGTCTTTATAAAGAACTTTGGTCCAGGTCTTTCCGCCATCCAGCGTGCGGAAGATACCGCGCTCAGCGTTGGGGCCAAACGGATGTCCGAGGGCTGCCACAAGCACAATGTCAGGATTTTTAGGATTGACGATGATACGCCCGATCGCGAGTGTGTCTTTCAGGCCGATAAAGCTCCAGGTCTTGCCGGCGTCTATTGATTTGTAAACGCCGTTTCCAGCAATGATGTTGCCGCGAATGCAGGCCTCGCCCGTGGCTGCATAAACTACGTTGGGATCAGACGGCGCTACCGCAATGGCGCCGATCGACGGCGACATGTCTTTTGTCTTGTCCGTCATCGGACGCCAGCTCAGACCGCCGTCTGTACTCTTAAAAACGCCGCCGCCCACGCCGCCAAAGTAGTACGTGTGCGGATCTCCAACCACTCCGGTCACCGCCAGAACGCGTCCGCCACGATAAGGCCCAACCAAACGCCACGTCAGTCCATGCCACGGGCCTTTGGTTTCGTCTTTCTCATCTGGCTGCTGGGCGCCTGCGCCTGCTTCGCCGCTGGTCTTTTCTGCTTCGGTCGTTTTCTTTTCTGACTTGCTCTCCGCAGAGCGGGATTTTTTGCCCGACTTCTTGCTTTGCGTTTGACCGGATTGCGCAATGAGCGCTCCGCTCAGGCCAAGAACAACGAAAAAAATCAGCAGATACGAGATCAGATAAGAGCCGCGCTTGCAGACGGATGTTGCGCCGGACATGTATGTGCCTCCCCAGATTGGCGAATTTCAGGACTGCACATGTTAAATGTCTCTTAAGAATTTGGCGAGACATTAACCCGGTCTTATCTGCTTAAATCAGCGGCATCAGTTCCGGACAATCTCCAGCGCCATGCGTTCTTGCAGTCAGAGCTTGGACCGCCTTGCTCTGGTATTGGAGACCCAGAGAGTTGCCCCGTCCAAGGCGAGGTGGTCAGCACTTAGCCAGTCTTCATCCCCGGCTGTGAATACGGTGGTTCCTGGTTGCCACTTTATAATGGCGCGTTCGCAACTCAAATTCCGGGGCTGAATCCTCTATGCCAAGTTTTTGCCTGCTGCTGATCTTCAGCGTGTTTTGCACCCTAGCCACGGCACAACAACCAAACGCCACACCTTCTCCATCGCCAGATGAACGGCTTGCGGAATCCGCGCCCGTGGTCACGCATCACCAGATCACCGTCGCGGGGAAGTTGCTGAAATACACCGCAACAGC
>DATEJX010000273.1:0-4341 GCA_035277785.1 Candidatus Angelobacter sp. | reverse complement strand
TGTTTTTGAGCAGGAAATAGGCCACAAGCCGGTGAGCGTGCTGGGCGACCGGCTGCTGAAGGCGACAGAATTTGATTCCGTGGCTGAATATCAGCAATGGGCAGCAGAGATCCGGCGGAAGTTGGAAGGTGAATTCAGCATACAGTCAGGCGGATTGCACCTGGATCTTACTTTTGAACGGCAGGTTTTCGCCGCGCTGATGGATGTTGTGCCGCCAGGCGTGGACGAGGTCTTTGCCATCTTTCGCGTACTGGAATTGCTGGAGACCGGTCCGGGAAACGTATTCATCGATATGGCCCCGACCGGGCACGCGCTTGAGCTCCTGCGCATGCCGGAGCGGATCCTGCTATGGTCGCGCCTCTTGTTGAAAAGCCTCTCTGCGCACCGTACACTAGCTCTCGCGCAGGACGTAGCGGTGGAACTGGCCTCACTGGGCCAGCGCGTCCACAGGCTGCTCAAGCTCATGCAAGACCAGCAAAGGAGCCGGGTGTGGGCAGTTATGTTACCTGAGCCTGTGCCGGATTCCCAGACGATGCGCTTGCTGGCCGCTCTGGAGCAGATCGGGATTACTGTGGATTCGCTGTTTGTAAATCGCGTTTTGTTGCAGGAAACGAAGTGTTCGCGCTGTTCTCGCCGCAGGAAATGGCAGATGGCGACATTGCAGCGGCTGCGGAAGACATACGCAAAGCATCGAACCTATCTGGTTCCTGAATTTCCCGGAGAGATTTCGGGATCAGCAGCGCTCAGGAAATTTACCGGTCCAATATGGCAAATCGCGGAGTAGCAGCGGCGAAAAACGCGCTTTACCTGTATGGCGTCTCAATCGCTACTCAGGATGAGACACATCCGTTGAAAAACCCGGGCGTAGATGGCGTCCATGCTGTCACTGCCATGGCTTGTGGCGAATATCTTTGCTGGGTATCTCCTGTTGACCAGGTCGCATTCAAGCGTGACCTGGAAGCGAACATGGAGAATCTTGAATGGCTGGCACTGCATGGGGTGCGGCACCAGCAGGTTGTGGCGGAAATCGCCCAGACGGAGACGATTGTTCCCGCGCGATTTGGGACGCTGTTTTCAAATGAAAGTGCGCTTCTCAAAGACGTGCAGGCGCGCGGATCTGCCTTGAAAAAGCTTTTTTCCCGTATTGCCGACTCCGACGAGTGGGGCGTGAAAGTCCTGGTGGAGCAGCAGCCATCAGCGCCTGTGAGTTCGAAGCCGGCTAGCTCCGGACGCGACTACCTGCAGCAGAAAGCTGCGCGCATGAAGAAGAAACCTGAGCACAGTGATGCCGAGTTGAGTGAGTTTTTGGCTGCGCTCGAGAAGGTGGCAACTGACTCTGCGCCGAGCGGAAAGGTCAGCGGGGCACAGCCAGGACTATTATGGCAGGCCACGTTCCTGGTGGCGCGTTCGCGCCGAAAGAAATGGGAAGGCATTTTGCAGGACTTCGTGCAGAAATGGCAGGGAAAACGCCGTATTGAAGTGACGGGTCCCTGGCCGCCCTATTCATTTGTCTCCGATGCCGAGTGATTTTGAACCAATTACGCTGACAGGAAGCGCCGAAGAAGACGTTTCCCTGCTGGATATCATCGACCATGTCCTGAACGCTGGGGTGGTGATACACGGCTCGCTCGTAATTTCAGTTGCGGGTGTCGACCTGGTGTACGTGGGGCTCAATGTCGTGCTGACCTCAGTGGAGACTGCTCTGCGCAGCCTTAAAGCAGAGCAAGCGGAAGAAAATTCAACGCGGAGCAGCAAGTGAGCCGCGTGATTGTTTACTGCGGCTTTTTGCAAGATGAAAATATCAGGCTGCCGGCGAGAGGCGTCGGAGGCTCCGCCGTGAATATGCTGGACCGGGATCGGTTGCGCCTGCTGTGGTCAGAGGTGGCATGGCCGTTTGAGCCGGCGGGTTTGCAGCAAAAAGCCGTGGAGTTTCATCAGGTAGTGCAGCATGTGTTCCAGCAGGCGGCGGTGGTGCCTTTTCGTCTGCTCTCAATCTTTGATGACGCCTCAGCGCTGGAGAAATTTGCCGCGGAGAATGCTGCGGCTTTCACCGCGGACCTGGAGCGCTTGCGAGAATATGTCCAGATGGAATCAGTGGTGTATGTAATTCAGCAGCGGGCTACAGTGGAAGAGAGATCGGGCAGGGCATATCTTGAGCGCAAGGCAGAGGTGTTTCGGCTCTCAATTGATCATGCTGCCGGCGTTAAGACTGCCGTCGAAACGATGAGCCAGGGAGTTCAGGTGCGTGAAGTTAAGAGTGGCACTCGGATATTTGCGCTCGTTCGCCGGGGAGACGAGGAACGGTTTCGCAAAATTGTTGACGCTGTACCTCTGCCTGATTCCGTCTCACGACGCGTGAGCGGCCCCTGGCCGGCAGCGGAATTCCTGAGTTCGGCTGTGAAGATGCCACAGAGTGCGGGGCAGAAATGACAGAATTGCGGAAAATCACTCCGGAAGAGATTGCTGCAGCCGTTTCTGATCTGAATCGCGAATTGAAGGCGGTAGGCGATGGCGGGCTCGAAAGGATCGAGTGCTCGCCGGATACCGTTGAGCAGGGGTTGGCCCGGCTGGTGTTGAGCCTCGTCGAACTGCTGCGTCGCCTGATGGAGCGGCAGGCGATCAGGAGAATGGAAGGCGGGACGCTGGAGGATGGTAAGGTCGAGGAACTGGGCCAGGCCCTGATGAGGCTGGAAGCCAAGGTGCATGAGATCGCAGCGGCCTTCGGTTTGCGTCCCCAAGACTTGAATCTGGAACTGGGGCCCCTGGGGAACCTGCTGGATCAATAGTCTTTATTTCTCTGGACTAATAGTCTTTGTTTAGAGAGGGGGATTTTAGCTTGGCAGCCAACCTTGGCAGCAGCAGCTTGCATCGGAGCTATGAGGTCTTTTGCGCCTTTCAGGAATCAGATTTCAGGAAGGTTGCAATTGGTTGAAGCGGCAGAAGTTGACAGGTTTCACCGGGCTAAATAAGATGCGTGACAGTAGATCGCGCGCGGATTCTCCACACTCCCTGCGGTCTTTTCCAGACTATTCATGCAACGAGTGCCAACCGTTTCCGGAACAACTAATTTGCTCGACATTCTTGACAGAGTGCTCGACAAAGGACTTGTCATTGCGGGAGACATTCGCATATCACTGGCGAACGTGGAGCTGCTCACAATCAGGATTCGCCTGCTGGTCTGTAGCGTCGACAAAGCGGAAGCTATTGGTTTGAATTGGTGGAAATTTGATCCTAACCTCACCGCTTCCTTATCGCCGCCTGTCCGCCGGACGCATTTACCGGCTCCCGGACCTGCGGAGCAGGCCAGGGCACCGCGAGTGCCGGGCACGGCGCGTAAGCGAAAAAAGTGAGTTTGTGAAGGAGGCCTTCGATGGCCGTTGAGCGTGTATCCGGCGGATCGAGTCTGATTGATGTTCTCGACCGCGTTCTGGATAAAGGAATCGTTATCGATGCCTGGGTAAGGATTTCTCTCGTAGGCATCGACCTGATTACGGTTGAGGCGCGCGTCGTGGTGGCCTCGATTGATACTTATCTCAAATATGCCGATGCGGTCGGGCTTACGGGCCTAGTGTCTCGTCCGACTCTGGCTGAAGGCGCGGCAGAAGAGGAACTGGTGGAAGTCCCGCCGCGTCCCACTCGCCGGCGCAGATAAGGAACATCCTTGGGGGGACGGGTGGCCACGGCGGAAATGCGATTTCAATCTGAACGCCTGCAAGGGCGGCGCGTGTCGCAGCATCGCCGTCCGGCAATTCTGCGATTGCTGGAGGCTGAACGTTCAGAAGAAATCTTTCCTCTGCTTCTGGAAGAAATCATCGCACTCGGCTATTCGCGTGCCATGGTTCTGGACGTCAACTTCGATACTGGTGACGTCACGCCCGCGGCTGCTCTCAAATGGCCTCGCCAGCAGATGGACCGCTTCACCACTGCTCTTTGGATGTCAGATCATCCTCTAGCTGGCGTGCTGAACACTGCGCGTCCGGCCGTTCTGACCAGGAGCAGCGTTCACCCCAAGCCGATCTACATACACCCCATCCTCTATTCCAACCGGAATCTGTGTTGGGAAGCTGATCGCGTACGTACAGCCAGCTGTCTCGCCGTGCAGAACTTCCGCCGCGAAAAGCGCATTCGGCTGGAAGACCAGGTCTGCTCCACCTGTGAGATGCGTGCTTACAGCGCCGTCGTAGTTGTGGAACTGGGCAGGCACAACTCTGAATCTGCGCTGGCTGAACTTGCCGACCTGATCGAGCTCGCTAATCGCTACCTTTCGCGGCTCTTTAAAGTCGAGCACTACTACAACCGCATGCGCGACATGGAGATCACCATTGCCCAGATGGGAACGGT
>DATEJX010000272.1:0-8153 GCA_035277785.1 Candidatus Angelobacter sp. | reverse complement strand
CGGCCGAGACCGAATCTGGTTGAGCGGCGAAGCAGGAAAAATCGATTATCGGATAAAGCGGCGGAAGCTTCATCGAAGAAAACGTCTACCAGGGAGACACAGAGAGATGGAGAATATAAGACAAGCAGTTTTCCGGCCCTCCGTGACTCCGTGGTGGATTTTCCATTTACACACCTAGTGCCACTTCCTGCTTTCTCTCTTCCTGCAATTTGGCCAGGAAGCGCTCCATGTACTTGGTATCGAAATTCCCAGCCTGGAAATCGGTATCGGCAAGGATACGGCGGTGAAGCGGGATGGTAGTGTGGATACCTTCGACAATAAACATTTCCAGTGCCCGGCGCATACGCATGATGGCCTCAGCGCGGTCTTTCCCGTGGCTGATCAGCTTGGCGATGAGCGAATCGTAATACGGCGGAATCACGCCTTCGGCGTAAGCCGCCGTGTCCACGCGAATACCCAGCCCGCCGGGCGTGTGGAAGGTCTTGATCTTACCTGCAGACGGAGTGAATTTTTCCGGATGCTCAGCATTTATACGGCATTCAATGGCGTGTCCGCGCTGGCCCTTACGGTCCAACCGGGGAATGATGTCCACCATTTTGGCGCCTGCGGCAAGAAGTACCTGCGATTTCACCAGATCAATCCCGGTCACCATCTCTGTAACCGGATGCTCCACCTGGATGCGCGTATTCATCTCAATGAAGTGCAGGTTCCGCTCTTCATCCATGAGGAACTCAACCGTTCCGGCGTTCACATAACCGATCTCGGAGAGGCATTCAGACAGCTTTTTGCCGATCTGCTGGCGCAGCTCTTCATTCACCTGGGTTGAGGGCGATTCCTCCAACAGCTTCTGGTGGCGCCTCTGGATGCTGCATTCACGCTCACCCAGGCTGATGACTTTTCCGTACGTGTCACCCAAAATCTGGAATTCGATGTGACGCGGCTGCTCAATGAATTTCTCCATGTAAAGATTGCCGTTACCGAATGCGGCCGCCGCCTCCTGCTGCGCGGAGTTGAAGAGATTTTCAAGTTCCTCTTCCTTGCGGATCACCCGCATACCACGCCCGCCGCCTCCCGCTGAAGCTTTGACGATTACCGGGTACCGAATCTGCCGCGCCCACTCCCGCGCTTCTTCCGCGCTGGCAATCACTCCGTCTGACCCGGGAAGAATAGGCACGTTGGCCTGCTTCATGGCCTGGCGCGCCTTCTCTTTTTCGCCCATCAGGCGGATCACATCCGGGGGCGGGCCAATGAACTTGATATGGCTGGTCTCGCAGACTTCGGCAAAGTTGGCATTTTCACTTAGCAGCCCGTAGCCCGGATGAATGGCGTCCACTCCGGTAATCTCAGCCGCGCTGATTACAGCGGGAATGTTGAGGTAACTTTCAGCTGAGCGCGGAGGGCCGATGCAAACAGCTTCGTCGGCAAAACGCACGTGAAGCGAATTACGGTCTGCATCGGAGTAAACGGCTACTGTCTTGATGCCCAGTTCCTTGCAGGCACAGATTACCCGCAAGGCGATCTCACCACGGTTGGCAATTAGTATTTTCTTAAACATTATTCCTGTCGCTTCGCTCCAAACCGCCCCAGTACTGCGCGTTGCTTGACGGAATTAATTCAGCTTGACACGAAAGGATCCAGCGCTAATCTGACTCGGCACTTATCCTTACTTCCGCGGCCTTATCGAGAACAGAGGCTGGCCGTACTCCACAGGTTTGCCATTGGCGGCAAGGATTTTGACAATTTCGCCCGTCATGTCCGACTCAATTTCATTCATCAGCTTCATGGCCTCAATGATGCACAGCACCTGGCCGGCCTGAACGTTGTCACCCGGCTTGATGAATGGAGGAGCACCTGGCGCCGGCGCTTCATAAAACGTACCCACAATCGGTGACTTCACCAGATGTAATTCCTCTTCCACTTCCGCCGGTGTAGCAGGGGTTTCGGGGGCGGCAGGAGCTGGAGTGGCTGATGCAGGAACGACAGGAGCAGCCGCTGTCATAGGCGGCATCGCTGGGACTGCTGCCATTGGCGTGATGACGGGAATCGGCTGAGCGTCGGCGCCACGCTTGATCCTGACTTTGACGTCTCCGCGCTCCAGTTCGAATTCGGAGATATCTTTCTCAATTAAAAATTCGATCAGCTCTTTCAGCTCTTTTTGGTTCATGAAAGTTTGTTGGTCTCCGAGGAGGCTTACAGCGTGATCAGGTCCTTGGTGGTGGGGGTCAAGACTTCATGACCCGAGTCGGTGACCAGAACCATGTCTTCAATCCGTACCCCGCCTTCATTTGGTATGTAGATGCCGGGCTCAATTGTAACTACCATCCCCGGAACAAGCTGGTGGTTCTGGCCTTTCGCCAGCCGAGGCAGTTCATGGACTTCAATTCCCACTCCATGGCCCGTAGAGTGGGTAAAATAAGCATCATACCCGGATTTTTTCAGGATTTCCCGGCCCACACGGTCCACTTCACCGGTTTCAACACCCGGCCGCACAGCCGCAATTGAGGCCATCTGGGCAGCTTTTACTGCCTCATACATGCGACGATGCGAATCAGAAACGGCCCCCACGTGGACAGTGCGAGTCATATCTGAACAGTAACCCGCGAGTATAACACCGTAATCCATGATTATAAATCCGTTACGGGGTATTGGCTGGGATGAGGCGCGACCATGAGGCAGCGCGGAACGCGCTCCAGCAGCCACAATAGTGTCAAAGGACATCCCTTCAGCGCCGGCTTTGCGCGCCTGCAACTCCAACTCTCCTGCCACAGCGGCCTCCGGAATGCCGGGTCGGATAGCGGAAAGAGCGCTTGGAAACAGCCCGTCAGCAAGCTTGATTGCGGCGCGAATCTGCTCAATTTCGTCAGCGTCTTTTACTACCCGCAACTGTTCGATGCTGCCCGGAATCGGCCTGAGTATGATCCCGGCTCCAGCGCGTCCGTGACTACGAAGCATATGTCTGATCTGCTGGTAGCCGATGTAGGGCAAATGGTCTGATTCAAAGCCCAGCTTCCTGATCCTGTTTTTCACCACGGCGTCACAAGCTTCCGCAAGCGCCGGCTTTTTAGCGATCACCACTCTCGCTCCCTGGACCTCTTCTCGCGCCTGCTGGGTATAGCGCCCGTCAGTAAAGAACAGAAGCCTGGAACTGCGGCCGCGCTGTCCTGCCTGAAACAGCAAGACCCCTGCACTGCCGCTGAAACCGCACAGGTAAAAGATGTTAGGCAAATGCGTGATCAGCAGTCCTTCGAGTCGGTTACCCCTTAGTTGCTCGGAAAGACGCTTTTGACGAAGTGAGTAGTTCATCACGGAAATATGGTAGCAGGAGAGAGACAACGGGTTTTGAGCTCTTCAAGTTCTGCCAGAACGCCGGGCTCCATGCTCAGCAAATTGCAAAAACCCCCGGCTGGTTGGCCGGGGGTTGTGGCAGGGAAATGCAGTTACGGGTTACGAACTAAGTCTGAATGATCTTCGGTGTAATGAAGAAGATCAGTTCCTGTGTAGAGGTGTTAACCGTCTGGTGCTTGAAGAGATTGCCGAGTATTGGAATGCTCCCCAGTACCGGTACTTGGGCGATAGCCAGGTTATTGGTGGTCTGGACCACGCCGCCGATCACCACTGTACCGCCGTCAGTTACCAGAACCTGTGTCGTCGCCTGTTCCGTGTTCAAGGTCGGGTTCAATTGCTGGCCGGTAACACGGGTGAAGTCAGGGACGGTGTTTTCGACGTCCACGTTCAGGAAGATGGTGTTTTCCGCTGTAATCTGCGGGGTAACACTGAGGCGCAGGAAGGCGTCAACGTAAGTGACTGTGGGAGGACCACCCAGCTGCTGGTTGGTAACCACAGGAACTCGTTCACCCTGCTTGATCAGCGCAAGAATGTTGTTCTGCGTGACAATGTGCGGACGCGACAGAATCTTGAGCAATCCGCGGCTTTCCGCCATGGTGAGAATGAAGTCCAGCCGGAATCCCGCAGTAGCGTTGCTGAAACTGAAGCCGCTGTTCGGAGACGTTGCCGGCAAGTTCGAGAACAGCGGAATACTGTTGGTATCGTTCGGCGAGGTCAGGAACCGCGGAGGATTCGGCAGGGTGACGTCGATGGGGCTGGTGCCCGTGCCACCGCCGATCACGTTGTTGCCGAAGCCGTAGCCGAATCCCAACTGCGTACCGATGTCGCGAGCGAAGGTGCGAGTGGAGGCCACTACGCGGGCTTCAATCTCAACTTCCGGAGTCTTGCGATCCAGGGTCTTCAGTAACTCATCAATCTTGGGAAGAACACTGGGAATATCTTCAATGATCAATGCATTGCTGCGTGGATCGGCAACCACATCACCGCGAGGAGACAGGAACTTCTTAACGATGCTGGCAGCGTCCTTGGATTGTCCATAGCTGAGATAGCGGGTGATTGTCTTCTTCGGAACGGCCAGCGCCTGAGCCTCAAGCTGGGCGCGGCGAGCTTCGGCTTCCGTCTTGAGAGTTTCCAGGGTAGCGATGCGGAGAATGTTGCCTTCGAGCTGGCAAGCCAGTCCGTTGTTGTTCAGCACAATGGCCAGAGCCTGATCCCACGGCACATCATCCAGCACAATGGTCAAGCTGCCCTTCACGGCAGGATCCAGCACCACGTTCAGACCGCTGATCTCATGGATAACGCGGAAGAAATCTTTGAGATCCAGGTCTTTGAAGTTCATGCCAATCGGTTCGCCGGTATAGCGGCTGGGCGGGCAGTTATTCAATGTGGGTTCAACTGCAGCACCTGGCGCGGGAGCAGCAGCCTGCTGCTGGAGCAGTGCAGCCTTAATTGCCGCCGGCTGCGCGTTCAAGCTGGCGCTGGCCGGGAAAGGAGCCTGATTAGTCGTAGCGACCACGGGAACATCCTGGGCAAAATGCTCAGCCGCCCGGTCGGCACGCGATGGCGTAGGTTCGACCAATTTCGCGTCCTGCTTTAAATCCTCGCTGCCTTCTTTCTTCGCGGCGTAGACAGGATTCACAACAACAAAATCGCTCGCCGGTGATGCTGGTTTGTTCGCCGAGGCAGTCGGGATGGGCTGCGCTGTAGCAGCTGACTGAGCTGCAGAAGGTGCTTGCGGAGCAGTAGTTGCGCTCGCGTTCAGAACCGGAGCCACAGCCGGGACGGTGTTGCGATCGTCGCGCAACTTGACGACAAGCTTGTTGGCGTCAGGCGAGATCTCAAAATCCTGCATCTTCGCCATGTCGAGCACGATGCGCGTGGCCGGAGGCGCGGCCTGGAATCGTGCGGCGCGGACAGCTTTGATGCCGTTACTGTTCACGGCGATATCGCGAGGACGACCGTCCAGCAGGGAGTCAGGAATGTCGATGACAAAGCGATCTGGCCCGCTCAGCTTCATGGTATGGGCGGTCATGGGACCGCTGCCGCTGATTTCAACGCTGAACGCACCGTTGGCGTTGTCGACGGAAACGCGGTGCACATGAGTGAGATGTGCCGGCGACGGCGTTCTGGGCGCGGACGCTGCAGCCTCGATGTCCTCTTTGGACGGCGGAACCGCAGGAGCTCCTGTAAAGTCGAGCTTGAGCCCGCCTTCAACATCGCTCACTTTGACGTTGGCGCCGGGAAGCAGCGAGAGTTCCACGCGGGCAACTTCGCCGCCCTCAGGCGAGCGATAGCTGACAATGCGATAGGAACGCACGCCCGGGGCGAACACGGCATGGACTCTGGTGTCCGGACGCGCGAGCGAAACGCCTGCCAGGTCAACCAGCATCAAGTTGTCGGTGGGACGATACTCGGTATGAGTAAAAGTTCCGTTCGCCAGAATGGTGACCGTGCCGGTGTTGTCATGGTTCTTCACCAGCACCCCCGACAATTGCGAAGCGGAAGCTGTCGCCATGGCAACCATGGCCAACAGGGTGATTCCTAGCAGTTGTTTAAGCCTCATCTGTTTGTCTCCCCACGCGGCGGATTGGCGCCGCACGTGCGCGGCATTGCATTTGTTGTCTGCGCCTGCCGCTTACGAATAAAAACCCTTTTTTATGACGGCTATACTTCCCTACCCAAGAACCATACTGCTTTGCGAACCACTGAACCTGTCTT
Source organism: Candidatus Angelobacter sp. (assembly GCA_035277785.1). Taxonomy (GTDB): domain Bacteria; phylum Acidobacteriota; class Terriglobia; order Terriglobales; family Acidobacteriaceae; genus Angelobacter. The sequence continues at coordinate 2,090 of DATEJX010000272.1, read as the reverse complement.
GCTGGGCCATTCTTACGTGGTCGGGCCCATTTTCTTCACTACTTCTTTCGCGCTTTCGCGACCGAGGGCGTCCTTCACGTATTCACGAAAGATGATTGAGTCACTGGTGATTTTTTCCACACTGCCGTTGAACACCTGGTCGTTCTCGCGCAACGTGTACGTACGCCTGTTGCTGGTGGATACCACTGCCATCATCTTGCCGCTGATATCGCGCACAGTTCCCTGCAGAACAAGCTCAGGGATGGCAAGACAACGTTTTCCGCTGGTGCAGCTCTGAGTCGGTGAGACCGAGCCGGCGCTGCGAATGGGACTTACGAAAGGATCACGGCGTCCAGCCGAACCAATAAGGCGTGGCGGCGCTTTCTTCTCAACCGTTGTTGAAGGTCCGGCGGGCGTGAGAGTAGGCTTGGTTTCAGCCACGTGTGCGGTGGTCTTCTTCACCGGCTTCACCACTGGTTTTGCTGCTGGTTTTGTTGCTGCCACCGACGTTTTTTTCACCGGCGCTGGAGCCTTGGTTTTCACCATGGCTTTGGGAGCAGGAGGAGCAGCCGGCTTGGCGACAACAGCGCTCTTGGTGGTTCCCTTCGCGGCGGCTGCTTTGGTGGTTCCCTTCGCAGCGGCTGTTATGGGAGCAGGGCCCTTCTTCGCCTTTTCCGGCAATACGCCACTCTTCACCGTGGTTTTGGTGCTCTTGGTTGATGGGGCAGCCGTTGCAGGCGCACCAGTTCCAGGCTTGGTAGTCTTAGTGCTCGCCTCATGGGCCGGAGCTTTCGCCGGGGCGGCCTTGGCGCTTGTCTTTTTCACCGCAGCGCCCGGTTTGGTGTGCGCTGGAGTTGCTGGCGCCGCAGCTTTTTGCTGCGCAGCCGGAGTTGGCGAAGCCGCGGGTTGCGTTTTGCCGCTGGTGCCTTGTGCCGTATTCTGGGCAACAGCCGCGGCAGCCATGACGGTTGCAAGCGCGACAATTTGAATCAGCTTCATCTTCATTTCCCTTTACCTGTCCTTCAGCCCACCTCTTACTTCTTGCCCTTTGCCGCAGCACCTGCAGGCGCTCCTGGACGTCCCGGCTGGGCCGCCGCAGGCTGTGGTTCCGGCTCATGGCTGAAGAATGTCGTAGCGGTGCAGCTGGCGACGACGGTCTCACCGGGTGCGTACTTATAAGTACCTTTTACCTTGGACGGCCCAGTGGTTTTTGTATTCGTCATCTGCAGGTTGTCAATATTCACGATCCGCTCCAGCTCAGAGACGCGCTGGAAAAAATTCAAGACTGAGTAGTACGGCCCGTCGATATCAATCGTGAATGGCACATCGCTATAGAACTCGTGGCTGGCAACCGGCATCGCAGAGTAGCGGCGAATCTCAATTCCGGCGGTGGACGCAGTATCGTGCAACAGGCGGATGAACTGGTCAGCATCCTTGTCATCCGGAACAATTTTCTTCTGGATCTCCATCTGCTGTTGCAGGATGGCCATCTGCCTGTTCAGGTCCGCCAGCTTCGGCTCAAACTGCCTCAGCTGTTCGTTTTCACGCGTTTTCTCCTCGATTTTGGCCCTGATCTTGTCATTGGCCTGGATCTGAGGATTCAGATACACGTAGTAGTAGGCTACCCCTACAACCAGGGCCACCAACAGCATGACTCCCAGCCGGGCCCCAAACGACATTTCATCGAATTTCGCCATGTGACCGTCCCTACAGACTTTTGCGCTATGACTCTTTTACTTTGCTCGACAACCCGATTTCGCAGATGAGTTCAAACTTGAAAGCCTGCAATTCCTTTACTGTCGCATCCTGCGAGGTTTCCTTGATTTCTACCGTCTTAAACGCGCCGGTCTTGCGCAGGTTCGTCATCAGATCGGCAACCGCGTCCGCGCTGAGCGCCATTCCTATAAAGTTCAGGTTCTTGCCATCTGAGGTCATGGAATCGAGCCACACCGCGTCCGTCCTGTTGACCGTGTCCGCCACAAGATTCAACAGGTTGACCGGACCTTTTTGGGCTTCTTTGAGTTCATCAATGACCTTCACCCGGCGCTCAAACATGTCTGCCTTGCGCTTGCTGGCCTCGTATTTGGCTTTTACATCCGCCAGCCTCATGT
>DATEJX010000271.1:0-3517 GCA_035277785.1 Candidatus Angelobacter sp. | reverse complement strand
CAGGGCTTGCCGTCTGCCGAGCAGATGCCGTGGCCGAACTGCGTGATCTTGAGCGCGGTCCAGTGGTACTCCGGCAGGGCGGCGATCAGGCCTGCCACCACGCTGGTTTTGCCCACGCTGCGGGAGTGTCCGCCGATGACGACGAGGGACATGACAGCTCTATTTTCGCATGGACGGCAGAGGTTTAGTAAGTTGGTAATTTGGTAATTGGTAATTGGAAGTTGGTAATTGGAAGTTGGTATTTGGAACTTGGTAGTTGGCGAAGAGCAAAAGCCAAGAGCAAAAGCCAAGAGCCAAAGGCCAGGAGAGCGGTTAGCACTTAGTGGAGAAATGCCCTTCGGTTCATTGGTTGCGACCGAGCCGCCCAGGCGGACGGGACGGATGGTACTTGGTAATTGGTATTTGGTAGTTGGCGAAGAGCAAAAAGCCAAGAGCCAAAGGCCAGGAGCGGTTAGCACTTAGTGGAGAATGCCCTTCGAGTCATTCGTTGGGACCCGAGCTGCCCAGGCGGCCGGAGAAGATGATCTTTGAAAATTGAAAACAGTAGTTGGAAGTGGGTACTTGGAAGTTGGCAATCGGAAGCTGGTACTTCGAAGGTTGGCAGTTGGCAATTGGCAGTTGGCGATCACCGCATAAGCGTTAGCCAAATACCAAATACCAACTTCCAAATACCAACCTTCAAATACCAACTACCAACTCGAACTCACTGCTTCTTTGTGGTTCCCTTCTTGCCGCTCTTGCTGGCAGGTGCGGCATGAGCGGGGGCGGCCGGAGCGGATCCGCAATCGCAATAGCGCAGCGTGCTGGCCTGAGTGACGCCACTCTCAATCACGGTGGTGACGAAGAGGCGGTCAAACTCGTCTTCACCAATGGGAGCAACCGTGCCGGCCTTGATGCGGGCAAGGACAAAGGGCAAGGTATTGCTGTGGCCGACCACCAGAATGTTTCCGCCGCCGGCGCTGGAATAGAGCAGCGACTGGATCAGCTTGTTGGGGTCCTTGGCGGGAATAATGGTGGGCGTGATCTTCAGCTCTTTGGCCAGAGGAGCGGCCGTCTCCTGGGTGCGTTTGGCGTCGGTGACAAAGATCTGCTTGATGCCGGCGTCCTTGAAAGTTTTTGCCAGGCACTCGGCACGCTTCTGTCCTGCGGGCGTGAGGGCCGCATCGGGTGCAGTTGAAGCGGCTTCAGCATGGCGGACCAGATAGACCATCCGCGTTTCCTGCTGCGCCAGCGCCAGCTGTGAGAGCAGGAGCGCCGGGAAAATTATATGTGTCAAGAATCTCATTCTCTTTACATCGCCTCCATGATGGTTCAAACGTTTGTAACATTTTGCGCTGAACTTTACTCAAGAAAACTCGACTGTTGACACCACTAGTAACGTGCGTTGACTCGGCTGATACTGATAGAAGAACGGAGGATTCACTGAACATTGCATGAGGTTTTTGCCCTAAATAACGATGGATGATGGCCGGCAAAGTTACTGAAGAGATGATTGATTGCAAAAAAACGTGTGGTACTATGAGCCACATTCCAAGACTTCATTCAGTCTTATTTCATTCAGCCAAGGATAGTGCTCACCATGGCCCGTAAATCTCTGCTCATTTGTTTCTTAGTCGCCGCACCGCTGTTGGCCCAACAACCTGCGCCGGCGCATAGCTCTGTTCCGCCAGTGGCTCCGGGGGCTCCAGCTGTCGCTCAGCCGGTGGCGCCGGATGCGCCGGTAATTACCGTTCACGGCATCTGCCCTGCGGAAAAGCCATCCATCGGCCAGAAGACAGAATCGTGCACGGTGGTTTTGACTCGCGCACAGTTTGAAGGAATGGTCCACGCCATTAATCTTTCCAATCAGCCGTTCACACCAGCGGCCCTCAAAGGCCTGGGATCCAGCTATGTGACCTTGATGGCGCTGGCCGATGCCGGTGAAAAAGCAGGCGCGGAAAAAGATCCGCGGTTTCAGGAACAGATGGACGTGGCGCGCACGCGGGCGCTGGCGGAGGTCTATCGCCAGATATTGATTGATAAATACAACAACCCGTCTCAGGAAGAGGTCCAGAATTATTATCAGCAGAACCTGAGCCAGTTTGAGCAGACCCGCATTGAGCGAATCCTGGTTCCCAAAGTGAATCCAACGCATTCCCAGGACAAGCCGGCTGAGTTTGAAAAGAAAGCCCGCGAATTGGCCGCCCAGATCCGCGAACGCGCCGCCAAGGGAGAAGACCTGTTCTCATTGCAGGCGGATGTTTACAAGACTCTGGGATTACAGACCATGCCTCCGCAGATTGAAGTAAACCCGGTGCAGGTACGTTTTTATCCGAAACCTGTTCAGGATGACATTCACGCGCTAAAACCCGGAGAAGTAACCAAGGTTGAGGCCGAAGCTTCAGGATTCAACATCTACAAGCTCCGCAGCCAGAGCACGCTAACGATTGATCAGGCGCGGCCGCAGATTGTCCGCGACCTGCAACAGAAAAATGTTGATGCCGCACTCAAGGCGGCCACAGGCAAGGTGCACACCGACTTCAACGAAGACTTCTTCAACCCGCGTACTGTACAGCCTCCGCAAATTCATGGAGCTGTCGGCGGCGTGAACAGCCCAACGCGCATTCATGCCGTGGGAGGTTCTACATCGGGCGGCAATCCGGCGACGCCGGCTGCGACACCGAAGTAAACACGCGGAATCGCCGCAATGTCTTTTGTTTAGGGAATCCGCCGAGGCGCTTGCGCGCCCCGGCGGTGCAGCCATTTATTTCACTCGGACTTGACCGGTTGCAGCAGGATTGGAACTGTCTGTCCCGTCAAAGCTGAGATAGCCGGTAGCAAGAAGCGTGGTCTGGGTTGAGACGAACGGCGACCGGTAATTCACGATCACCTGGAGCTGCGTCACCGTGGCGCTGCCTCCGCTGCCGCCGGACGAACCGCCCAGATAGTCGATATTGCAGAAGACGATGTTCGTTCCCGAGGCTCCGGGCAATGGATTTCCGCAGGAAACGGGATCGCCTGCATTGGATCCGGTGACGCTAGACAAACTGATGCTCATGCGGCTGTCAATCACCATGGCGAAGGTCAGCTTGTTTGCCCTGACGCCGGTCGAATTCTGCAGAGTCCAGTTCAGTGTTCCGGTGCGGCCGCCGACCAGGTCCTTGGGCGTGGGATTGGCAGAGAGCGAGATGGAGACAATGGGTGTTCCCGCGGGCGGATTTCCGTGCACGGTGGAGCGCTGCACCGGACCGGCGGAAATTGGCGCGCTGTTGGCATCAAGGCCTGTGGCTGACGACGAGAGTGTCATCGTCCCACTCACCATCTGGGCCGCGATGTTCACCACGACAGAAGCTCCGGGATCAAGGCTGCCGGCCGAGCAATTCAAAGTCGTAATGCCCTGCCCGCCCAGGTCGCACGTTCCCTGGCTTGGTTGCGCGGCAATCAGGTAGGCGCCGTCGGCCGAGCTGAGCACGTTGCTGAGAGAGATGTTCGAGAGTATGGCTTGCGAGCTGTTTGTCACCGTGAGCTGGTAGCTCGC
>DATEJX010000270.1:0-22144 GCA_035277785.1 Candidatus Angelobacter sp. | reverse complement strand
GAAGTATTTCCTCCTTCCCAACACGGCCGGTTGTTACACCGCTGAAGAGGCCATCCGCACTGCGAGGCTGGGCCGCGAAGTGGGATTGTCTGACTGGGTCAAGGTGGAGGTCATTGGCGACCAGAAAACCCTCTACCCGGATGTGCAGGCTACCATTGAAGCCACGCGAATCCTGGTGAATGAAGGCTTTACCGTTCTGCCGTATACCTCTGATGATCCAGTGGTTGCTAAACGTCTGCTGGATGCAGGCGCCAGCGCCATTATGCCGTTGGGAGCGCCGATCGGCAGCGGAATGGGGATCCAGAATGCTGCCAATATCCAGATCCTTCGCGAGCTGATAACAGATGTTCCCTTGATCGTGGATGCCGGCGTAGGCACGGCCTCCGATGCTGCTGTGGCCATGGAACTGGGCGCCGATGCGGTGCTCATGAACTCCGGCATTGCGCACGCGGAAGATCCGGTGCTAATGGCTGAAGCCATGAAGCACGCGGTTATCGCCGGGCGGGCTGCTTACCTTGCCGGCAGAATGCCCAGGAAGCTCTACGCCACTGCGAGTTCGCCCCTTCATGGCGTGGTGCGATAAATTGCTACCGGGTCGGATCCAGGGCAACGCCTCGGGCCGTCGTTCCTGTTGTCAGCGTTGTCGCCGCGCCCGCTATAGTTCGAGCGGGAGAAGCGTTCCCGCTCAGGCCCGCAATTCCAGAGAAGACCACCACCTCGTTGGCCGTGGAATCTGCCACGTAAACCTCATCGGCCGCCGAGCTTTGGATGATCTGCGCCGGTGAGGCCAAAGTAGTAGCAGCACCACCGATAGTCGCTATGGGAGCCTGATTGCCACTGGCGCCCGCCGCGTTGCTGTAAACGGTAATCGTGCCATTGCCCTGGTTGGTCACAATCAAATTCCCGGAAGAATCAATGGCCATGCCACTGGGCTGCGCCAGTAGTGTCTGGGCGCCAGTGATGCTACGAGTAGCTGTAGCCGCGCCGGTCAAGGTGCTTGCATTGTCGTAAACCGCCACCGTATTGCTGGCCGCATCGCTGAGGTATAAACGATCATTGCTGGCATCGACGAAGATTTGCTGGATATTGTTGAAGGTCGTGATGATATCGCGGGTCGGGGCAACGTCACCGTTCACTGTGGAAGCAGGGGAAAACACATCAATTTCTGCCCCATCGGCTACGTACAGGAGGTCCCGCCCTTTATCGAGTGCAACGCTGGAAGGCGTAATGAATTGGGTGTTTGCCCCGGTGATATTCCGTGTTGGCGCCACATTGCCATTCTTCGTGCTGATGCCGTCGAAGATGAGAACTGACGGGCCACTGACGTTCGCCACATAAAGCCGGTCTGCCGCTGCATCCAGCGTAATGAACTGGGGCGCTGCCAGCGTAGTATTGGCGCCCGAGATAATCGCGCCAGGAGCCACATTCCCGGTGGCGTTCAAAGCGTTATCAAAACGAAGGATGGAATTCCCATCCTGATTCGTCACATAAAGCTTACCGTGGGGCGTTGGCGGAATGGGCGTTGGAGTAGGCGTCGGACTCGGAGTGGCTGTCGGCGTCGGTGTAGCTGAGGGCGTGGGAGTAGGCTGCCCGGGAATCAAGCGAGGGGAGATCACGCACCCGCTAAACGCAGCCACAAAGGACACAAGCAGACTGATGGAAATAAGGAAGTTATTCCGTCGCACAATACCGCCTTTTGATTACATTGAGAGTTTCTGCTCATCATAACCCAGTTCTCTGCCGCCTGAGACCCATTAATGAACGGTACAAAAGTCACTTTTTGGCCGGATCATCAATGGCACATTTCCCCAGCAGTCTTCTGTAAAAAGGAAACCCCACCCATGCGGGCGGGGTTCTTTAGCTCTCGGATAACGGTTTGAACCGTTTCCGAAACCAGATACCGGTTTACATTCCGGATTTGGCTTTTTCGGCCTTTTCCTTCAGCATGTCTACTTTTTCAACATGGAGAGTGCCGTTGTTGTTGGTAGCAGTCACGCGAACATGCTGTCCGGCGTGCTCCTTTACGGCATCCTGGTTCTCTACCTGGTAGATGGTCTTGTCTTTATCGCTTACAACAACCAGCTTTTCACCGGCGTCAGCGCACTTCTTGGCGCAAGCGGCGTCGACTTTGGCGCCGCACTTGGCATCACTGATCCAGCCACTGATCTTCTCTGCTTTGGCCTTGGGGGCATCCTTGGTCTTGGCTAGCGACATGGATACCATGAGTGCCATTGTGAGTACAGCAAAAGCAAATTTCTTCATTGGAAGTTGTTCTCCTGTACGGATCTCTCCGGGTATTCGTGTATTGAGGAATCGCCGGTACTATGGAGTCCGGCTTCCATCTCGGGTTACAAGCAGAACTGTTCTAAATGATTTTGAGTAGTTGCACAAGGTGGAATGGGTACAAGCCTCAATTTCGCTACTTCACCGGGGAGGGCGATGCGGTGGCTCTGGCCGGCGGAAGGGTATATATAACTTCTCCCGGGCGGGCATATTTCAGCTTCTCTCGTGCTTCTTTTTCAATAGCTTCAGGATCATCTTTCAAGGCTTTGATTTGCTTTTGAATACTTTCATTTTCCTGCTTCAGCGTCTCAATCTGCCGTTGCAGTTCCCGCGACTCCTCACGCTTTTGCCTGTACGCGATGACTCCGTTTGCCCCGAATAGAACGTGATATGCCATTACCAGAGCCAGAACGGCAGCCGCGGTCATGGCAAACCGGCTGCGAAGGTTGACGAGACGAACTCGAATTAATTCGATCCAGGACTGCTTTGAATTCAACGGAACTCCTGATCCTTATCCTTCATCTCCGTCAACGCGTCGGCTGGCGAAGCGGCGATTTGCGCGTTACGTTTCAGTTAACGTCTGCTGCTGTTGCTAGTCAAGCGCAACTTGGATCATTTTTTAATCATGAATCAAATCTGTTAAATGCAGCTCTGAAGTTAGTTGCTTCGCCTGCAGCTTTGGTTGAATGCCGCGCGGGAGAATCTTGATAAACTGACGCGACCGGGAGGCCCCGTAACGGAATGACTGATACACGCATTGTGCTCACGACGGCGGGCTCGCCCCAGGAAGCCGAGAAGATCGCTCGCGCACTGGTCGAACGGCGATTGGCAGCGTGCGTAAATGTCATTCCGCAAATTCAATCGGTTTATCGCTGGAAACAAAAGATTGAGCAGGAAACCGAGTGGCTGCTGATTATAAAGACTCGGCTGAACATGTTTGAATCTGTGCGCGACGCCATCAAGGAACTTCACTCCTACGATCTGCCCGAATGCATCATGTTGGACGTGAGCGACGGCAGCGAGGCCTACCTGAACTGGATCAACGAAAATACGCGCTGAAATTCACTTTGGCTTGCGTCCCTGCAGGTTCAAGCGCCAGTAATCGAGCACAAATGGCGGTTGGTCCACAGCCGCCTGCCGAACTATTTCATCCTTGAATTCCACCTGCAGTGACTCAGGCAGCCGTTCCAGATAGGGATGCAGAATCATGGCGCTCAGGAAATCAGCATACGACTTCTCTTCTGAAAAGCGGACTGCGGCTTCTTCAAGTGAACAAACAATGTCTTCAAAACCTGCTTTCTTGAGCCGCTCCGAGGTTAAGTCCGGCCCGGGATATTCCCAAACTCGATGCCAATCCTTGAAATATTGCTTGAACCTTTCCGCGGTCACCAGTTGCTGAATACGGTCGCGGACTCTCTTGAGATTCGGACCACCTCCGCACTGGGCAAAAAGGAACCCTCCAGTCTTGAGGCAGCGCCGCAACACACTGAACAGGCGGTCATGGTCTTTGATCCAGTGAAAAACCGCGGTGCTGAAGATCAGATCGAACTCGTTGGAGAATGGAAGTTCGAGCAGATCGCGCTGCGCAACAGTCACTCGCTCGCCAAACTGCTGGAGTGTGATCCGAGCCTTGCCGACCATGTTTTCTGATGCGTCAAGGGCAAGAACATGGCTTTGCGGAAATTTTCGCAACAGCTCCGCGGTTACCCGTCCGGTTCCACAACCCGCATCCAGGATGTGTTTGGGCGCGCTCAAATCGAGTGCATCAAGTCTGCTGATTACCTTGAGTGCCCATTCAAACTGCGGATCAGATAGCTGGTGATAAGCGGAAGAATCCCATTCCCTGGCCACGGCTCAAATGGCCGCCAGCGCCTGGTCAAGGTCGGCGATGATGTCATTCGCGTCTTCAATGCCCACCGAAATGCGAACCATGCCGTCGGTCAAGCCAATCTCTTCGCGACCCTCCTCGCCCAGCGCTGCGTGCGTCATGGTAGCGGGATGGGAGATCAGTGACTCCACACCGCCTAATGATTCGCCCAGCGTGCAAACGCGTACTTTGGCCAGCATCTTTTTTGCATTTCTGAGAGAGCCGGTCTCAAACGTGATCATGGAACCGAAACCGCTCATCTGCTTTTTGGCCAGTGCATACTGCGGATGGTCAGAGAATCCCGGGTACATCACGTTTTTGACTTTTTTGTGATTGCGCAGAAACTCAGCTACGGCGCGGCCGTTCTGATTGTGTTTTTCCATCCGGACAGCAAGCGATTTCACACCGCGCAGCACCAACCAACACTCAAAGGGTGACATGATGGCTCCAGCCGCTTTCTGCATGAAAGCCAACTTCTCCGCGTGCATCGGCTTGGTAGCAACAACCACGCCTCCGAGCCCGTCACTGTGGCCGTTGAGAAATTTGGTTGTGGAATGCACCACCATGTCCGCTCCGAGCGCCAGAGGCTGCTGGAAATAGGGTGACATGAAAGTGTTATCCACCACCAGCTCTGCATTTTTTTCGTGCGCTACGGCGGCAACGGCTTTGATGTCGCTGAGCACCATTAAAGGATTAGTCGGGGTCTCAATCCACACGATACGTGTGTTCCAGCGTATGGCTTTCTTGACAGCATCAAGGTCTGACGTGTCAACGTAGCTGAATTCAACTCCATATTTTGCGATTACCTGATTGAAGAGCCGTGGCACGCCACCATATACGTTATGTCCGCACAGCAGATGGTCGCCCTGCTTGAGAAAGCATTGGGTGACGGCAACGGTTGCCGCCATTCCGCTGGCAAACACGTGCGCGGAGCTGCCGCCCTCAAGGGAAGCCAGGTTCTGTTCCAGCCGTGTACGGGTGGGGTTGGAGACGCGCGCGTATTCGTACCCTTTGTGCTTGCCCAGCTCTTCCTGCACATAAGTCGACGTGGCAAAGATGGGCACCGCCACCGCTCCAGTAGAGGGATCTGGCTCCTGTCCCACATGGATGGCCCTGGTAGCAAAGCCGGGTTTGTTGTCATTCCGTTGCGGCGCTTCCGACGACTTCTTTTTTGCCATCTCTCGCTATGCTCCTTGCCGGCGTAGGCTATTCGCCACCCTCGAAGATATTTTTGGACATATACCGTTCGGCGGAGTCCGGAATTACCGTGATCACATGCTTGCCGGGGCCGATTTTTTTCGCAACCTGAATAGAAGCAAACACGTTTGCTCCCGCGCTGGACCCACCCAGCACGCCTTCGCTCCGGGCGAGTTCCGCCACGGTGGCAAATGCGTCCTTGTCGCTGACCATGATGATTTCATCGCATACGCTGCGATCAAAAGTCTTAGGGATAAAGCTGCTTCCGATCCCTTCCACCTTGTGTGGCCCGGGCTTGCCGCCCTGCAGCACCGAGCCCTGAGTTTCAACCGCCACACACTGAATTCCCGGGTTCTTTTCTTTCATGTACCGGGCTACCCCGCTGAAAGTTCCACCCGTACCTATACCCAGGACCACGGCATCCACTCGCCCGTTCATCTGCTCATAGATCTCAGCCGCCGTGGTGTCATGATGAAATTCAGGATTGGCGGGATTTTCAAACTGCAGCGCGGTAAAGCAACCGGGAATAGTCGCCGCCAACTCTTTGACTTTGGCGATTGCGCCCTGCATTCCTGCGGCATCAGGTGTGCGTATGACTTCCGCTCCCAAGGCCCGCATGACCTTGACTTTTTCTTCAGCAAACTTCTCGGGCACGCAAACAATCACACGGTAGCCTTTGCTCACGCCAATTAGCGCCAATCCGATCCCCGTATTGCCGGCAGTTGCCTCCAAAATGGTGCTACCGGGCTTCAACCGTCCTTCAGATTCAGCTTTCTGGATCATTCCAACGGCGGCGCGGTCTTTGACGCTTCCGCCAGGATTTAAATATTCCAGCTTGGCAAACACGTGTGCGCCCCCCTGGGGCGACATTCGCCTCAAATGCAGCATAGGCGTGTGTCCTACCAATTCTGTGATGTTTTCAGCGACTTGCAAGTCCGTTATCGTCGACATAGCCAAACTTTTCAGAGTATTGGAGCCGAAGAAGAACGTCAAACGACTCGCAAGATCGCCGTCCCGCTTAGACCCACCTGTGCACCGGTCTTGGTGCTCTCGATATTCAATATGTCAATAGAAATAACAAAACAGGTTAGCTTCAGGACAAATGTCCGGATGAGAGATGAACTAAGGCCAATCTCGCAACCCCTCGACTGACCGACCGGGCAGGGGCAAAGTTAGCCCATAAACCTGATGAAACCTTTTTCATGTCAAATTACTCTATGTAACCAGCAGGCTCATCCGTCGACTGCTAAAAGGGGGGTACGTGGATCCCCGGAAGACTGCGGCCCCCTTTTTCGTCACTTCTGTGACTCCGCTCGAAACCGCTGAACACTTCTCTTGAGCAGTGATAAATTCCTGACACAAGCCGGATCGACGCGCAAAGTCGGCCTCGCCAGGCTCTGTACAGATCAGCGCTTATCTGTTCGAAGGTGGGGGCGTGAGGCCCAACTACTTGCCCTCCAGGATCCTTCGCACTATCACTAATTGCCCCAAATGGTAGGCATTGTGGTCAGCCACCAGGAGGGCCTCGCGCAGGTAGGTTTGCCCATCGCCGTGAGGAATGGCCGCCGTCAGCTCGTACCTGGGATCGTTTACCATGTTGCAAAGACTCTCAAGATCGGCAAGAAACTGCTTAACGCTGTTGTCCCACGCCTTGGAATCAGGCGGCACGCCAGTGCCTGGCCAGTATTCTTCCGGCCACTTGGGAGAGGTGTGTTTTGCATTCAAGGTGAATTCCAAAATATCCCATTGTGCGATCCGCATGTGTTCCAGCAGCTGCCAGGGTGTATGCGGTGCGCCGGGCGGTTTGCGTCCGCGCAACTCGACCGGGAAGTCCTTGAGTTCGCTGCGTACGTCCAGATGCGCTTCAGCTTTAGTGAGCAGATTGATCACGTGCTGGCGAAAAGGATCTGCATTCTTCATGGAGTCAAAACCTCAAAATCTCGATGATGCCGCTTTCTGATCAGATGACAGTGTGATCCGGAGCGATTGCGAAAATGATGCATGATGGACTTCGGGTTATCCGTGATCCGCGCTGCCGCCCTTTTATTCCCGTTCATCGCATGCGCTTGACAGTATTGAGAGCAAATCTTTAGATTGATTTCGCAATGTCCGCGTTCTCTCACGGCTTTACTTGACAGTAATCCCACCAAACTCCGGTCGGACGTTTTCTTACTGTCACCCGCTTCAAAGCCGAAAGGACCAGCCATGCTGCGTAGAATTTCCTTTGTTTCATTCCTTTTTGCGTTCAGCAGTTTTGTTTTCGCCAATAGCTCTCTAACGCAGGCTCCCAGCACTCGCCATTTCACATTTGAGTATTCCTTTACCGTACGCGTGACTGATCCAGGCAAGCCGCTGGAGATCTGGTTTCCCATGGCACACTCAGACCGATATCAACAAGTGAAGATTCTTTCCAAACACTCCGATCTTCCGCTGCGTGAAACCTCAGATCCTGAATACGGAAACCGAATGTTCTATGCGCACACGGTCAGAGCCGACAAACCCGAATACCACTTTAGCGTGACATATGACGTTTTGAGGCTGGAACACCTGGCGGATACGTCGCTCAACTCGACAGCGCCGGAGAAAGAGTTGAACCGCTTTCTGCAGCCCGATCAATTGGTGCCGATTACCGGCAAACCAGCGGAAATCGCGGCCGCCCAGGTAAAGCCCGGCATGTCTGACATGGAAAAGGCGCGCGCGCTGTACGAATACACCTTCAACAACATGCGTTATGACAAGACCGGCACAGGGTGGGGACATGGCGACGCCGTCTGGGCCTGCGATTCGCATCACGGGAACTGCACTGATTTTCATTCCCTCTTCATCGCCATGGCCCGCTCTCAACACATTCCCGCAAGGTTTGAGATCGGCTTCGCCGTACCGGAGAACAAGACCGCTTCCGATGTTGCGGGTTATCACTGCTGGGCGGAGTTCTATACCCGTGAACGCGGCTGGTTTCCGGTGGACATTTCCGAAGCATGGCAGCAGAAGAAAAAGGAATATTTTTTCGGGGCCAATGACGTGAACCGGATACAGTTCACGGTGGGACGCGACCTGGAACTCAACCCCAAACAGCACGGCACGCGATTGAATTACTTCATTTACCCGTATGCGGAGCTGAACGGTGAAGAGTACCCGAACGTCGCAATCAAATTCTCCTTTACCGATGTTGGTCAAAGTGCAGCAACACGCGCATCACGCAAAGCAGAAGCGATGCGATCTGCCCGGTGAGACTCCGGTTGAGCTGAATTCAGGCTATTTGAGCTTTTGTGCGATGCCGCGCATGATCATTTCCAGTTCGCAGATCAGATCATCTTCTATGGCCAGGCCGGCGGCCCGCATCGCAGCCACGGGATCTTTGCGGAAAAGGCGGGCATTTTCGTCTGACCTGCTAATCCAATGCTGCAGCTGGCCTTCCACCTTTCCGAGTTCGTTTATCAGACGATCGCTTTCCGTCGCTGCTGCAGCAGATCTTCTTGGTTGGGTAAACATCATGGTTGTCGAAATATAGGGTTTCTCAGGGCCGCACGCGAGATGATTTTGGACGTAGTGTCGAGATGGTAAAGGTCCAATGAGCCAACCATCAGCGAGTCTTTAGTTCATCGCCTTCAAAGCTGAACGGCCGTTTGCTGATGTAAATGTTATTTCGAGCTTGCCCGGTTTGTTTCCTGGTTGGCGTAATAGCCCGTTCGTGTACGCACCTCAAGGTCTCTATATCCGGAAGCGTGCGCCACAACCTTTACTTTCCGATATCCGCCATTGCTCTGCGGGTTGGTGGGTTTGTAAGTGATGCTGTACTGGTTGCGTATGTCGTGCGCCACTTCCCGGCTGATCTCATCCACTTCATCCAGGTTCCTGGGGAAGAATGCAACACCGCCGGTTTGCACGGACAGAGCTTCAAGAGCCCTTTTTGCCCGCCGCTGCTTCCCTTCATCTCCCAGAATGCCGATGGTGTAAATCTCCGGCCCCTGGTCATTCTGGACAGCACGAATTGCCTCTTCGAGAGACATGCGGCTTTCGTTGTCTTCACCGTCGGTCACCACCAGCAGCACTTTCTTCTGCTGTTTCGCGCCCTGGGCCAGATGGCTGGCAGCCGCGTACACAGCATCATAAAGAGCGGTGCCGCCGCGAGTATCCACCCGCTCAAGTGCATCTCTCATTTTGGGGACGCTGTCAGTAAAATCCTGATCGAGATAAGGCTCATCGTTGAAATTGACAATGAAAACTTCATCGTTAGGATTGCTGGCCTGGACCAGATTTACCACTGCTTTGGTCACGGCGTTACGCTTGGTTCGCATGGAGCCGGAATTGTCCACCAGGATTCCTATGGAAACCGGCACATCTTCCCGTCTGAAAAACTTGATCTGTTGTGGCTGGCCGTCTTCATACACCGTAAAATCCCGCTGGCCAAGGTCCGTGACCAGATGGTGCTTCTGGTCAAGTACGGTGGCATGCAGGGTAACTTCATCCACCTGCTGGCGATACACAAAGCCCTTATCGCCCTTGGTCACCTGCCCAACCACGCCGCCCTCGTGCTGCAGATCGGGCGGCAGCGTGCCTGGCTGCGTCTTTGAAGGTGTATTGGAAGGCGTATTGGCAGCCGCAGCAGCAGGCTGAGTTGGGGTTGGCGGCACAGCGGGACGAGCCCACACTGGCACAGCCGGGTCAGAGGGATCCACATCAGAAGGAAGTGGGGTGGTTTGAACCTTGGTGGGGCCTGAGGAAGCAGGCTGCTGGCTTTGTGCTAAAACCGTAGCTGTTAATGCCAGCAACCAGACTGCAAAAAGGACCCGAACAACCGTCTTATTGCGAAGGTGCATAGTATCCCGTCTTGGCGTAAACATTCAGATGTGGCAGACCCTTGGGCGGAAGCAGCTTAACCTTGATCTTCCGCCAACGACCATCTCTGGCCTTGTTGTTTGGACGGTATCCGAGCACATATTGGTTGCGCAGCTCTATTCCAATCTTCGTAGCCACATCCGTCAGTTCATTGGGATTACTGATGGTGAACAGGCGCCCGCCTGTGACATTGGTGATTTCTCCCAGCAGGGCTGGACCCGCAACCTCTTCGGGCTGCGAGGGGGCCGCGCTGAAAATGCCGATGGCGTAGATCTGTACATCAGCTTCCTTCACCATCGACTTAATCTCGTTTTCCGTGTAGCGGCTGTGGTTGTCACCTCCGTCTGAAATAATCAGCAGCGCCTTCTTGGCATTATGGGCGTCCTTCATCTTGCTCACGCCCATGTAAATGGCATCCAGAAGCGCGGTAGTGCCCTTGGGCACCGTATAAACGAGCCTTCCCTGAACATCTTCAACTGACTTGGTGAAATCGGCACGCAGTTCCGGCCGGTCGTTGAAGGTAATCATGAAGAATTCGTCCAGGGGGTTGGCCGTCTTGAAAAACTCGATCACTGCGGCCCGCGCCTGCTCAATCTTGTCAGACATACTGCCGCTCATATCAAAGATCACGCCCAGGGAAATGGGCGCATCCTCATTGGAGAAATGCCTCACTTGCTGGACCTCATTTCCCTCCATAATGGCGAAATTGGTCTTGTCGAGCCCGGTGACAATACGGTTCCAATCGTCTGTGACCGTCACATTTACCAGAACCAGGTCCACGTCCACCTGCATGGGCTTGCCATGGTTTAGCTTGAGACCGGGATCATCTGTAGCATTGGCGGCATCGGCAGGTTGCTTAACGTCAGCCGGTTGAGGAGATTTGGTAGTTTCAGGCCGCGGCTGAATATGGACATTTACATCGTCCTGAGCCACAACTTTTGCGGTTAGACCGGCGGCAAGTACCAGCGCGATCATGCATCGGACTGCGAAGGTCCGGGGAAGAACGGAACGACGAGCCATCGGGGGATGGGTTGCACCATACCCGCAGCATTCAGAGCGGGCCATATGGAACCTCATTTTTGGCGATGTTATCACAGCGGCAGTAACGTTGAATACTGGAACTTCAAACAGCTCGGCCGGCTTTGAACGCGCCACCGTCCTTGCTAATTTGATGTGTTCCGGATTCAGCAGGTTTTCCGGTCTGCTTGATAGAATGCAGTAGGTTCCAGAAAGAGCAGATGGCAGAAATCATTCCATTTCAAGCGCTTCGCTATGATCCCAACCAGGTAAAGCTGGAGGATGTTGTTACTCAGCCTTATGACAAGATCACCCCGGAGATGCAGTCTCGCTACTATGACCTGAGCCCTCACAATCTTGTCCGGATCATTCTGGGAAAGGTTGGTGAGACTGACACACCCGGCTTCAACGCGTACACGCGTGCCTCAGAATACTTCCACGACTGGCGCTCAGGCGGCATCCTGAAGCTGGATTCCGAACCCGGCTTTTATCTTTATTCCCAGACCTTTACCGTACCCGGAACTCGCGACTTGGCGGAGCGTCGTGGACTCATCGCACTGGGCCGCATTCACGACTATGTGGATGGTGTGGTGTACCGGCATGAGCAAACTCTCTCCAAGCCGCGCGCTGATCGCCTCAACCTGCTCCGCTCGACCAAGGCGCATTTTGGCCAGATCTTCATGCTTTACAGCGACTCCGACGGCTCGATCGAAAAGCTGTTGGCCAGGAAGACCGAAGAGGATCCAGATATCTCGATGCTGGACGAGTATGAGGTCCTGCATCGTGTCTGGCGCATCACGGATCCTAAGCTGATCACAGCTGTTCAAGACAAGATGCGGGATAAAAGGTTGCTCATTGCGGACGGCCATCACCGCTATGAGACTTCCCTGGCCTACCGTGATGAGCGACGTAAAGAAGCCGGGCACACGAATAGCAACGCTCCTTATGAATTCGTGATGATGACTCTGGTGCCGATGGAGAGTCGCGGACTGGTGATTCTTCCCACTCATCGCATCGTGCACGGTTTGGCGGCATTTGACCGCGAGCACATGCTGGAAGCATCCAAACGGTTTTTTGATATCGATCGCATCGATTTACGAACCGAAAGCCGCAGTGCTACTACTCTTCTGGAAGAAGCGGGTGAGAACGGGACAGCGTTTGTCGCTGTAACTCGCCAGGGGCCGTATCTGATGCGGGCAAAGAAACGTGCCATTCAGGATGCCCTGACCAACGTTTCCGAACTCCAGCGTGAACTTGATGTGGTGCAGTTGCATAAGCTCCTGCTTGAACGCATTCTAGGCATTTCAGAGGAAGCCATTCGCAACCAGGAACACGTCAAATACGAGCGCGATGCCTTCGAGGCGATCTCCTGGGTGCGTCAGGGAGCCAATGTCGCCTTCCTAATGAATGGAGCGAAGATTCATCAGGTGAGCAACATTGCCTTTGCCGGAGAGGTCCTGCCGCAGAAATCAACAGACTTTTACCCCAAGCTCCTGAGCGGACTAACTATCTATGCTCTGGAGTAGGCAGTACTTCATCCGGACAGCTGTAGTGAGCGCAATGCTGCTTTGCTGGCCCGGATTTTCGTTTGCACGCCAGCAACCGCAATCCGTGTCTGCAAATCCATCTCCTGCGATCTCCCCCAGCCCCTCGCCAACACCTGGTGCCAGTGAAAAATCTGCCCAGCCGGAATTTCTTGTGATCATCGATCCCAGTCATGGCGGAGATGACAAAGGCGTGGTTTTTGGCCCGCACGTTTTTGAGAAAGATCTGACGCTCGCCGTAGCGCGGCTGGTACGGAAAGAGCTGCAAGACCGGGGCATCGTCACGCACCTGCTGCGTGATTCTGATATCGGCATTCCTCTGGAGCGCCGTGCCGAGCTTTGCAACCAGCAGAGACCCTCGCTTTACATCGCGGTACATGCGGGCGAGCCGGGGAAAGGCGTGCGCGTCTACTCTCCTCTTCTGCCATCGGTTCAGCAGCCCGTGAGCGGCTTCCTTTCCTGGGATGCAGCCCAGGCGCCCGTGCTCAAAAACAGCAATGCCATTGCCGGAGCGGTCACGCGCGAGCTGAAAAAGAGAGACATCAAAGTCCAGGATCTGAAGGCGTTCTTGCGGCCGCTGAACAACGTTGTGGCCCCGGCTATTGCAGTGGAGCTTGCAGCGGACCGTTCTGATTTCCACTCACTCGAAAGCGCCCGATTACAAGATGCGGTGGCCGCGGCCGTTGCCTCAGGAATCGCCCAGATGCGGAGTCAACTGGGAGCGCGCAAGTGATTCCCAGGCATTTCCAAATCACCATTTCGTTCCTGTTAGCGGCGATTCTGATAGCCGGCATTTTTATCATTGAGCTCCGCCATTCTGAAGAGGCCAAAACGCAACAAGGCCTTGCCACTGCTCCTGAAGCTCCGGAGGCCCAGGGAAAAGAAGAGACTATTCCAGTGCTAGTCGCTTACGATGAAGACATGGCGCTGCGCTGGCGCAAGGCAGAAGCTTTCATGCCAGAGGAGCGTGATCTGCGCGCGCGAGCTGCCCTGCGCGCCGTGCTGGCGCAATATCATCAGTCGCCGTCGCCTCATCCCCTGGCCAGCGGGGCAGATATCAAAGACGTTTATATTCTCAACAATGACACGCTTCTCATTGACACCACGGCGCCATTTGCCGATGGTCATCCTTCCAGCGTGGTGCTGGAGGAAATGACTCTGACATCGTTGATTGAAACGCTTGCTGCGAACGTTCCCGGCATTACAAAGGTGAAATTCCTGGTGGAGGGCAAAGAGCGGCAGACGCTGGCCGGGCACGTGGATCTCATGAACTTTTATCAGCTCAACGAGGTGCATGAACTGGCAAAGGAGTTTGAGTGATGGCGCCCGTGATTGGCGTCTTTGATTCCGGCTTTGGCGGTCTCACCGTGCTGCGCGAGCTGCGCAACGTGTTGCCCAATGCAGACTATCTTTACTTCGGTGACACGGCACACTTGCCTTATGGCGCCAAGTCCGTGCGCACTGTCGCCAAGTACGCCATTGCCAGCGCCCACTTTCTGGAACAACACGGCATCGGCATGCTGGTAGTCGCTTGCAACACGGCAACCGCTCTCGCGCTCGATGATATTCGTGCCGCGGTGAAGGTGCCTGTGGTCGGCGTAGTTGAGCCGGGTGCGCACCGGGCATCACAGATTTCCAAAACTCGACGCGCTGCAGTCATTGCGACACAGGCCACAGTCGCCAGCCACGCTTACCAGCGGGCGCTTGAAAGCCTGGGCGTGCAGGCAACAGAAAAAGCGTGCCCGCTGCTTGTGCCATTAGTGGAAGAAGGTTGGGTGGAACATCCGGTAACTGAACAGGTGGCGCACATTTACATTGACGAAATTTTTCATGACGGCGCCCGCAATGCTGACGTTCTGGTCCTCGGCTGCACGCACTATCCGCTGCTCCGGCCGTTACTGCGCCGCGTGGCGCCGGCACAGGTTGAAATCGTCGATTCGGCGGAATCTACAGCCGCCAAAGTGCTGGAGCTCATCGGCGCGCCCCAGACTCAGGAGCATCAAGGGAGCCTGCGCTGTTATGCTACTGATTCAGTGGAAAAGTTCCGCCGACTGGGGGAGAGATTCCTCGGCTGTCCGATAGAGAGCATCGAGCTGATTGACATTGAAAAATAGCAAAAACCTCGTGTTTCGCTCCGATAATCGCGCACCCGACCAGATGCGCGCGGTCAAAATTGTTCCTAACTTCATTGCCATGGCGGAAGGGTCGGCCTTGATTGAGGTCGGCAGCACGCGCGTCATCTGCACTGCGTCTGTTGAAGAGAGCGTGCCCGCGTTTATGAAAGGTTCAGGCAAAGGCTGGATTACCGCCGAGTACAGCATGTTGCCTCGCTCCACGCTCACTCGCACGCCGCGTGAAGCCAGCCGCGGACGGCAGAGCGGCCGTACCCACGAAATTCAGCGACTGATCGGCCGTGCCCTGCGTGCGGCAGTTGATCTCCATCAACTTGGGGAGCGGACCGTTACCCTGGACTGTGATGTGATCCAGGCTGATGGCGGCACCCGAACTGCCTCCATCACCGGAGCTTTTGTTGCGCTCGGACTGGCGCTGGGAAAACTGGTGGAAGCCGGGACGCTGCGCAAGGCGCCGATCCGTGACTTTGTGGGCGCTGTGAGCGTGGGGATTGTGGAGGGCACAATCCTGCTGGATTTGTGCTATGAAGAAGATTCGCGGGCAGAGGTAGACCTGAACTTTGTTATGACTGGAGCCCGCAAAATTGTCGAGATTCAGGCCACGGCGGAACAACATCCGTTCGATGAAAACCAGCTGAAGACAATGATGGACATGGCTGGACGCGGGGTTGACTCGCTGATTGCCATGCAGAAAGCGATTCTTTCTACTTTGTTGTAAGAACCCAGCCTTACTGATCGGAACAGTCTGAATCAGAGTTCTTCGACGAAATCCTCGTCGTCAAAAATATATGGAGCGGTACGAATCAGTTTAAAACGCACCCGCATATCACATTGATCGCAGGGCGGAAAAGCATCTCCGCGATGCATCACTACCTCGTGCGGCTCACGATGGGCGCGATCGTGAATCACTTCGTAAATGCCGGTTTCCGGCACCGGACTGCCGGGCAAAAATATCCTGCCGTGTCCGCGTTTCGAATGGAACTTGCTCGGCCCTCCACCAGGGTTCTTCGCCAGAGGTCTCCAATGACCCGCCCGTTTGGTTAGTCTTCGGTTTATTCGCATCGCTTTCACTGGGCCGAAATTTTATACCGCCTATTTTTCCGTATGCAAGCGGAGGTGCAAAGTACACACTGGCTTGATTTAGTACAATGGTCCGAGGCCGGTTCCCTTGCCCCTGAAGCAATACTTTCGGGCCATTCAGCATCTTACTCTCTGGCATTTTGCGCCAGTCATCTTGAGCCCGCACACCGTTCCGGGCAAACAACATTGGAGGACAAAGCTGTGAAGATTACTCCCGGGAAACTTGCTGGAATGAAGCGCGTCTCTGACAGCCGGGGCGTGATTGCCGCCGCTGCCATGGACCAGCGCGGGTCGCTGCAAAAGGCGCTCGCCAAGGAAAAGGGCGGCGAGATTACTGACGCCATGATGGAAGAATTCAAAATTATTGTAAGTGAAGTGCTGACGCCGCACGCCAGCGCCATTCTGCTGGACCCTGAATGGGGACTTCCTGCCGCTCGTCGGCGGGCGAACAACGCCGGCCTGCTCCTGGCGTATGAAAAAACCGGATACGACAAGACCGGTCCCGGCCGTCTGCCCGATCTGCTGGATAACTGGTCCGCGCAAAGACTCAAAAGCGCCGGCGCAGACTGCGTAAAAGTTCTGCTTTACTACACTCCTGCTGACGGTGCGGCCATCAATGACAAGAAACATGCGTGGGTGGAACGCATTGGCGACGAATGCCGCGCCAATGACATTCCCTTCTTTTTGGAATTTGTTTCTTATGAAGAAGGAGTGGACGAGAAGGGCCTTGACTTCGCCAAAAAGAAGCCGGAAATGGTGATCGGATCCATGGCCGAATTCACCAAGGAAAAATACGGCGTGGACGTGTTGAAAGTGGAAGTTCCGATCAACATGAAATTTGTTGAAGGAACAAAAGCGTTTGGCGGTCAGAAGGCGTATTCGAAACAGGAAACCATGGAACACTTCCGCAAGGCCGCTGCCGTGACCACAAAGCCCTTTATTTACCTTTCCGCCGGCGTGAGCAACGCCGAGTTCAACGAGTCACTGGCGCTTGCTGCCGAGGCAGGCGTGAAGTTCAATGGCGTGTTGTGCGGACGCGCCACATGGAAAGACGGGATACCCGTATACGCCAAACAGGGTGCAGACGCGTTCAGGAAGTGGCTGCAAAATGACGGCGTGCAGAACATCAGCAACGTGAATGAGCGTTTGAAAGCCGCGACGCCCTGGTTCTCACTGTACGAACTGCGCGAGCCAGCGATGGCAGGCGATTAGCCGAGATGTAAAGTGTTACTTGAACAGCGGGGCTCACCTGCCCCGCTGTTCTGCTTGAATCGTCCAGCGGCCAGATCTGCCACTCGCGCTGGATACACGCATCCAATTCAACGGCGGTTCAAAAAAACTGACACTAAGGAGAGACACATGGCAGTTCATTGGATCAAAGACATTGAAACCGGCTTGAGCAAAGCCAAAGAGGAACACAAGCCCATTTTGGTGGACTTCAGCGCAGCGCCGGCTTGAGGAGGATGCGTTCGGCTGGAGGCCGAATCATACGGCGACGCGCAGCTTGCGTCGTTCATCGAACAGAACTTCGTTCCCATTGGAATTCACATTAAGGAAAATCCAGCCGGATTCGGACGCTTTGAATCCATCTGGACGCCAGCTGTCATTATTCTCGATGAAAACGGCAAAGAGCGATTCCGCATTGAGGGCTATTTGCCGAAAGACGAGTTCACCGCCCAGCTCCTGATGGGACTGGCGCGTGTGTCCGTGATGAAAAAGAAATGGGCCGATGCGGAAAAACTTTACCAGGAAATCCTGAACAAGTATCCGAAGACAGCGGTTGCTCCCGCTGCTGTTTACTGGCTGGGTGTGGCCAGGTATCAGACGACGCATGATCACCACGAGCTTGGGAAAGTGGTGACAGAACTCAAGCAGCGCTATCCGGACAGTCCCTGGAATAAGCGGGCAATCCCCTGGGCGGCGTGAAGACGGTGAAGTTATTCAAGAGAGCGGCAGATAAGTTCTGCCGCTTTTTCTAGCCGACAGCATCCACAAAATCTTCTTTGTATCCGGGGAGGAACAGTTCAAAGTAAGCCTCACATTGCGCGACCTTGTCATCCAGATCGTCGGGGTTGTAGTAAACCAGCATGTTTGAACCCACGCGCAAGAGTTTTGTCGAATCCAGGCACCTTCCCTCAACCGTCTCGCCTTTTTTGTCCGGGAACGTGTACTTGACAAAAAATTCCCAATTCCCTTTAGGACCATTCGTGCCAGGAGGGATCCATTCCTTGATGTGCGCGACTGCTATTTCGCCGTTTTGGAGGAGGCTTTTTTGCTTCAGCAGCGAGCGCTTGTACCAGAAAGGAAGAATCGGAATGAGCAATGTTGCATAAAAGAGCAAGCCATGCACACGTACGACTTCGGCCAGTGACTTCAGTTGATCCCAGTCAAAATACAAGCTCACCAACATGCAAACTTCAACCGCGCCGACTGCCAGCCCCAGCCATAGCAGCGAACTCCTGCCCCGCCTGCTCAGTTGCACCGTCCTCGGCCTGGGCATGTCAAGCATCGCCTGATACCGTGCATCCATAACGTCCGCCAGCCCCTTTCTGTTCTGTGAAGTGAGCGGTCGGGAGGATATTACATGAGGCCGGTTCGCAACAGATTACAGCCGGGCAGCGGCCTTCTGGGACACACCGGATACAGAGCCCCCATTGAACCCCTGCTGAGGATGGCCGAATAGTTCAGTCTTTCTCTCTATCAGATTTTGGCGATTCCACGTACACCAGTGAGATCAAACTTCCTTTTCCGTTTGGCTCAACCGCCACAACATGCATTTTTTCTTTCGTACCGGCCTCAAAGGTGTAGCCACCCTCCACTGGGTGATCGTTTTCACAATTGACGTTATCTTTGGATTCGCCGGAGACAAATTTTGCGCAATCGACTACCGTTCCATAGCGTGAAAGCGGCTTGTGATAGTACTTTGCCACTTTTGCCGGCGAGTCATTCGACTGCAGCTTCAACACAACCAGCTTGAATCCTGATCCGCCTCCCCACATTCCCATGTGCAGGGCAGAACTGTCTTCGCCATCTTCCTTGTAACGCTTTGCGCCCGGGTAGATGGGCAAGCCAAGGTCCTGCTCGTTGGCGTCAGCACTGAGGACGAAGCCAATACTCTTGCTGGAAGCTTGCTCTTTTTCTGTTGTTTTGTCCTGGGCTGACACAATGGCCACGCTGATTCCGAGCATGTACAGAGCGATAAATCCCAGCTTTAAGGCACGGGCAAAATGGAAGTTTTTCATCAGTTCTCTCCTGGTTGAGCGGCTTCTCAGGTCTATACGCACGGGAGCATGCGGGAGTTGCAAGAATCTTTTCGCGGCGCTGAGAACCGCAATGTTCTGGAAACAAAGGGGAAAAGGGACAGAGTGAAGAATCAGGCGAAGTCAGTAAAGGAGCGGGTTCTTCCAGATTACGTGGCTCCTTCGGTTCGCGGACTATGAGAACGATCTACTCCCACTCAATGGTTCCCGGTGGCTTTGAGGTCACATCGTAGACCACGCGATTGATTCCGCGGACTTCGTTCACGATACGGCTGGAGATACGTTTCAGAACTTCATACGGGAGCGGCACCCAGTCGGCCGTCATGCCGTCTTCCGAGTGCACAGCGCGGATAGCGCAAGTATAGGCGTACGTGCGCTGGTCGCCCATCACACCTACTGACATTACAGGGAGCAGCACAGCGAAGGATTGCCAGATCTGGGTGTAGAGTCCGGCGCGGCGGATTTCATTGACCACGATGTCATCGGCCTCCTGCAAAAGCGCAATGCGCTCGGGCGTGATTTCTCCCAGAATGCGCACGGCCAGTCCGGGCCCCGGGAAGGGCTGGCGCTGGAGAATCTCTTCCGGCATGCCGAGTTCGCGACCAATGCGACGGACCTCATCCTTAAACAAATCCTTTAAGGGTTCAATGAGCTTGAGCTTCATCTTTTCCGGCAGCCCGCCAACATTGTGATGGCTCTTGATGGTCTGCGACGGCCCGCGCACGCTGCGCGACTCGATCACGTCCGGATATAGCGTGCCCTGAACCAGCCATTCCACTTTGCCGATCTTGGCTTCCAGCCTGTGAGCTTCCTGGTCGAAGACTTCGATGAATTCATTGCCGATGATCTTACGTTTCTTCTCCGGATCCGTCACACCAGCCAGCCTGTCCAGAAATCGCTTGCTCGCGTCCACTGCATCCAGATTCAGTCCCAGTTTGTCACGCAGGTTCTGCTGTACTTTTTCAAACTCGTTTTTTCGCAGCACGCCGTTGTTGACGAAGATGGAGACCAGCCGACGTCCAATGGCTTTATCCACCAGCGTGGCAGCAACCGCTGAGTCGACCCCTCCAGACAGCGCACAGATGACTCTTCCCTGTTCTCCTACGGTCTCGCGCACCTGCCGGATGGTCTCGTCAATGAAGTGCTGCGGTGTCCAGTCACCGCGCACGCCGCAGATTTCGCAAACAAAGTTGCGCAGCAGTTCCAGACCGTTTTTTGTGTGATGGACTTCAGGATGAAACTGCACAGCCCAGATGCGGCGCTTATCGTCTTCCATCGCTGCCAATGCATTGCTTGACCGGGCAACAATACTGAAGCCCTCAGGCAGAGCCTTGGCTTCGTCGCCGTGCGACATCCACACGTTCATTGTGGCGGGCAATCCACGGAAGAGACGCGAATCTGCATGCGAAATTGCAACTTCGGCATGGCCGTATTCACGCTTGGGTCCGGGCACAACCTGTCCTCCGAGCTTCTGCGTGATGAAGTGCAGGCCGTAGCAGATGCCGAGCACTGGCAGTCCCAGCGCAAGGACTTTTTCGTCAGCCGGAGGAGCGTCAACGTCATATACGGACGACGGCCCGCCGCTCAGGATGATCCCCGCGGGCTTGTAGCTCTTGATTTCATCGAGCGAAGCCGAACAGGGCAGGACAGCAGAAAAAACTTTGAGTTCGCGGATGCGACGCGCAATCAGCTGGGTGTATTGCGAGCCGAAGTCGAGGATGACAATGGATTGGGCTTCCACGATTGATTGTGCCTGACGCACCTACTTCTGTAAAGGGTAAACCCAAAACCCTTGAAACACAGAGGAACAGAGGAAACAGAGGAAGTTGGGATCTGAGTTCGATTCTTTGGAAAGTCAACAGTCCACGGACCCAGCAACGGCAAACGCTTGGAATCGGTGTGTCTCCTCAGTCTCTGTTACTCTGTGCCTTCGCTAGATCAATCTGCTCGCAAGCACTTTACTGAGGAGGGTTTCAGAGGATATGGAGTTGAATGAGATTTCTTCTCGCATTTTGGCAGCAGCATTTAAGGTCCATACCGCGATTGGACCCGGAGTTTTGGAAAGCGTATATCAAACGTGTCTTCATCATGAATTGAGAAAAGCTGGATTACGTGTGGAAACACAGGTCTCATTGCCCGTTCAATACGATGGATTGCAATTGGAATTCGGGTATCGCATTGATCTGCTGGTTGAAGACCTTGTTATCGTTGAGCTCAAGTGTGTTGAAGCCCTCCTCCCGATCCACAAAGCCCAACTCCTCACTTATCTCAAGCTGGCCAACAAACCGCTCGGATTATTGCTTAACTTCAATGTGGTCCACTTGCGTGAGGGCATAAAACGCGTCCTGAATAATCGCTACCGACCGCACAGTTTAGCTGCATCCGGTTCGGCTTGAAATTAAAAGGCGGAAGACCATCAAGATCTCCGCTTCCTCTGTTCCTCTGTGTTTCAAGGGTTTTGGGTTTGTTTACCGAACCACAATGTTCACCAGCTTGCCCGGCACCACAATCACTTTCACGATCTGCTTGCCTTCAACCGCAACTTTAACTTTCTCGTCGGAAAGTGCACGTTCGCGGACGAGTTCTTCAGGACTATCAGCAGGCACGGTGACGCGGCTGCGAAGTTTGCCGTTGATCTGCACCGGATACTCGATTTCGTCCTCCTTGGCCAAAGCTGGATCGTACTTCGGCCAGGGATGACGGAGCAGATTGTCCTTTTCAACAAGGATCTCCCACAATTCACAGGCGAGATACGGCGCAAAGGGCTGCAACAACATCACGAGTTTCCGTTGCACGTCAGCGAGAAGCGGGGCCGGAAAGCGGCCGGCTGCAATTTCATCTTCCGCGCCATAGAGAGCATTTACGAACTCCATGATGGCGGCAACGCAAGTATTGAAATGCCAGCGGCCCTGGAAATCATCGGTA